>NZ_BAAAYN010000023.1:0-300000 GCF_039536245.1 Cryptosporangium minutisporangium | reverse complement strand
ACCGCCGCACACCTCGACGACGCCGGACTCCGCACCTCGGGCGTACTGGATCTGGAACGCGACGTCGACACCGAGGACGGACCGCGGACGGTGCGAGCCCGGGCAGTGCACGTCGATCCGCGCTCCACACCGGAAGGGCACCTCGGCTTCGCGCAGCACCTCACCCGCGAGTACGTGCATCAACCGCGCTACTTGCACCACCGCAACGGGGCACGCGCACTGGACGCGGTGCTGATCGTCGCCGAGGACGACGCCTTCGATGACACCACCGACCGATACACCCGCGTCCTGCGACCCACCGTCGAGCGACGCGGGCCGGTCACCGTGCTGCGTATGAGCACCGGACGGCTGGAGATCGTCCGAGCCTCGGATGCCCCCGCCGTGCTGCCCGACCAGCCCGTCCCCGCCCCGTCCTACCTGGCTGCCCTGACCATTCGGGTCGACGACCTCGCGACCGCACGTGACGTCGTGGAGAACGGCGGCACCGCGACCCGGACCACCGGCGACGGCTTCTTCGTCTCGGCCCGCGATGCCTACGGCGCAGCCCTGTTCTTCACTGCGCGCTGACCGAAGGACGAAAATGTTCGACACTGTTCTCCTGCTCATCGGCCCCTGGCTGGGTTACCGGCTGCTGGGGGTCCTCGGCATCCGCCGATTCGCCGACTGGCGGACCAGCGGAGCCCACGCGCTGGCCACGATGCTGCTCTTCACCGGCGCGGCACACTTCGCGCCGGACAGCGTCTCGGCGATGCCCAGCCACGCCGACCTGACGGCCATGGTTCCGCCGCTCGTGCCCTTCCCCGACCTGATGGTCTATGCGACCGGTGCGCTGGAACTCCTCAGCGCGCTCGGACTCGTCATCTCCAAAACCCGCGCCGCCACCGGGATCGGCCTCGCCGTCCTGTTCTTACTGATGCTCCCGGCGAACGTCTACGCGGCGATCGAACACGTGCCTCTCAACGGCGACCCCGCGACCCCCCTTGTGGTTCCGAATCCCGGAACAGATCCTCTTCATCACCGTCGCGCTCTGGTCGACCAGGTCTATCTGCCGACCGGCTGGCTTGCCGCACAGGAGCGTCGCATCAAGCACCCGACACCTGTCCGACCACGATCACCGCCACGGGAATAATCAGCGGCGATAGCAGACGTGCGCGTTGTGCTCGGCCGTCAGCGCGGTTGTCGTCACGCCGTCGCCGACGACCGGCGCGGACTCGTCGAGCCACGCGTCGCCGCCGTCGGCGTACACGAACGCGATCGACTCCTGCAGGAGCCGGGGTACGCGGGCGGCACTGGCAGCGCGCGCGATCGCCGTCGACGCCTCGGTGCGCACGCGGTCGTTCTCCTCCCAGGCGGACGGGTCGGCCATCCGATCGGCGCTCGGGATGTGCGTCAGCAGGTTGACGACGGCGTCCGCTCCGTCGAACGCGCGGCGCAGCGGCGCCTCGTCGAACACGTCGGCCTCGATGGCCCTGGCCCCGAGGCTCTGCAGCCGCTCACGGCCGCGCGCGGATCGCGTCACGCCGGTGACGTGGTGGCCGGCGGCCAGCAGGTCGCGAACGGCGCGCCGCCCGATGACGCCGGTGGATCCGGTGGTCACGATGTCGTTCATGCCGACCTGACGAGGTACCCCGCGAGACCGTGACATGCCTCCGCGCGGAGGGGGGTCGCTAGCGGTGCCCGCCCATCGGGCCGATTTCCCGAATATCAACCTCCGCGCGCGTCCGGAGAGGTTGGGTTCCCGAAGACGCGCTCGGCGCTTCCCTCTCGCCCCGGCCGCCGTGCTGTGTTCCTCGAGGTCGAAGACACTCGCTGATCTGCGCCCGCCGGTCGCTGATTGACCGTTTCAACCCCTCTTCAGTGCAGGAACGTAGACTGCGTCGAGACGTATCGAGGCGAGGGGACCGACAGGATGACAGACGGGCTCTGGCCCGCGGCCGGCCTGGCGGAGAAGGCGGGTCCCTCCGACGGCGACACGGCTGAGCGGTTGCTCGACGCGACCGAGCGTCTGATGAAGCAGATCGGCATCGGCAAAACGAGCATGGCCGACGTCGCGCGCGCGGCCAACGTCTCCCGCGGGACGCTGTACCGGTACTTCGACTCGCGCGAGACGCTGCTCGACGCCTTGTCGCAGCGCACGACCGATCGGTTCTTCGCGGACGCCGCCGCGGCGATGGACGCGAGCACCGGCCTCGCCGAGCAGGTCGGGAAGTTCTCGGAGACGATGATCCGGGCCCTTCACCCGGGCCCGGATCAGTTCGGCAACAGTCGGACGGCGATGATCCGGATGCTGATCACCCAGAGTCCTCAGGCGCTGCGCCGGACGTCGAAATTCTTGCGTCCCTACATCCAAGCCGCACTGGAACGCGGAGAGGTGCGGACGGACCTCGACGTCGACGACGCCAGCGAGTGGCTGGCCCGGATGCTCTTGTCGTTCACGGTGTTCCAGACCTCGATCGCGTACGAGGCCGACGATCCGGAGTCGGTGAGCTCGTTCGTGCAGCGGTACGCCATCGATGGCCTGACCGGGGCGTGATTCCGGCGGCGACCCGTCGCCGGGCCACTGCCCGTAGTCAGCTGTCGATCGTCGCGTTCGTGAGCTGATCCCGCAGGATGCTTTTGACGAGTTTCCCGCTCGCCGTCCGTGGCAGCGGCTCTTGCGTGAGGTGCCACTGTGTCGGCACCTTGTAGTGGGCGAGGCCGCTGCGGCACCACGCGGTCAGCTCTGCGGTGCCCACGGAGCTCGTCGGCCCGGTGACCACCACGGCGCACACCGCGTCGCCCGTGAGGTCGTCGTCGACCGCGAAGACGGCGGCTTCCAACACGTCCGGATGCTCGTCCAGTCGGTACTCGACCTCGGTGGGGGACACGTTCTCGGCACTGACGAGAATCATGTCCCGGGCCCGGGAGTCGATGTACAGCAGACCGCTCCGGAGGCGCGCCATGTCGCCCATCGCCAGCCAGCCTCCGGTCTTGAGCACCGCGGCGGAGGCATCCGGGTCGTTCCAGTAGCCGAGCATCACGTACGGGCTGCGGACGTGGACCTCGCCGAGTTCGCCCTCCGGGACGGGTGCGCCGAGGGGATCCCGCAGCTCGACCGTGGTGGTGGGGAAGACCCGGCCGGTCGAGGTCGGATGAGCGACGTACTCCGGCCCGTTGATGCTCGCAACCGTGGCGCCGGCCTCGGTGCTGGTGTAGCCCATGCCGAGTGCCTGAGACGCACTGGGGAACGCCTCCCGCAGGCCGCGCTGCACCGCCGGGCTGACCGGGGCGCCGCCGACCCCGAGCACACGGACACTGCTGGTGTCGTAGCGTCCAAGAGCAGGGGAGGCGCACAGCCGCGGGGCAGCACTGCCGAGCGCCATCCACATGGTCACTCGCTCCTGCTCGATCACCCGGAGGACGCGTTCCGGGTCGAAGCGGCCGGGGACGACAACCATCTGGGATCCCTTGGCCAGCGTGGGGAAGACCGCGCCGTACAACATCGAGACGTGGAACAGCGGGGACGTCAGCAAGACGACGTCGTCGCTCACCGGGACCGGATCGTCGGCGGCCGGCACCGGCTGCCCGAAGAACGCGACCCGGGCCGCGGTCTCGGCGAGGCCGACCAGCTGGAGGTGTCCGGACACCGCCCGGTGGGGCACGGCGACCGCTTTCGCCCGGCCGGTCGTGCCGCTGGTGAAGATCAACATCGCCGGGTCGTCCTCGCTGACCGGCGCCGGCGTGGGACTCAGGCGGCGGTGCCGATCCAGCACGGCCGGGAGATCTTCGTCCATTCCGAGTAGGCGCAGCGCCAGCCCCGACTCGGCCGCGCGTTCGAGACGAGGTCCGTCGCCGATCAGTAAGACCGGCTCCACCAGGCGGGCGGCCGCGGTGAACTCGTCGACGCTCCACCATCCGTTGAAGGCGCTCGGGATCGCGCCGGCGACGGTGATCGCCCAGAAGCAGACGATCCACTCCCAACGGTTGGCGGCGTAGAGCGCGACCCGGTCGCCGGGCCGCACGCGGAACTCCGTCTGCAGGGCGGCCGCGAGCGCGTCGACCAGCTCCGCATGCGTCCGGAAGTCGAGTCGCACGTCGCCGTCGACGACGTACGTGCGGGTGTCGTGTCGCCGCGACGTCTGGAACAGGTCGGATAACGAGGGGATGCGATGGCGGAACACCGGCATCCGGTTGCCCCGGACGTCCTCCTCGAGGATCTCGAACGGTGTACCGGGCGCGGTGAGAGTCTGACGTGCCTGCCGCAGCAGGGCGGTAGTCGTTTCGTCGGCTGTGGGTTGTGATTCGCTGAGGGGCATCGGTCAGCCGACCCGGCCGGACCAGTTCTGGGCATCCCGGAGCACGTCGCGGAACGGCTTGCGGGAGTCGAACGACGGCTCGCGGGGTAGCCCGAGCACGCGTTCGGAGATGGAGTTGCGTTGCATCTCGCAGGTCCCGCCGGCGATCGACATGAACCTGCCGTTCAGCAGCCCGGTCGCGGCGTCGGCGGCGGGGGAGTCGCTGCTCTCCCAGACGACCGCGTGGTCGGCGGCGAGCTCCATCGCGAACGCGGCCCGACGTGGATCGAAGACGCCGGACATGAGCTTGCCGTACGAAGCGATGTTGGCGCCCCGGACCGGATCTGCGGCCATCAGTGCACCCACCCGGCGCGCCATCGCCGCGCGGACCAGGTCGTCGACATGGGCCTTGGCGAGGAGGTCGCGAGCGTGTGGATCGCCGAGACGGCCGGCCGCCGTGGCGAGCTCTACCAGATCGGGCGCGATTCCGATCGGCCGTGCGGCGTGGGCGGTCGCGGTGCCACCGCCGCCGCGTTCGAAGTACAGCATGGTCTGGGTGACGGTCCAGCCGTCGTTGACCTGCCCGACGATGTCGTCATCGGTCAGCTCGACGTCGTCGAAGAACTCTTGGCAGAACTCGGCGTCGCCGTTGATCTGCTTGATTCGCTGGACGGTGACGCCCTGGGCGTTCGTCGGTACCGCGAACCAGGTCAGGCCGCGGTGTTTCGGGGCGTCCCAGTTGGTGCGGGCCAGGCAGAGCCCGTAATCGGCGAGGTAAGCGCCGCTGCTCCAGATCTTCGAGCCGTTGAGGATCCAGCGGTCACCGTCCTTCACCGCTTGAGTGCGCACACCAGCGAGGTCGGAGCCGGCTTCGGGATCAGAGAAGAACTGGGCGATGAGTTCGTCCCCGGCCAACACCCGGGGAATGTGGCGCTCGAGGAACTCTGGTGATCCGTGGGCGAGCATGGTCGTCGCGCAGACGCCGAACGTCGTGCCGCCGATGACGCCGAAGTCGGGGCGAGCGTAACCCTTGGCTTCCTCGTCGAAGGCGCGCTGGTACTCCGGCCCCAGCCCCTGCCCGCCGTACTCCGTCGGCCACGTGATACCGGCGTAGCCGGCTTCCCACAGGCGCCGCTGCAGGGCGCGCTGCTCGGCGATGTACGCGTCGGTGCGGTGGTCACTTCCGAACATCGGGTTGCGGCCGCCGGGAGTGCGGCGTTCCAGGTTGGTGGCGATCCACTCCCGGGCTCGTGCCCGGTAGGCGTCCAGGTCCTCGCTCATAGGTTCCCCAGCTTCAGAAGTTGGTCGCGGTGCCAGGACGGTGAGCCGAACGCGACCCGCTCGGCGGCGAGCCGGCGGAGGAACAGGTGCTGATCGTGCTCCCAGGTGTAGCCGATCCCGCCGAAGATCTGGAAGCAGTTCTGCGTCAGCTCGGCGCTACGTTCGCCGACGAACGACTTCGCGGCGTGGGCGAGGGCCGCTCCGCCGGTCACGTCGCGTTGTCCCAGCGCTTCGGCCGCGTTGGCGACGATGGCCTTGGACATCTCCAGCCACAGGCTGGTGTCGGCCAGCAGATGCTTGATCGCTTGGAACGACCCGATGGGCCGTCCGAACGCGATGCGCGACTTCGCGTACTCCAGCGCGAGCGCGAAGTTCGCGTGCATCGCGCCGACGGCTTCGGCAGCCGAGAGCACAGCGGCGATCTGCTCCTGTCGTGCGACAGCCCGTGCGGTCTCGGCGCCGGGACCGCCGATGACCGTGTCCGGCACCACGCCGTCGAACTCGACGCGGAACCAGCGACGCGTCAGGTCCAGGCCATCGAGGGGGTGGACCGTCAGGCCGGGCGCGTCGGTCGGTACGAGCAGCTGTGCCGGCCCTTCCGGCGACCGGGCGGTGACCAGCAGCCAGGCGCAGTCATCGATCTCGGCCGCAGCCCCGACGACGCCGTGCAGCGCCGAACCCCGTAGCTCGGCGCCGCCGGGGATCCACGTCGCCCACGAATTGCCCTGCAGGAGATCCGGGAGCCGCGGGTCGCCGCCCGCGGTGGACAGCGCATGCACGACGACGCTGTGCCCCACGTACGGCCCCGGCTGGAGGACCGCCCCGCGTTCCGCGGCGATCATCGCGGCGTCGACCAGGCCGTTGTCCGACGCGCTGCCGCCGCCGTGCGTCTCGTCGGCGAGCATGCCGAACCAGCCCAGCTCGGCCGCGCCTTTCCGGTACCCGCTGCCGACGCCGTCCCGGCCGTCGACCCGCTCCCGGACCCTGGTGAGCGGGAACTCGTTCTGGATGAACCGGACGGTGGCGTCGAGCACCATCGCCTGCTCCTCGGTAGGAGCGGGTATCAGATCGACGGTCATGGCCTCACGCACCCGTGAAGTTCGGGTCGCGGCGTTCCAGGAAGGCCTGGATGCCTTCTTTCATGTCCTCGGTGGTGTACGCGATGTGCTGGGCCCGTGCCTCGTCCTCGAGGGCCTGCTCGAAGCTTCCTTCGGCATCCAGCAGGCGTTTGATGAGGCTCAATGCGGTGGTCGGCCCGGTCGCGAGCCGTCGGCCCCACTCCTGCGCGGCCTTGGCCAGATCGTCGGCCGGAACGACGTCGTTGACCAATCCCCACTGCTCCGCCTGCTGGGCGTCGAGGAAGTCTCCGAAGAACGCCAGCTGCTTCGCCCGTCGGAGCCCGATCTGGCGGGGGAGCGTCCACGACGTCCCGCCGTCGAGCGCGAGCCCTCGTTTGACGAAGACCTCCGCGAAGCGGGCCCGGTCGGAGCAGACGATCAGGTCGCAGGCGAGAGCGAGCCCCAGGGCGACTCCGATCGCCACGCCGTCGACCGCGGCGACCGTGGGTTTCGGCAGTCGCTGGAGGCGGTGGACGATCTCCCCGGCCGCGCGCATCTCGTGCACGATCGCCTGGGTCGGCCGTCCGGTCAGCCCCGTGCCGCTGGGACTCCCGCCGAGGTCGGCGCCTGCGGAGAAGTGCCCCCCGGACCCGGTGAGGATCAGCGCGCGGTCGGCCGGGTCGTACATCACTTCGGTCAGGACACCGTCCAGCGCGTTCCACATGGACGCGTTGATCGCGTTCTTCTTCGCCGGCCGGTTGAACGTGACCGTGACCAGGCCGTCGGAACGTTCCACGAGGAGGTCACTCATGCGTGGACTCCCAGGTTCTGGAAGAAGAACTGCTCGGCGTTGCCGTAGAGGTAGTTGTCCATGACCTCGGGCGGCAGGTCGAGCTTCGTCGCCTCGCCGACCGTGCGGGTGATAGAGAGCACCGGGGCGTCGGACGCGAAGATGACCTTGTTCTTGCCGCGGGTGCGCATGAAGTGCAGCAGGCTCTCCGGCAGGTACTTCGGTGCCCAGGCCGAGGTCATCAGGCGCAGGTTGGGGTACTTGCCGAGCAGCCGGATCGCGGTGTCCCACCACGGGTCGGCGCCGTGGATCATGCAGAGCTTGAGCTCGGGGAACCGGACGCAGACCCGGTCGAGGTAGATCGGGTTCTGCGCCTCGCCGGGGATCGGGGGGCCCGGCAGGCCGGTGTTCATGCAGAGCGGCAGTTCCAGCTCGGCGCACTTCGTGTACAGCGGGAAGTACACCGCGTTGTCCGGCGCGTACATTCCGTCGCCCCAGAACGCGGGGCCGACATTGGCGGAGGTGACCGGGTAGTCCGCGACCATCGACTGCAGCGTGCGCAGCGTCGGCATCGGTTTGAGCAGGTCGAATCCACCCAGCGCGAGGGAGAATCGGTCCGGGTGGGCGTCGACGAACTTGTACGGCGAACCACCCGGCTTGCGGACGTCGGCGGTCAGGACGGCCCGCTCGACACCGTTGGCGTCCATCTCGTCGAGGACGGCGGACATGTCCCAGGGGTCGAAGATGGAGTCGGCCCGCTTGAAGTACTCGTTCTTGACGCGGTGCATGTACTCGGCCTGCTGCTCGTCACCGAAGTGGACGTTGATGAGGCAGTCGTGGACCCGCGGCATCAGTAGGCCAGGCCGAGCAAGTCGAGGGCGTTGGTGCGCATGATCTGGTCCTTCTCCGCCTCGTTGAAGGCGTGCAGCTCCTTGACGAAGTCGGTCGGCGTCTCGAGACCCTCGCCGTGCGGCCAGTCCGAGCCGAACAGCACCTTGTCGACGCCGATGACGTCGGCGAGCTTGCGGATGTCCTCCTCGTAGTAGGGCGTCACCCACAGGTGCTTGCGGATCGTGTCGGCCGGGTCCTCGTGGAACACGTGCGGGCTCTGGTTGGCCTGCTTGCGCAGCCGCTTGATCAGCAGGTGGACGAAGTCCGAGCCGTTCTCGATGCTGGCGATCTTCAGCGTCGGGTGCCGGTGCAGAACGCCGCCCATGATGACGCTGGCGAGGGTGTCGTGAATGGCGCGGTCGGAGACGAGGACGCTGGACAGCGGGTTGTGGTTCCGGAAGGGCACGAACCGCTCGGGACCGCCCCAGGCGGCGGCTAAGGAGTTGTAGCCACTGTCGCTGAGGTGGAAGGCGACCACGATGCCGGCCTCGGCCAGCTTCGCCCACACCTTGTCGTACTCCGGCGCACCGAAGGGCTTGGAGCGGCCGTACCCGGCCGGGATCGGGGCCGGTCGCACGTAGACGACGCGGGTACCCCGCTCGATGAGCCAGTCGAGCTCGGTGACCGCCGCGTCGGGGTCGGCGAACGAGAGCATCGGGGCGGAGAAGATCCGGCCCTGGTACGCGAAGCCCCAGTCCTCGTCCAGCCAGCGGTTGAACGCACTGGCGCTGGCCATCAGCGCGGGGATGTCCTTCTTCAGAGCCTCTTCGACCCCGCAGGCGAGCGTCGGCAGCATGAGCACGCCGGACAGGCCCTGCTCCTCGATCATCCCCAGTCGCACGCCGTGGTCGCGGTAGGCGGGGCTCAACGGCTCGACCTTCATCAGGTCGCGCGGGCTCACACCCTCCGGGATCTGGCCGCGGAAGAGCAGGTCCTGGCAGCCGGGAACGATGACGGGGTCGAACGTCGGGTTCGGGACGAACTCGAACAGCTCGCTACCGGCCAGCAACTCGGTGCGCTTGCCGCGCTGGATCACGCGGATCCCGCGGTCCTTGTACTTCGGGTCCAGGTGGCGGGTGAATGCGTCCAGCGTCTCGTAGTAGTGGTTGTCGCTGTCGAACGGGCGGTCGTAGACCACCGTGCTGGTCGTCTGCTCCGAAGCCGTCAACGTCATGGGAACCCCTCCGTGGATCGGCGACCCTCGCCCCGTGCGGACCACCGTTGCGGTTGCCGAAACGGTAAGACACAATCTGTTCAAGTGTCCAGCAGTGGCGCCGACGATCTCGGCGGATGAGGCGAGGGGCTCGGATGACCGACCGAGCCGGATCGAGCGGCGATGTGATTCCGCTGCGCAGAGGGGCCGGTGGTGGCGTGATACTGGACGGGGCGGTCCGCGATCGACTGCTCGACGCGACCGATCGGCTCGTGCAGCAGATCGGTTCCGGGAAGACGAGCATGGCGGACGTCGCACGAGGGGCGGGGGTCTCGCGCGGGACCCTCTACCGCTACTTCGAGTCGAGAGAAGTCCTGCTCGACGCGTTGTCGAACCGTGGCGCGGACCGGTTCTTCGCCGAGGCGGCGGCCCTGATGGAGCCGCAGCCGACGCTCTCCGCCCGGCTCGGCGCACTGTCTGAACTCATGGTGCGGGCGATCCATCCGGATGTCGACGATCCGGAAGCCAATCGGGTGGCCATGGTCCGCATGCTCGGCACCCAGGGCGCGCACGCGCTGGTGCGGACGGCGCGGCTTCTCCGCCCGTTCCTGGAGAGCGCGCGCCGGAACGGCGAGGTGCGGTCCGATCTCGACGTCGCCGATGCCAGCGAGTGGCTGGCCCGAATCATCCTGTCCTTCACGGTGTTCCAGGCGTCGATCGCGTACACGGCGGACGATCCGGCGTCGGTTGCCTCGTTCGTGCAGCGGTACGCGATCGACGGCTTGACGTAGGGCCGGTCAGGTCTCGTGCTGCATCAGGTCGATCACGGTCTTCGCTCGCTGGGCCAGCATCACGCGGCCGACCACCTTCATGTGCTCGGCCCAGTGGGATTCGGCGGCGGTCGCGTCGCCGTCCTCGATCAGCGCGGCGAGTCGTGCCTGGGCGCGGAGGCCTTTCAGCCGGACGACGCTCCGATCGATGCCTTCTTCGCCGGTGCCGGAATCGGGGCTGGGTTGGCTGACCGTCGCTACGGCTCTGGCGACGATCTCGTTGAGCATTTCGGCGACGATGCCGAGCGTCTGATTACCGGCCATCTCGACGAGGCGGGCGTGGAACTGCGAGTTGGCGAGCCCGAACGCTGCCGGGTCGCTCACGGCCTCGAGTTGCTCGGAGATCAGCCGCCGCAGCTCCGCGGCGGCCTCACGGTGAGAAGGCGACGCTGCCACCGTCCGCGCAGCGATCGGCTCGAGCAGCCTCCGGGCCTCCCAGACGTCGGAGAGGGGCACGTTCCGCGCCTGGAGAACCAGGGCTGCGGTGCGCGCGGTCATCCGGTGGTCGGGGCGATGGGCGACGACCCCGCCGGTGGCACCCCGTTTGACCGAGATCAGACCTTCGGCCTCGAGGGTGCGCAGGGCTTCACGCAGCGAGGGCCGGGAAACGCCGAACCGCTCGACGAGGTCGGGCTCGCGTCCGAGCGACTCGCCTTCCGCCAGCTCGCCCCGCAGGATGAGCGCGCGGATCTCGTCCGCGATCTGCAGCGGCTTCTCCCGTGCCGGGGCGCTGCGCCCGTTCTCGCTCCGCCGTGCCGCGGCAGCCATGCCGGCCCCTTCCTCCGTCCGCTGCTCCGGAGCGAACGTCATCCGTCGGACCTCGATGTGGGATGCCGATACCTCTGGATCTTTGTGGCGAAGTCTAAAGCAGCGTCATTGGGGTCCGCCGTGCGGGCTCGACGGCTGCGGGGCGGGCACGTCGAAGTGGGCGTCCCGCAGTTCGAACGCGCGGCGGGTGCCGTGCTCGGCGCGGGTCTTCACGAAGTTGAACTCGTCCTCTTCGAACTGCAGGTTGGTGCCGAATGCATGGAACAGATAGCTGGCCACCTCTTCGCCCTGGTAGCCCTGCAACTGTTCGACGAGCCGGAACGCCTCTTTCGCGATCACCAAGCCGTCGGCGGGCATCCGCGCGATCTTCCGGGCCCACCAGTCGGCCCGGGGCGCGACGTCGGCCGCGTTCACGACCTCGGTGAAGATCGACAAGTGAGCCAACTCGCCGGCCGGGATGACGTCGCCGGTCAGCAGCAGGCGTCGGGCCAGCGTCGGTCCGAGTCGGTAGAAGAACATGTGCAGCGATCCCAGTGCGGGGCCCAGGAAACGCGTCGCGGGCATGCCGATCTTGGTGTCTTCGGCGATCACCGAGATGTCGGCCATCAGTGCCAGTTCGAATCCGCCGCCGAGGGCGAACCCCCGGACCTCGGCGATCGTCACCTTCGGGTAGCCCATGAAGTCGTGGTAGAAGCTGAACGACTTCCGATCGACGGTCAACCGCCGCCGCTGACTCGGGCGACGCCGGCGCTCGGGCCCGCCCTCGCCGTACCAGCCGTAGGCATTGTTCATGTCCGCGCCGGTACTGAACGTGTCGCCGCTTCCGCGCAGAACGACGACCTTGATCGCGTCGTCGGCGGCGAGATCGTCGAGATGGCCGCCGAGCTGCTCGCGCATGCCGGGGTCGTAGGCGTTCCGCCGTTCGGGGTTGTCGATGGTGAGGCAAGCGATGCCCGCCTCGGTGTCGCGGTCGAGCTCTATCCGGCCTGCGTCCATCGGTGACCCCTTCGTTCGCGATCGTCGACGCCCACGGTGCCATACATCTAGATCTTTCGCGGATGCCTTGGTTAGCATCGCAGCTAGTGATCCGTCGTTTCGTGTAGTGCCACGAGGAGGGACGGCCGGATGGAGAACACTTCGACCGGCTTCGCCGTGAGCCGGGACGGTGGCGTGCTCCGCATCGACCTCGATCGGTCGGCGCGCAAGAACGCTCTCGACGCGGCGACGGTGTGCCGGCTGATCGAGGTGTTCACCGCTGCCGCGACCGATGACGATCTGCGTGTCGTCGTGCTCGGGAGCCGCGGCCCGGACTTCTGTTCCGGCGCCGACTGGGTGAGGACCAATCGCGGGGATCAGCCGCGACCTCGTACCGGCGCCGTGCAGCGGCGTACCGCGGTCGAGGCGCACCGGCTGGTCCAGCTGATCACCGAGGTCCAACTACCGGTCGTGTGCGCGGTCCGCGGGTACGCGGCCGGGCTGGGGTGCCAGCTAGCGCTGGCCGCTGACTTCACGGTCGCCGCCGAGGACAGTTGCTTCTGGGAGCCGTTCGTCCAGCGCGGGTTCAGCGCCGACGGCGGCGCGACCTGGCTACTGCCGCGCCTGGCCGGGGTCGCGCGGGCCAAGGACATGTTGCTGCTCGGGAGGAAGGTCACGGGCGCCGAGGCCGCCGCTTGGGGCATGATCCACCGGGCCGTGCCGGCTGCTGACGTCGAATCGGCCGCTGCGGACGTCGTCGAACGGCTCGCCGTGGGCCCCACGGTCGCGGTCGGCCTCACCAAACGCGCGATCCACCGTGGCCTCTCGCTCGGCCTGGGCGACGCGATGGAGTACGAGGCGACGGCGCTCGAACTGTCGTCCCGGACGACCGACTTCAAAGAAGGACTCGCGGCGTTCACCCAGCGCCGCCCGCCCCGCTTCACCGGACGGTAGGTGCCGATGCAGTTCGAGACGATCCAGTACGAGGTGGCCGATCGGGTCGCCACCCTCACGTTCAACCGACCCGACCAGCTCAACGCGGTGAACCCACTGATGGCCCGCGAGCTGCGGACCGCGTACGCGGCGGCCGAGGCCGACGAGAACGTGTGGACGATCATCGTCACCGGCACCGGGCGGGCGTTCTGCGCCGGCGCCGACGTGGGGCAGATCCCCGACGACGGGCGGGTGATCTACGACGAGCCGTACCTCTCCACGTACCCGCAGTGGGAAGCGCCCCAAGAGGCCACGCCACCGTTCCGGACGATGACCAAACCGGTGCTCGCGGCGGTCAACGGCCTGTGCTGCGGCGCCGGGCTGGATCTCGTCACGACCGGCGACATCGCGATCGCGTCGGAGCGGGCGGAGTTCTTCGACCCGCACGTGAGCATCGGCCTGGTGTCCGGACGCGAGTCGGTCCGGCTCGCACGGGTGCTTCCGCCGGGTATCGCGCTGCGGGTGGCCCTGATGGGAAAGCACGAGCGGCTGAGCGCCGAACGGGCCTACCAGTTCGGGCTGGTGTCCGAGGTCGTCCCGCACGATCAACTGATGGCCCGGGCCCGGGAGGTCGCCGAGTTGATCAACCGGAACGCGCCGCTGGCCGTGCGGGGCACCCGGCTCGCGATCCGTCGCGGGCTCGACCTTCCGCTGCACGACGCGGAGATCCTCGCCGAGGCCTACCGGGAGCGGGTGGTGCGCACCGAGGACGCTCGGGAGGGGCCACGCGCGTTCCTGGAGAAGCGCGCGCCGAGGTGGCAGTGCCGATGACGATCTCGTACCAAGTCACGCCGGATCACGTCGCCACGATCACGCTGAACCGGCCGGAGGTCCTGAACGCGTTCGACCGACAGATGTGCCACGACATCCGGGACGCCTGGCGACAAGTCAAAGCCGACCCGAACGTGCACGCAGTGGTGCTGCGGGCGGCGGGGGAGCGCGCGTTCTGCGCCGGGCTCGACGTCACGAAGCCCTACGGGCAGCCCGACGACGTCTGGAACCACGAGGACCCGGGCGAGTTGCTCAGCCCGAAGTGGCAGAAGGTCTGGAAGCCGGTGGTCTGCGCCGTGCAGGGACTCTGCACGGCCGGCGCGTTCTACTTCGTGAACGAGGCCGACGTGGTGATCTGCTCGACCGACGCCACGTTCTTCGACTCGCACGTCAGCGGCGGCCGGGTCAGCGCGGTGGAGCCGGTCGGTCTGATGCGCCGGATCGGGCTCGGCGAGACGCTGCGGATGGCGCTGCTCGGCAACGACGAGCGGGTGTCCGCCGCGACCGCGCTGCGGATCGGACTGGTGACCGAGGTGACCGAGCCGGACGCGCTGCACGGCCGCGCCCACGAGATCGCCGCGGCGATCGCGGAGAAGCCGACCGCAGCCACCCAGGGCACCGTGCGTGCGATCTGGGAATCGCTGGACCGGCCCTACCGGGCCGCGACCGAGCAGGCACTGATCTACACGCGGCTGGGCAACCCGGTCGGGATGGCGGCGGCGGATGCCGCGGCGCCGCGGCGGGGGTGGGTCCGATGAGCGGGCCCGGCAGCGGCCGTACCCTCGGCGAGCGCAGCGCCGCGGTGACCGCGCTGGACCCGGACCGACCGGCGATCGAGTTCCAGGGCCGCTGGTGGACGTGGGGCGAGCTCGGTGCGACCGCCGAGGCTGTCGCCGCACACGTGCCGGAGCCGGGAACCCGGGTCGCGGTGCTGCTGCGCAACAGCCCGGTCTCGGTGGCGTTCGTGCTCGGGGTGCTGCGCGCGGGTGGCTGCGTCGTGACGGTCAACCCACACCGGGGCGCCGAGCGGGTCCGCGCGGAGATCGCCGCGCTGCGACCCGCGCTCGTCGCCGGCGGTCCGGCCGACCTGGTGGGCCTCCCGGGAGCCGTGCTCGCGGCCGACGAGCTCGGCGCACCGGTCGAGGCACGCGGTACCGCCGCTGCGGCAGAGCCGCGGCCGGGCGTCGCGGTGCAGATGTTGACCAGCGGCACCACCGGACCGCCGAAGCGGGTCGACCTGTCCTACCGGATGCTGGAGCGGGTCTTCGCGGGCGCGAAGCACTACGAGGGTAATCGCGACTCCGCCGTCCGGCTGCGGTCGGGCATCGCGGTGGTCAACGCGCCGCTGGTCCACCTGGGCGGGCTGTTCCGGGTGCTGCAGTGCGTCGTCGACGGGCGGTCGTTCGCGCTGCTCGAACGTTTCACGGTCGAAGCCTGGGCGGACGCGGTCCGGCGACACCGTCCGGCGACGGTGAGCCTGGTCCCGGCCGCACTGCGGATGGTCCTCGACGCCGACCTGGACCCGTCCGACCTGCGGTCGGTCCGGTCGGTCGTGTGCGGCACGGCGCCGCTCTCCGCCGACGACGCCGACGCGTTCACCGGGAAGTACGGAGTCCCGGTGCTGGTCTCCTACGCCGCGACCGAGTTCGGCGGCGGCGTCGCCGGCTGGAACCTCGCCGACCACCAGCGGTACTGGTCGACGAAACGCGGCAGCGTCGGGCGGGCCCACGCGGGGTGCGCGCTGCGGGTGGTCTCCTCGGAGACCGGCGCCGTGCTACCGCCCGACCAGCCGGGCCTGCTGGAGGTGCGGGCCGCCCAGCTGGGCACCGGCGACGAGTGGATCCGGACCACCGACCTGGCCCGGATCGACGCCGACGGGTTCGTCTGGATCCTCGGCCGGGCCGACCAGGCGATCATCCGCGGCGGCTTCAAGATCCTGCCGGACGACGTCCGCGCGGTGTTGGAGCGGCACCCCGCGGTGCGAGCCGCCGCGGTCGTCGGCCTCCCCGACCGGCGGCTGGGTGCGGTGCCGGTGGCCGCCGTCGAGATCCGGGCTCCCGTCACCGCCGACGACCTGGCCGCGCACGTCTCGACCCAGCTGGCCCCGTACGAGCGGCCGGTGGAGATCCGGATCGTCGACGCGTTACCCCGCACCCCGTCGGCCAAGGTCGATCTCGGCGCCGTGCGGGCGTTGCTGGGTGGTGGGCGGTGACGTTCGGCCCTCCGCTCACGCTCCCGGCGTTGCTCCGGGAACGGGCCGGTCGCTACGGCTCGCGGCCTTTTCTCGTCTGCGACGACGACCGGTTGACCTACGCCGACGCCGACCGCTGGTCCGGCTTGCTCGCCCGCGGTCTGCTCGCGATCGGGGCGGGTAAGGGCACCCACGTCGGTGTGCTGCAGCCGAACGGCGGCGATTTTGTCGTCGGGTGGCTGGCGGCGGCCCGGATCGGGGCGGTGACCGTGCCGGTGAGCACGTTCTCGACCAGCGTCGAACTGCGGAGACTCCTGCGCGACGCCGACGTCGAGGTACTGCTGAGCGCGCGGTCGTATCGTTCGCACGACTACCTGGCGACGGTCGCCGCAGCAGTGCCCGAACTCGACCTCGCCACCGGCGGCCCGACCCTCGCGGCCTCGGTACCGGCCCTGCGGCACGTGTTCGTCCACACCGACGACGGGATTCCTCCACCCCGGACGGCCGCCGCGTTGCTCGCCTCGGGTGACGCGGTGTCGCGGTCCGTGCTGCGCGCCGCCGAAAACGCCGTCGACCCCGGGGACCGGCTGGTGATCGTGCACACGTCGGGCTCGACCAGCGCGCCGAAGGGCGTCATCCACACCCACGGCGCGCTGCTCCAGCACCTGGCGAACCTGAACACGATTCGCCGCTACACCGACGACGAGGTGCTGTTCTCCAACTCGCCGTTCTTCTGGATCGGCGGCTTCGCGTACGCGCTGCTCGGAACCCTGCTGGCCGGCGGGACGCTGGTCTGCTCCAACGCGTCCGACGCCGCCGGAGTACTGGACGTCCTGGAGCGCGAACGCCCCACCATGGTCAACGGCTACGCGCAGTCGGTCGCGCACCTGGCGCAAGACCCGACGTTCGCACGGAGGAATCTGACGTCGATCCGGCGCGGAAACCTGTACCCGATCATGCCGGCCGAGGTCCGGCCGGCCGATCCGCAGCTGCGGCACCAGATGCTGGGGATGACCGAGACCGGCAGCGTCTGCCTGGTCGACCCGGACGAGAGCGACCAGCCCGAACGGCGGCGGGGCTCGTTCGGGCGGCCCGCGCCGGGGTTCGGGGCCCGAATCGTCGACCCGGAGGAGGGGACGGACTGCGGCCCTGGAGCGGTCGGCGAGCTCTGGTTGCGCGGTCCCTTCCTGATGGAGGGCTACTACGGACGCGAGCGGCACGAGGTGTTCGACGCGGACGGCTGGTTCCGCACCGGCGATCTGTTCCTCGTCGACGAGGAGGGTTTCTACTACTTCCGCGGCCGCGGCGGTGACGTCATCAAGACGTCCGGCGCCAACGTGTCCCCAGTTGAGGTCGAGCAGGTGATCCGCGAGGTCGCCGGGCTGACCGCGCACGTCGTGGGCCTGGAGGACCCCGACCGCGGGCAGATCGTGGCGGCCGCGATCCGCGTCCCGCCGGGCGAGGGCATCGACGCCGAAGACTTGCGGCGACGGTTGGCCGATCACCTCTCGACCTACAAGATTCCCCACCGCATCGTGCTGTTCGCCGAGGGCGAGGTACCGATCATGTCCAGCGGAAAGTTGGACGTCCCGGCGCTCAAGGAGCGGCTTCGTGCCGGCGGATGACCTGACCGTGCCGACGCTGCTCGCCACCCACCGGCGGCACGCGGGGGACCGGGACGCGGTCGTGGACGACGACCGGACGATCACCTATGCCGACCTCCACCGCGACAGCCGTGCCCTGGCCGCGAGGCTGGTGCACGCCGGTATGGGGACGAGCAGCCGGGTCGGACTGCTGCTCCCGAACAGCGTCGACTGGGTGGTCACCGCGCTGGCGGTCACCCGGACCGGTGCGGTTCTCGTTCCACTCAGCACGCTGCTTCGGCCGCCAGAGCTGCTCGCGCAGCTCCGGTCCGCCTCGGTGACGCACCTGATCGCCGCGCCGCGCTTCCGCGGTCGGACTTACCTCGAGGAGCTGGACGCGGAGGTGCCCGGTCTCGGCGGGGTGGCCGAGGACCGGCGGAGTGCAGCGGTGCCGTCGCTCCGCCGAGTGTGGACACCGGACAGTGTGCCCGGCGAGGCGGCGCCGCCGGCGCTGGTCGACGCTCTCGAAGCCGGCGTCCGGCCCGCTGATGACCTGGTGGTTCTCTTCACCTCCGGCAGCCGCGGCCGGCCGAAGGGCGTCATCCACACCCACGGGAGCGCGCTCCGGGCTGTCGGTGCGGGGCTCGAGGCCCGCTGCGTCGGCGCCGACGACCGGCTGTACCTGCCGATGCCGTTCTTCTGGACCGGCGGTTTCGGTGCCGGGATTCTCTCCGCGCTGGTCGCCGGCGCCACGTTGGTGACCGAGGCGGAACCGGAGCCGGGGCGGACGCTCCGGTTCCTCGAACGAAGCGGTGTCACGCTCTTCCGGGGCTGGCCGGACCAGGCGCAACGCCTGGCTGCGCACCCGGACTTCCGGGCGACCGACCTGTCGCGGTTGCGCCCGGCGAGCCTGCCGGCGCTGCTCCCGGACGACCGGCGTCCGCCCCCGGGCGCGCGGGCCGCGCTGCTCGGCATGACCGAAACGATGGGCCCGTACTCCGGCGCGCGGCTCGACGAGGATCTGCCCGACGGCAAGGCCGGGAGTTGCGGGCGCCCGTTCGCCGGGATCGAGGCGCGGATCGTCGCGCCCGGGACCGAAACCGAGGTCGACGCCGGTACGGAGGGGGAGATCCGCGTCCGCGGCCGCGCCGTGATGCGCGGTATCTGTGGCCGGACACGCCCCGAGCTGTTTGATCGCGACGGGTTTTACCCCACCGGCGACCTCGGCGTCCTCGATGCCGACGGTTACCTCTGGTATCGCGGACGGCTCGACGACATGTTCAAGGTCAGCGGCGCCACCGTGTACCCGATCGAGGTGGAACAGGCCCTACGTGGGCTCGCCGGCGTTTCCGAGGCCTCTGTCACCGACTCCGTCGACGATCAGGGCATCTGCCGTGTCGCCGCGATGGTCGTGGTGGAGCACTCGGTCGACGTGGCGACGCTGGCCGACGGCGCGCGGCAGCGGCTGTCCGCCTTCAAGGTGCCGACGCGCTGGGTCATCGTGGACGATCCAGGCCGGGTGCCGCGGCTGGCCAGCGGAAAGGTCGACGTGGCGGCGCTCCGTCGCCTCGTTCGGACCGACGGCCTCACCGCGTGAACAGCCGCGGACGGTGGTCTACCGACCGCCGTCCGCGGTCAGCTCGCGCTTGACGACCTTGCCCATCGCGTTGCGCGGTATTGCGTCGGCGAGCCGGAAGTCCTCCGGCCACTTGTACCGAGCCAGGCCTGCGCGTCGGCAGTGCTCCACCACGTCGGCCAGGGACACGTCGATACCGGGCACCGTGACGACGACCGCGCGGACCCGTTCACCGGTGCGTGCGTCCGGA
Organism: Cryptosporangium minutisporangium; assembly: GCF_039536245.1. Classification (NCBI taxonomy): domain Bacteria; kingdom Bacillati; phylum Actinomycetota; class Actinomycetes; order Cryptosporangiales; family Cryptosporangiaceae; genus Cryptosporangium; species Cryptosporangium minutisporangium. The sequence goes on along the minus strand of NZ_BAAAYN010000023.1, from coordinate 280,616 downwards.
ACGCCGATCACCGCGGCGTCGGCCACTCCGGGGCACCGCAGCACGACCTCCTCGACCTCCGAAGCGGAGATGTTCTCGGCGTTGCGGAGGATCACGTCCTTGCGGCGGCCACTGATCCGGACCCGGCCGTCGCCGTCCACGACACCGAGGTCGCCGGTTCGCACCCAGCCGTCATCGTCAAAGGCCTCGGCGTCGAGGGACGCGTCGACGTAGCCGAGGAACTTCTGTGGGCCGTTCAGACGCAGCTCCCCGCCGACGACGCGGACCTCGACGCCGTGGGCGGGCCGTCCGACGCTGCACCCGACGCCGTCGTCCGCGGGTGTTTCGCTGGTCGCGACCGGGAACTCGGTCAGTCCCCACGAACCGGCCACGCCCGGCACGCCGAGCACGTCGGCGACCTGCTGGTTGATGGCTTCCGGAGTCGGTGCGCCGCCGCCCACGCAGGCCCGTAACTCCGGGAAGAGCGGCCGGTCGCCGTGGCGTCGTTGGGCGGCCACATAGGCCTGGAAGAACGGCGTGGCCGAGCCGAGGATCGTCGGCCGGTGCGCCGCCATCCGGTCCGGCGTCGTCGGTGGGTCGAACGTGTCGAACAGAACGAGGCGAGCACCGGTCCGTAACGCTGCTCCGAGCATCGCCACGCCGCCGATGTGCGCGATCGGCCAGGCGATCGGGTAGACGTCGTCCGCGCGCAGGCCCAACTGGTCGACGACACCGTTCGACGCGGCGAGCGCCGACCGGTCGGTGTGCCGCGCGCCCTTCGGCTCGGCGGTGGTCCCCGACGAGTAGTAGATCCACCGGCAGGCCGTCGACGGCCCTGAGGGTGCGGGAAGCGGGTCGGTGATGTCACCGGGCAGCCGGATCGCGGCGCCGGGCGGACCGTCCAGCGCCACCGGGAGGACGTCGCGCCCCAGCGTCCTGGCCATGTCGCCGTGGTCGAAGCCGTTCCAGGCCTCGGGTATGACGACGAGCCGGGACCGCACCTGGTCGACGATGAACGTCACTTCCCGGGCACGGAAGTTCGGAATGATCGGGTTCTGCACCGCGCCGAGACGTGCGCACGCGGCCATGAGCACGGCCGCTTCGAGCGTCGTCGGTAGTTGCCACGACACCACGTCTCCGGTCGTGACGCCGCGAGCATGCAGCCCGGCCGCCACCCGCTCCGCCTCGGTGCGGAAGGCCACGGTGGTCAGGGAACGACCGTGGTCGTCGGAGAGCATCACGGCGGCGGGCCGCCACTGGGCGGACTCCTCGACGAGATCCCAGAACGCTGCGACTGTGGTCGGCATAGAGGGATTCTCATACATCTAGAGGTTATAACGCTAGTCCACGTCAGGAGCGCAAGATCGCCTCTGGTGTGGCGGGCAAGCATCTATAGATTTCGGTGTGTTTCCCGTCTTACGTCGGCTCCCGCTGGAGCACGAGGTAGGGTTTCCGCGCGGTCGTCATGCCGAACGTGTGCATCGCGTGCTCACCCGGCTCGACGACGAGACGTGTTCCCTCGCCCGGAGGCACGTTCACCTCGAGTGGGTGGCTGCCTTGAAGTCGATCAACGCCTGCATCGTGCAGGAACCGCGCGGTGACGGCGTCAGGGTCCCTCGACCGTGACTCGGCGACGCGCCGACGACTTATCGTGGTAGTGACCGGCCTCATGACAACGATGAGTCGTCGTCACGCCGGGCGGGCAACGCGCGGACGCAGATCAGTGCGTTCGGCCGGGGCGGCGCGGTGTCCGGTTGCGGTCGGCGGCTCCGACGTCCCCTGCGACAGCGCTCTCGCGGAGAGAGCCGATCGTGGAGAGGTTGAACCATGAAGTACCTGATCATGATGTACAGCTCCCAGCGCGACCACGACCTGATGGCAGGACGAGCCGCCGACGGCCCGGCGTTGACGCCGGAGGACTTCGCGCCGATGCACGAGTTCATGGAGTCCTTCACGAAGGAGCTGGTCGACTCCGGTGAGTTCGTCGACACCCAGGGCCTCGACGCGCCGGTCCACACCAGGCGCGTGCAGGTGCGGGACGGCGTACCGGTGGTGACCGACGGCCCGTACGCCGAGACGCAGGAGGTACTGGCCGGTTACTGGGTCGTCGACTGCGCGAGCTTCGACCGGGCCACCCAGATCGCTGCCCGGCTGTCGGCCTGCCCCAGCCCCGGTGACGTCTTCGCCGACAGCTACGCCGATGTCCGGCCGATCCTCGACCACGCGCCAGAGCCGGAGCTCTGACCAGCTCTGTCGATGTCCGGCCCGTCCGCCGTCGAGGACCTGTTGCGCGAACTGGCGCCGCAGGTCCTCGCCGCGGTCGTCCGGCGGTACGGCCACTTCGACGTCGCCGAGGACGCGACCCAGGAAGCGCTGCTCGCCGCCGCGCTCCAGTGGCCACGCGACGGGCTTCCAACCGATCCGCGCGCCTGGCTGATCCGCGTCGCGGCTCGCCGCCTGACCGACCTGCTCCGCAGCGATCAGGCGCGGCAGCGCCGGGAAGGCACGGTGGCGAGCCGGTCCCTGCCCGGCGACTGGCTTGCGCCGGCTGCCGACCAGGTCGCCCCGGCCTCCGACGACACACTCATCCTGCTGTTCTTGGCGTGTCACCCGTCGCTGCCGGTGGCCTCGCAGATCGCGCTGACGCTCCGCACGGTCGGCGGCCTGACCACGGCCGAGATCGCCCGCGCGTTCCTGGTGCCGGAGGCGACGATGACCCGCCGCATCACCCGGGCCAAGCAGCGCATCAAGGACAGCGGCGTGCCGTTCGCGCTTCCGTCGGCCGCCGACCGGAACGCCCGCCTCGGCGCGGTCCTGCACGTGCTCTACCTCGTCTTCACCGAGGGTTACGCCACCACGGCGGGGCCGTCCCTGCAGCGGGTCGACCTGACCGAGGAGGCGATCCGGCTCACCCGGATGGTGCACGCCCTGCTGCCTGCGGACAGCGAGGTCAGCGGTCTGCTCGCGTTGATGCTTCTTACCGACGCGCGGCGCGCGGCGCGGACCGGGCCGGACGGCGCGCTGGTTCCGATGTCCGAGCAAGACCGGACGCGGTGGGACGCTCAACGCATCGCCGAGGGGATCGAGCTGCTCACCGCGGCGCTGCCCCGCGGGGCGACCGGCGCGTACCAGGTGCAGGCGGCGATCGCGGCGCTGCACGACGAGGCGCCGACCGCCGAGGAGACCGACTGGCCGCAGATCCTCGCGCTCTACGAGGTGCTGCTGCGGATCGCCGACAACCCCGTCGTCCGGATCAACCACACGGTTGCGGTCGCGATGGTGCACGGGCCGGACGCCGGCCTACGGCTACTCGACGAACTGGCGGACGACGGGTGGCTCGCCGCCGATTACCGGGTTCCCGCGGTGCGGGCGCATCTTCTCGAGCGTGCCGGCGACGCGGCGGGAGCGCGCGCGGCGTACGAGGAAGCGGCCGGCCGGACCGGCAGCCCGCCTCAGGCCCGGTACCTCCGCGCCCGCGCGGCACGCCTTCCGGGCTCAGCGGCCTGCCCTCCGGACTGAAAGGGCTGCCCTCTCCGAAGAGCATCCCTCCGCCGGGCAGCGAGCCGTCCGGATCGCGGACGCCGCTCCGACGTCCCGGATACGAGGCGCCACCGCGGCGCCGGAATCCCGGAGGAGTTCGCGAATGTCCGCTCTGCGCCCCACCCCCGTCCGCCCGAGAGTCCGAGCGCTCGACGCCGGTCTCGCCGCCGGACCGCTGTTTCTCGTCGTTTGGGCCGCTCAGGCGTTCACCCGGAGCGGGTTCGAGCCGGATCGCCACCCGCTGAGCCTGCTGGCGCTCGGCGCTCTCGGCTGGATCCAGATCGCGAACTTCGTCGTCACGGGCACTTTGCTCATCGCGGCGGGAGCAGGGCTGTGGCGAACACTCGGGCCCGGGCGGAGCGTCGGCTGGGGCAGTGCACTTATCGCCGGCTTCGGCGTCGGCATGATCGTCGCCGGGGTGTTCGTCACCGATCCGGGTGCCGGTTTCCCGGCCGGGGCACCGGCCGGGGCGCCCGAGCGTTTCACCTGGCACGGCGCCCTGCACGAGATCGGATTCGTGGTCGCCTCCCTCTGCTGGACCGCCGCCGCGGTTCTCTTCCTGGTCCGCTTCCTGCGCCGTCGCCGGTGGGTCGCGAGCGCGGCGACCGCGGTGACGTTCTCGGCAGTGCTCACGCTCGCGGCCTGGCCGGACCTGGACGGGCTGAGCGTCCGGCTCGTCGTCGCGACCGCTCTGCAGTTCGCGTTCGTGGCGGCGCTGACCGTGGACGCGCGTCAATTCGCCCGTTACCCAAGCGCTTGAGGCCGGTCACCGGGCCGCGGGGTAGCCAGGAATCTGCCGACGCTGCGTCGCACTCGCTGCCCAGTGTCCGACGTCCAGAACCGCCGCTAACCCGACCCAGAACCACCCCCAGCCCGTCAGGCCGACGCCCGGGGCGTAGAGGATGACGTACATCAGGGTGGCGAACGGCAGGAAGAGGATTCCGAGCAGGGGCAAGATCCAGGTGTCGAAGGCCGCGTTGACCAACGCCGGGCGGACGAGCCAGACGATGAACAAGCCCAGCCGGGGGAAGGTCCCTGCGAACAATGCGAACAGACAGCCCATGGCCGTCCTCCTCTCGGGGCTCCGGCCCCTGATGGTCGCGGCCGGGTCGGGCGCGCGCTTCATCCCCGAGGGGTGGCTGGTCAGTGTGCGTCGGCCGGAACGAGGGCTGGCAGACACGCTCTCGCTCTGTCCATCACCAATCCGCGCTTACTTGCGGCGGATCGTGTAGTGCAGGACGAGGAACGGCAAGCCGTACAGCGAAAACGCATGCTCGGCGCGTAGCTCGCCGTCCGTCGTGTAGACGTCGAGTTGCTCGGCGAAGCCGGGAACGCTCAGCGTGGTGAGCTCGCGGGTGCCGGGGTCGATGTAGGTCAGGTAGTGGCCGGGGTGGGCGAGCGGGCTGTGGCTGGTCAAACGGAGCCCGCCGTCCGGGCGGGGTTGGGGCAGCAGGGTGGCGGTGAAGCTGCCCTGCGGCACCGGGAAGCCGACGCTCACATAGCCGCGTCCCTCGTGCCGGTACGTGGTGTAGATGCCTACGTAGATGGGCTCGTCGGTGTCGGCGAACGAGCGAATCCATCCCCGAACACCGATCAGGTCGGTGCCGTCCGGCGTGATCGTGTCGATGCGGCTGTGCACTCCTCGTACGATCTCGCGCTGGTTCATCGGCACGTTGGCCTGGCCCACCGGACGCGCCACGAGCGTGCGGTAGAGCAGGTAGCCCGGCCGCACCCAGAGCCGCCACTCGGGCACGATGTCGAGCCGGAACCGGGTGGTGTGCTCGTAGAACTCGCGGACCAGCGGCTGGACGCCCGCGGGGTCGAACTGCGGACCGGCCACGTCATCGAGAGAGGCCACGATCCCCACGTCGGGGGCGTCGGCCTCGTACTTACCGCCGATCACGTCGGCGAGCTCGCGCACGTAGTTGGTGCCGACGTAGCGCGCACGGGCTTCGAGCGGCACGACGAACGGCAACTCCTCGGCCTGCACGCCTTCGGCCAGCAGGCTTACCTGGGCGTCGCGGAACAGCAGAGCGGACAACACGCGGAAACCGACCACCGCGGTGGCCGCCACCGCACCGGGTTCCTTGCCGCCGGCCACCCGCCAGGCAGCTCCTACGGCAGCACCCGCCACCGGGCCGAGCGCCACCTTCTGCGGCCGCAACCCGAGCGCGCCCGCCATCGCGCCGGCCGTCGTACCCACCGCCACCGGCCCGGCGTTGGTGAGTCGCCCACCGAGCCAGCCCACCGGCGCCGCCAGCGCACCGCTCATCAGGACCCGCGACCACCACGCAGGAATCTCACCGGGCCGCTGCCGGGCGCGCGCCACCGCTTCGATCGCGGCAAGCGCCACCGCCCCAGCTACCGCCGCGCGCCCCTTCCGGCGTGGCGTCACCGAAGCGCCGGCCAACGCTCCCACCGCTGCGGCGAAGACCAACCCGCCGACACGTTCGCGACTTCCTGCAGGTCGGCTGGGTCCGGTCGCCGTCATGGGCGCACGCTAGCGCACCCTCCCCGGCCTGCTGCCGGCCGCATACGGCCACCAAGAACGGCGGCGCGCTCTCGGATCTCCCCGTTCGATCCGCGGCCCGGCCGGGAGTTCCCGGCCGGGCCGCCAATCGTGTTTCAGTCCAGCAGTTCGGTGACCGTGCCGGCGGCGACCGTGCGATTGCCCTCACGGACGGCGAAGCCCAAGCCGACCTCGAGCGCGACCGGCTTGCTCAGGTCCACCACGACCGAGTCGAGAGTGTCCCCCGGCATCACGATCTCCACCCCGTCCAGCTCCAGCCCGCCCGACACGTCGGTCGTGTGGAAGTAGAACTGGGGCCGGTAGTTGGCCTCGAACGGCGTGTGGCGGCCGCCCTCGGCGTAGGTCAGTGCGTACAGCGTAGCCCGGAACCGCTGGTGCGGCGTCACGCTGCCGGGCACCGCGACCACCTGGCCACGCTGCACCTGCTCGCGCTTGACCCCACGGAGCAGGACCGCGGCGTTGTCGCCGGCCTGTGCCGCGTCGAGGGACTTGCCGAACATCTCCAGGCCCGTGGCGACGCTCGCCACCGTCGGCCCGAGGCCGACGACCTCGACCGGGTCGCCGACGCGCAGCGTGCCGCGCTCGACCTTGCCGGTGACGACGGTGCCCCGGCCGCTGATCGACAAGACATTCTCGATCGGCATCAGGAACGGCTCGCCGAGTTCGCGCGGCGGCACCGGTACGTAGTCGTCGACCGCGTCGAGCAGGTCGGCTATGGACTGCACCCAGCGCGGGTCGCCGTCCAGCGCCTTGAGCGCGCTGACCGGAACCACCGGCACCTCGTCACCGGGGAATCCGTACGTCGACAGCAGCTCGCGGACCTCCAGTTCGACCAGGTCGAGCAGCTCGGGGTCGTCGACGGTGTCGCTCTTGTTGAGCGCCACCACCAGGTACGGCACGCCGACCCGCCGGGCGAGCAGCACGTGCTCGCGGGTCTGCGGCATCGACCCGTCCTGCGCCGACACGACGAGAATGGCGCCGTCCACCTGCGCCGCCCCCGTGATCATGTTCTTCACGTAGTCGGCGTGGCCGGGCATGTCCACGTGCGCGTAGTGGCGCGTCGGCGTCTCGTACTCGACGTGCGCGATGGTGATGGTGATCCCGCGGGCAGCCTCCTCCGGCGCCTTGTCGATGCCCTCGAACGCGACGTACCGGTTGGCGGCCGGGTCGCGGTCGGCGAGCACCTTCGTGATGGCGGCGGTCAGGGTCGTCTTGCCGTGGTCGACGTGCCCCATCGTCCCGATGTTGACGTGCGGCTTGTTACGGACGAACTGGCTCTTGGCCATGATTTCCTCACTGGTTGTAAGGCATTCTCGACGGTGAACCGCGGCTTCCGCCGCGTCAGAACCCACGCAGGGGACAGCGACCCTTCCCCGGGGTTCTGCTGCCAGTGGGGAAGGGTCAGCTTCGGGTATCGACGCCGCTGACCCAGAACGCGCGCACGGGAGCCACCGACGAGGGCAGCTGCAGACCGAACGCGAACATGAGGATCACGGTAGTCGGAAACACCACACGACCCGATTCAATTTCCGGTGCGGTCGACCGACCCCGTGACCAGCGCGGGCACCATGCCCCAAGTGATCGTCGGCGCTGATCAGCTCGTCCGGCGCTCACCTCAACTCCGACGATGCGGCGCCGACGTAGCGAGGGCCCCGTCCGACGATCAACGTAGGCGCAACGCCCTCGTTGGTACATGCCGCCCTGGAGTCCGCGTGATCACCAATAACCGTCTTTCTGTCAAGGACCTGCTCATCGACGATGGGTTCGCGCCCGAATGGGTGTCCACGTACGCGGCCATCGTCAGCCGGATTTACTACCACGACGTGATGAAGGGCGTCGGAATGCGCAAGGACGCGCAGGGCGCGGTCTACGGGCAGTCCCATGCTTCCGGACTGCTCCAGGTAGCACGGGGACTGAGAGACAACCCCAATGGCGTCGCACGCGCCCAGTCGGAGAAGGCGGCGTGCCAGAACGACAAATGCGCGATGTGGATGACTGTGCACGGTGGGCCGTGCGATTGACCAACGGCTGCGTACTGGAGGCGCTGCCGGATGTACGTCGACGAGCCACGCGGTGATCCGTCCGTGGCCGGTGATCAGCTCGGTGGCGACCTGGCGGTGCTGGCCACGGCCGAGCACGGCGTCGGCCGCTCTCAAGCGGGCTGCTTCTCGCGGGGCCGCACCGTGTCCGGGTTGGACCGGCGGTGGCCGCGCGAGCGCGCGGCGACAACGAGCAGCCACACCATCAGGATCACCTCACCGACGAACGTCACCGCGGCGACCTGCACTGGATATGGGGCCGAGTACAGCGCGCCGATCGAGTCGGCGAGGTAGCCCGCCCCGGCGATCGCGACGAGTACCGCCAACCAGGTCGGCACGGTGCGGGACCGCCATGCCAGCCACCCGATTATCAGCAGGTGGACGCCGAACACGGTCAGGCCCAGGCTCCAGATCTCCTCGAATTCCGTGACCCGTGCGTACACCCTGGAGCTGAGCTGGTCGGTCGCCGCAGCGTCGCGCAGGAGACCGGCGGCGGCGATCAGGTGGGTGATCGCCACCGCGAAGACGACCGCGTACACGGTGCGACACCAGGCCGACAGCTGTGCGACGGCGCGGTGGGTGTCGTCGAAGAACGCCCGCAGCGCCCAGGCGACCAAGACGTCGAGGCAAGCGACCGCGAGCAGGGCCACGACGGCGAGGACGAACGCCCGTTGGTTCGACAGCAGCCGGGTCGTCGTCTCGGTGGCGTCAGTGGAGACCAGCCGATCCACGACGCCGAAGTTGGCGAGCCCGGCGAGTACCACCATGAGTAGGAGGCCTGCCCCGGCGGCCAGTGCCGCGCGCTGTGCCCGGGCGTCGCCGGGGCCGGCGGCCGCCGAGCTCGACGCCTCGTCGGGAACGGTGCCCGGCGGAACAGCGCCAGACGGCGCGAAGCCGCGAGCGAGCAACAGCAGACCGAAGGCGAACTCGAACAGGCCTCCCGGGATCGCGAGCACCAGCCCGACCGAGACTCCCATCAGCTCGGCCACCGCGCCCGTCGCGAACAGCGCGTATCCGGCGAAGCCCCAGATCGCCAGCCAGTTCGGTACCCAGCGCTGCCGCTTGAGGGCCAGACAGAACGGCAGGCTGCCCAGCGACAACGACAGCATGGCCGCCTGATAGGCGATATCGGCAGCACCGTCACCGACCGAGTCCAGCAGCACCATGCCGGCGGTGAGCAAGAACGCTTCCGCGCCGCGCGCGACTAGGTACGTCCAGGCGATCGCCGGATGCGCTCGGCTCAACGCCCCGAAGGCCAGGACGCCGATCGCGGTCACCATCGCGGAGTTGAGCACCACCAGCGCCGACCCGACGAGCTGCCCGGCCAGAGCGCTGCCGAGGCCGTAGGCGACGAACGCCGACAAGAACAAGGCGCCGGCAAATCGCCCGCGCGTGCGGAGGGACATCATGCCTCCCGGCGTTCGTACTAAGTAAGGGGTACTAAGTACGATAGGCATAATGCGGTGGCGGGTCAACGCAGCGTCGAGGAGATGGGAACCGAACGGTGGGCGAACAAGGGCGGCAGCTGAGTCGCGAGCGAGTGCTGCAGGCCGCCGTCGGCATCGCCGATGCGCACGGCCTGGCGGCGCTGACGATCCGGTCGCTCGCCGCCGAACTGAACGCCAAGCCGATGTCGCTCTACTACTACATCCGCAACAAGGACGAGTTGCTCGACGCCCTCGTCGACGGGGTGTTCGCCGAGATCGAACTGCCGCAGGTGGGCGGCGACTGGCGCGCGGAGGTGCGCCGCCGGTCGCTGTCAGCCCGGAAGGTCCTCGCGCGGCACGCCTGGGCGCTGGCCCTGGTGGAGAGCCGGACCAGTCCGGGCCCGGCCACGCTGCGCCATCACGACGCCATGCTCGGCGTGCTGCGAGCCGGGGGGTTCTCCCTGGAGATGACGGCCCACGCGTACGCAATCGTCGACGCGTACGTCTACGGCTTCGTGCTGCAGGAGGCGTCGCTGCCGTTCGACCGCGCAGGGTCCGCCGGTGCGGTCGCGGATTCGATCATGGAAGCCTTCGCGGCGGGGGAGTACCCGCATCTGGTCGAGTTCGCCACGCAGCACGTCCAGCAGCCCGGCTACGACTTCGGCGGGCAGTTCGAGGTCGGCCTCGATCTGATCCTCGACGGGCTGGCGGTGCACAGCGGCGCTCCGCGTCCGTCGTGAACCGTTCCGCGGCCCGGCTGTCCTCTGCCTGAGCCGACCGGGTGAACGTGGATTGTGAGCCACCGCACTGCGCAGTCCTCGGTGGACAAATAACCGCAGCTGAATCCAGCCCCGATTGGGAAGACCCGACCGCTGGGGTACGCCGGCAGAGCTGGCCCGTCAGCAGAACGACGCGCTGGGTGTCACTGACGATGCCAAGCTGCACCCCGTGAAGATCCGGACCAAGATCGTCATGTCGGTTGTGCTGATCGCGGTCGGAGTCTGGTGGGGTGCGTTCACCTCGCCGTGGATCGGCGACTGGCTTACCGAGCCGCACCGGCACGGCACAATTGGGAAATGCGACTTCATCGGCACTGAGTACGGCTGCTCCGCACAGACTGACGACGGCGGGGCCATAGTCGCGGACCGAGGCCAGAACTTCGAGCCCGGCGATGAGTTCACGTACATCACTACCGAGCACTACCGCTGGCGGAACGACTCCGGCGAGAGGATGCTCGTGCCAAACCCGACCGACTGGGGGCACGTGGCGCTCGCGGTCGCGCTGGTGCTCGGCGGGTACGGAACCGCTATGACCGCTGGTACTCGTCGTGGAGACGCAGCCACTGCATGGTCGGGGTCTGCGGCCAGCCTGCCGGTGAGTCCTCCCAGGCTTCCTGCCGACCGTAGGGGGTGAGGTCGAGCAGGTTGAAGTCCAGTCGTAGCCGGTCGACGCCTCGGCCGCGGGTGAAGTAGGTCCGAAATACTTCGTCGCCGTCGCGGAGCAAGACGCTGAGGCCGAAGCCGCCGTCGAGCCCGATGTCGTCGTTGAAGTCGCTGCCGTAGCTGGAGTACCAGGGCACTGTCCACGTCATCCGCTGCTGAACCGAGCGGATTTGGTCCTGCGCGGCGCGGGACATGAGGATCAGCCTCGTGTCGCGTGCACGGAGATGCGAGGCCGTGTGTTCCGCGAGGTTGTCGGTGAAGGTGCTGCAGCCTTCGCAGAGGTGCTGCTCACCAGGCTCGAGCATGAAGTGGTAGATGACGAGCTGGCGGCAGCCGTCGAAGAGGTCCACGAGGCCGACCTCGGCGCCGTCCGGTGCGGTGAAGCGGTACGGCTTGTCCAGCCGGGTCATCGGCAGTCGGCGTCGTTCGGCGGCGAGTCGGTCGAGCGCGTGGGTGAGCTCTTTCTCCTTCGTGAGGAGGGAGTCTCGTGCTTCCTGCCACTCCGCTAGGGACACGACGGGCGGGCGATTCATGCGCAGCCTCCACTCTCTGAGGAATCTCGCTCCGTTACCGTAGCAGGTGTCAGTCTCCTTAGGGAACCGACTGAGTTATGCTCCGTCCATGCAGCGCACGCAGTTTGCCGAGATGGCCTGCTCGATCGCCCGAACGCTCGACGTCATCGGGGAACCGTGGTCGCCGCTGATCCTGCGCGACGTCTATGTCGGCATCAATCGGTTCGATCAGTTGCAGGGCGACCTCGGTATCTCCCGCAAGGTGCTCGCGCAGCGCCTCGCGTGGTTGGTGGAACAAGGCGTATTGGAACGACGCCAGTACTCCGACCGGCCGGTCCGGCAGGAGTACGTGCTGACCGTGAAGGGGCAAGAGCTGTGTGACCTGTTACTGGTGATGGTGCGCTGGGGAGACCGCTGGACCGCCGGGGACGCGGGGCCACCCGTCCTCTACCGGCATCACGCCTGCGGCGAGATCGGCCAGGTGGAGCTGTGCTGCTCGCACTGCGGCGAGACGATGCGAGCCACCGACGTCGACGTGCTCCCCGGTCCTGGCGCTCAACAGGTCTGAGGGCGGCGAGGCGGGCGGCGGTGCTTGATCAACGCGGAGCCGGGCGGGGGCAACAACCCCGGCCTGGGCGTGGGCTTCGCACGCGTCACTCCTCCTCGAGGGCGTCGAAACGGAGGCGCATGGTCGGTGGTGCAGCCAGTGGTAGGCGCCTGCGCTGCAGCCACAGCACGGGTTCTCCGTCGACTCTGCGGCCGAGTTGGTAGCGCCGCTCGATCTGCAGCCCGTCGACCGGGACGGCGGAGGGCTGGAGGCTGTGGATCCGCTCCCCGCCGCCTGGCGTCGGCCGGAGCAGCGTGGTGATCGGTGCGGGCATGGGCGGCGGGCGTCGGCCGGGGCGGTCGGCGACGCCGGCCAAGTCGGCCAGACGCGCCTGGACGAGGAGCCGGGAGGTCGGACGCTCCTCGTCGACTAGGTACGGATGCCAGTGCGCAGGGACGTCGGCACCGGGGACGTAGGTGTAATGGTGCGCCGCGGTCGCATCGGCGCCGGTGCCGGCGGCGTCTGTGCCGCCGGTTCCCTCGGCGCCCTGCGGAGTGAGGAGGTCACGCCCACCGACCCGGCGTTCGACCGCCCACACCAGGTTGGCGTCCTCGTCGACGCCGAGGTCGACTTGGTCGAGGACGGAACCGGTCAGCGCCGTGGTCACCGTGGACCACACCACGAGCGAGCGGGGATCCAGACCGGTGACGGTGAACATCGTCCAGCCGTCGTCGGGAGGCCGGACGACCCACGGTTCGCCGGTCGAGTCGATCACGGTGACCTCGTGCAGCGTCAGGACGCTGCCCACCGGTGCGACGATCGGGAAGGTGTACCAGTCGTCGGAGTGGGAGCTAATCAGTTCGACTAGCAGGAGCGTGCCGAAGTGGCTGCGGTCAGTGTCGTAGGCGCCGAGGTCGGCCGCGGACTCCTCGATCTGCCACCAGCGCGGGTTGGGCGCGCCGGGGTACTGGATCCGGGTGGCGACGACGGACGTGACGTCTGGGGGACGCGCGGGATCGGGCACGGGCGCCGTGGCGTCGACGGACCACCAATCGACGGTGCCGCCGTCGTGCCGACGCAGGGCGAGCGTGGCTGGCCCGGCGGTGAAATCGGCGTCGTAGGCGAGTTCGGCGGAGTTCCACAAATCCCGTGGCGCCGGTCGGGGCGGGCTTTCGGGGAACCACGCCTCGGGCAGCTCGAGTTGGGCGCGGTCCCGGAACAGAACCCGGCCGTCGAAGGCGCCGTTGAGCAGGTCGTACGGGGGTGCGAGGTCGGCGAGGCGCAGCGCGTCGTCGTCGGGGAGCGGCCGCCCGGCGTCGGCGGCGGCACGCTCGACGCCGCGCCCCACCGTGACGCGGCGCCCGACGGTCCAGAACTCGTCCGGTTCGGACTCGACTATGGCCTCGGTCGGAACCGATCGCGGATCGAGGCGCGGGTCGGCGTCGAACGGCCGGATCGGCGATCGTTCGGCCCGGTATTCGACGCGGACCGGTGAGGCGGCGTCCTCGCCGCGGTGCTCGCCCAGCTGCCACTGCCGACCGAGGAACCACACGGGGTCGGCGATCTCGGCGCGCAGCCCCCGCGTCAGGTCGGAGTACGGGTGGGCCGGCTCCAGCCGGAGGACCGAGTCGTAGCGGTAGGCCATTATCGCTCCAGTCGGACGGCGGTGTCGCCGCTCGCAGGGAGCAGCGGGAGCGGCACCAGGCCAGTGACGTCGTCGAGGTCGTCCGGCGTGGCCATGCGCGCCCGCGTCAGCTCGCGGGTCTCGGCGACGATCCGGATGAGGGTCGCCGGATCGAGATCACGGTCGGGATCCGGCGGAACCGCGAGCAGAATGGCTTGCGGCGCGCGGGCGCCCGGCGCGTCGAATCCGAACGCGGCCGTGGTCGTGTGCTCGGCGTCGGGGATCGTCTCGGAGAATCGGTCGAGCAGGCCGGCGGCCATCGTCCGGCCCGGTGGCCCCGCGGTCGGGTCCAGGTCGTGCGGGGTGTACGCGGCCACCAGGCGCCGCATGTCCTCGGGATCGGTCTGCCACGGATCGGTCGGCCGGTTGGTCCAGCCGGTCAGCGGCGGTCCGAGTCCGGCTACGACGCCGGCCCCGAGTTGGAACGCTTCGAGCCGCGCGAGCGGCGGCCGCACCGGCGCAACGAACGGCAGCCATGTCGCGTCCAGCCCGGTGGCGCCGGACTCGCTGCGTTGCAGCGGAGCGAACGCGTCCCGGCGCAGCCGGCCCAGCACCGCGATCTGCCCGGTCGATGAGGTGAGTGCGGCGAGTGCGGCGGCCAGCGCGAGGTGGTCGAGGCTCGCGGAGGCGGTGTCGTCGGGGGCCGCGGCGAGCCGGTCGAGGAAGTGCTCACGAGCGCGATCCCGCCGATCGGCGAGGGCGTCCGCCGCGCCGGAATCGGGCTCGGGAGCGATGCCCCACCGAGCGGCGAGCGGCAGGGCGCCGGCGTCGGTACGCAGCCGTTCGGCGAGTACCTGCGCGGCGGTGCGCAAGTCGGCCAGGCGGCTCCGCAAGTCGGCTGCGGCAGTCCCGTCCGGGTCCGGCCGGGGGGAGCCCTCGGCGGCGTCCGCCGCGGTGGCGGGTGAGCGGCCGAGGAGTGCGGCCAGTCGGGCGGCATGCTCGTACCGGACGCTGCCGTCCCGGTCGATGATCGTGGCGCCGGGATCGGGTACGGCCTGCCGGACCAGTCGTTCCAGCACACCCAGCGGCAGCGCCAAGGCGTCCGCGGGTTCCAGGTCGAGATCGGCGAGCGTGATCTCCCGCGCTGTGCCCGCGACGTCGAGTCGCCACCGCCACTGGCGGGCCGTGCCGGTGCGGGCGGCGAGGAACGCGGCGGTGGCCGGATCGGCCAGCAGAGCCGGGTGGACGGTGGCCGGATCGTCGGGCAGCGCCAGGAACGGTGCGTCGGGTATGGCGATCAGGCACGTGGACTCGGCGGGGCGTCCTTCCCGCCGGGTGCGCAGCACGTCGAACGTCGGGGGCCGGGCCAGTCCGGCGGCGGCGTCCAGTGCCGCTCCGGCCTGACCGGTGCGACCGTCGACCACGTGCTGAACGGCCTCGGCGACGAGCAGATCGGCGTAGACGTCGACGGACTCGCGCAACAGAAGCAGCTCGTGTCGTACGGGGTCAGGGAATTCGAGGTCGTCGAGATCGGCGAGCACTCGCAGACCGTCGCAGGTACGGCGGCCCGCGTGCTCACCGCGCAGTGGATACCGCTGACGCAGTGCCCGGATCCGCAGCGGATCGTCCACCACTCGTTCGGCCTCCCGGCCGAGCGCCTCGGCGGGGTGCGCCCCGCCGCGGACCTCATCGGCGAGCCGCGCGGCCCGTCGTGCGCGGGCGGAGGTGATGTCCAGGTGCCACCGGTCGGGCTCGGGGTCGTTGATCATCCGGTCGCGGATGAGCGCAGCGGTAAGCGCCTGCGGGTACGAGGGAGCGTGCAGCAGCCCGCCCGCCGTGGGCCCGGGCTGCCCCGGACGTGGTCCGTCCACCCAGCCGTAGGCACCCAGCAGCGGGGGCTGCTCGGGAAGTCGCCGTAAGCGGGCCCGGGCCAGCCCGACCACCCACGGGTCGATGCGGTGGCTGGTGCAGTCGACGGCAGCCGGGACCAGCTGCTCCAGGTGCCCCAGCGCGTCGCCGCTGAGGCGGATCAGGGCTTCGGTGAGACGGCGCAGGTCGCGGGCGGCGTCGGTGTCGGCGTCGAGGTCCTCCGGGGCGACTGCCCGGATCCAGTCCGAGAGCAGTTGAGGGGTCTCGGCGGGCACCGCCGCGGCCTGGTGCTTCTCCGGCGGGATGTCGAGCTTCTGCCGGCCGAGGTCGCCGAGGGCGACCTGCAGGGAGCGGACGGCCAGCCGAAGCAGCAGGCTGCCGAGCGGTGCGGCGACGGACGCCTCGACCGCCGCGGTGGTGGCAAACGTCGTCGGCGCTTGCCTGGCGAGGTCGACCAGGCGCCGCAGCACAGTCGCGACGCCGACGCCGCCGGGCAGACCGCGGGGCGTGACCAGCGGGAGTCGCGTCCGGTGCGCCCAGCCCCTGGCGCCGTAGTACCGCCGTGGACGCAGCGCGAACTCCGCGGCGAGCGGATACCGGTCGTGCCATGCCTCTACCAGCCGCCGCCAGCCCATCGCCCGGTCCGTCGGCCCGGGGATCTGTCCGTGCCCGGTGGCCAGCAGACCGAGCAGCCACAGCTCCATCGCGTGCATCGGTCGAAGCGCGTACGCCGACGACGCCGGGGGCTGGCCGAGGAGGCTGAGTAGCTGATCGGTGTCGGCACCGTCTACCGCACCGCGCCCGCCTCGCACGGCCGCCGCCGCCCACCGTGCCCGCAGGGTACTCAGCCGCCGGCCCAGCACCGCCTCGAACGGCGGGTCGTCGCCGGCGGGTACCCAGTCGCGCAGGGAAGTCGCGGGCAGCAGCCCGTAGGGCTGGCTCCCGACCCGCAGCGCCGGAAACGGTCCGATCGGGTCGACGTTGTCGGCAACCCAGCGTGGGGTCTGCGCGGAGTTCAGCACGTCCAGCACGTGGGTGAGAGTGTGTCCGGCCAACGCCGGCCACAGCGCGGTCAGCACCTGCCGGGCCCAGAACTGGTAGGGCCGGTTGTCGCCAGGCAGCGCGCCGAGCAGCTCGCGGTCGCCGGTGAGCGCGAAACCAGCGATTCGCTCGGTCTCGTCGGCCGACCGTCGCAGCAACCGCAGCCAGGGCAGCGGGTCGCGGCCGAGGTCGGCGGTGGGCACGCCGTCGACCGAGTTGGTCGGCGTGCCCGGCGCCAGCAGGCCGAGCTGACCGGCGTCGCGGTGCCGGGCGAACAACGCCGCCGCGGTCGTGTCGGCCAGTCCCACCACGTACAGCGCCTCGATGTCGTCGCTGCGCTCACCCAGGTCGATCTCGACGCCGAGTCCGGCCCGCTTCGCCTCGTCCCACGACTCCCACCACCGCTGCTCCGGGTCCACCTCGGTTTCGGGACCGTCCGGCTCGGACGGCTCGGGCGCGGGTGGGTTGGGATCCGGCGGGTCGAGCCGGAGCCGGGCGGCGTCGATCGGCAGGGTCGCGGCGAGCGCCGGTTCGGAGTCCCCGCGGGCGATCCAGACCTGGAGTTCGGAGGGGAAGTCGGGGAGCGCGGTGAACCAGAACTCCTCCCGCAGCTCCGACGGTCGGTCGAGAAGGCCGCGGGCACCGCCGGGCGCCCGCGGGAACGTGCGGACCAGCCAGGCGGCTCGGCCCGGTCCGTGACGGCCGGCGAACAGTCGCCACGGGGCCTGCGCTGGCGGCTGGTCGAGGTCGCCCCCGGCCGCGGCGTAGAACCGCTCCAGGTCGTCCAGTTCGGCCGCGGTCGGGATCGGATCGTGCCGGTCGAACCAGGGCTCATCGGGCACGACCAGCACGCGCAGCGTGGTACCGAGAAACCGGGTTTCCAGGCGCAGCGGTAGCAGCACGGCGGTGGTGGTCACGACGATGCTCCGGGTACGAGGTGGTCGCCGCGGATCAGCACCCGAGTGGGGTCGTCGAACGCGACGTGGGCGAACTGTGCGCCGTCGTCGACGCCGGTCGCGGGCTGGTCGTTGCGGAACCGGAACCCGGACGGCGGTTCCTCCAGCGCGATCCACAAGCCGGTCACCGCCTGCGGACGCACCCCGACGAAGCCGAAGAACGTGACGTCCTCGCCGATGCGTCCCTGGAAGGTCGGGAGCGTTCGCGGTGCGTCGTCGTCCGGCGGTTCGGTGAAGCCCGAGCTGTCGGAGACGAGGTACAGCAGCGTGTGCGGGTAGCGCTGGAAGAGTCGCGTGCGGAAGACCAGCACGAGGTCGCTCTCGGTTGCGCCGGGTGGGCGGGGCAGGATGTGGCCGAGCGAGCTGTCGTCGGCCCAGTCGGCGATGCCGGCGATGTCGTCGAGGCGGTCACCGGTGGACTCGTCGGTGCGGAGCCAGAACGCGCGGATCGGGGTGCAGCCGGTGGCGATCCGCAGGTTGCGCCAGCGCAGTTCCTCCAGCAGGCGGGTGTTCAGGCCGATCAGGAACGCGTCGACGAAGGCGGGATTGGTGCCGAGCGCGAGGACGACGTCCTCGCCGAGCTGACCGATGCCCGGCAGCAGCCAGTCCGGAGCCCGATCGGCCAGGCGACGCCAGACCGGGAGGTCCAGGCGGGGGCACTGCTCCGGCGGTTCGAGCGGCCGGGCTGGATCCAGACCGGTGAGCGTGGACAGCACCCGGCGTCGTGCCGGGGCGGCGATGCCGGTCGGGTCGAACGCGGCCGCCAGCTCGGTGCCGAGCCCGCCGAGGTCCACGGGCCGGAAGAGCGGTGGCGGGTCTTCGTCGTCACCCAGCTCGCGCAGCAACGCGGGCAGCACGTCCGCGTCGTCGTTCTGCTCGTCGAGGTCCGCGGCGAGACCCGGCAGCAGGTCCCCCACGGTCGCCGCGTCGAAGCCGGGATCGTCCTCGCCGTCGGCGAGCGCGGTCAGCAGGAGCGTGAGCCGCACCCAGGGGAGTTCCCGGCGCGACCGTCGCAGCTGCAGGCTGTCCCGGACCTCGAGGAGATCGTCGGTGTGACTGCGGAAGCGGCTCATGTCGAGGCTGCCGAACGCGTGGGCCACGGCGCCGGCGTCCACGCGTTGGCTCTCGGCGGCCTCGGCGCGCTCGCGGTCGAACTCGGCGGCGCCGAGGCGACCGAACGACGGGAGGCCCGGGTCGGCGAACGATGGCCGCGTCGGCGGGCGGTTCGCGACCTGGTTCAGCGGTGCCGGATCCGCCGCGGCCGGGTGCGCGAGGGCGACGCGCGCCGGTCCGCGCCGCAGGGTCCGCCGCGCTGCCGGGGAGAACCAGCCGCGCGGCAGCGGCCGGTCATCGGCGGTCGCCCGATCGGCCACCGGTCCGGCGGCGGTCACCACCCGCCGCAGCGCCGGTCCGAACAGCCAGACACGGCGCGCGGGGTCGGTCGGCAGGCGGCGGCGCCAGAGCGCTTCGGACGCGGCGAGCCCGAGCGTCAGATGGCGGATCCGTTCCTCCGCGGCGTCCTGGGCGCCGGCCTGCTGAGCGACCCGCTCGGCCAGTTCCTCCTGGAGCACGACACCCAACTCCGAGCCGAGACCGGCGATCCCGCGATGGCGTGGGTCGGTGTTGAGCGGGCCGCCCCACGCCGTCTCGTCCGGCTGGTCCTTCCAGGCCCCGCCGTACGTCGGCAGCCCGAGGATGCGCCGGCCGATTCCGTCGGTGGGTCGCCCGCGGAGGAGGTCCACGTCGTCGCGGATCGCCTGCGGTGGGACGTCGGCCGGCGGATCGACCGCGGTGAGGGCCCCGCCGACGCTCAGCACCGGCTGGTCCGGCAGCCGCGGATAACGCACGGTGGTCAGGCCGGTCGACGCATCCGCCGCACCGGGTTCCAGCGCATCGGCCAGCGTCCGGAAGTCACCGCCGGGCCCCGTCCGGAATCGCCACCGGGCGTAGACCGGCAGTGTCACCGGACCCGGCGGAGAGGCCGCCCAGGCGTTGGCGAGCTCGCCGTCGCCACCGACGACGAACGTGGGCACCAGCAGCGCGTGGTAGGTCACCCGCGGTTGCAGGAGACGGCGGCACAGCAGCCGGGCCAGCCGATGGCCGTCGAGCTCCTGGACGTGCGCCCAGGTGGGCGACTGCCGCAACGGGTGCTCGCGGAGCGCCGCCGCACCGATCGTCGCCGTCTCGCCGGCGAGCTCGACCTCGTCGTCGGTGCCGACCACCAGCGCCAGCCACGGCCGCAGGCTCAGGTCGTCCGCTCTCGGGTTGCCTGCCGGGGTGTACCGCCAGGGCAGGGTCGGATCGGCGAACTCCACGTGCGGGCAGAGGGGGGTTTCCGCATCCGGGGCACCCGGCGTCGGGTACCGGCCGGTGATCGCGTCCGGCGCAAGCGCCCGGACGTCGCCGGGCCCGGCGGTCCGCACGGTGAGCCTGGCCGTGGTGGTGCGGTTGACTTCGCCGTCTGGAGCGAGGCTGCGCGCTTGGGTAGCCAGTCGCACCCGGGCGCGCGCGCCCTCGACGCCGTCGACGAGGTCGTAGATCGCCGGCCGCTGCCAACCGAAGAAGGTGAGCTCGATGGGCATGCGTCCCCCTCACAGGCCGATGTCGACGACGTCGCCGGCGGCCACCGCGACGAAGCCGCGCGCACGAGCGATCTGATGTGCTTGTGCCTCGCCGACCTCGGTCAGCACTCCGCCGTCCTGGTCGAGTACCTGCCATCGCTCCGGTTCCACACGGTGGACGGGCTGCGATCGGCGACCGTCCGAGCGGCCCTCCCGGACCTGGGCGGCCTCGATCAGCCACGGCGGGGCGGCTCTCGGCGTCCGCGCCGAGGGCGGCTGCGGCGTCGGGGCGGGCAGGATGAACTCGCGCGTCGTCACGTCGTGCCGGACGCCGGCGGAGACCACATCGTTCTGGGTGCCGAACCGGACGCCGGACGGCAGCCGCTCGAACGAGCGGCGGTTGAGTGCTTCGGCGTCGCTCAGCTCCGCGAAGCCACCCGGCGCGAACCAGTCCCGCTCCTCGCCGGATGCCGCGTCGCCGATCACCTCGACGATCTCCGCGCGGCCCAGCGGAGTGCCCTCGAACCGATCCAGCAGCAGGCCGAGGGGTGCCCTGGTCTGCTCCCAGATCAGGCCGGTCGGCGGGAACACCGAGCTGGGCATCCGGCGCAGGACCACCGTCCGGTCTTCCGCCGCTGCGCGCAGGTTGGCCGGGTTCCGCAACTCGTCCGCGACCACGTCCAGCACGTTCGGCGCCGGCCCGACCGCGGGCGGCGCCTCACTGCCCAGCGTGAAACTCGCGCTCGCGCAGATGTCGAAGAACAACACCTCGATGCAGGCCTTGCCGGTGAATCGCACCGGGCCAGGGCCGGAGAGCGTGCCGCGCACCTTCAGGCCGAGCAGCGTGCGACCGCGCCACTCCGCGCGCATGCCGGCCTCGAACGTGATCTGGAAGAAGAACGGCTCGAACCGGATCAGCGCGTTGAACGCGAGGACGCCCCGGACCCGGATGGGCCCTAGCTTCGCCGCCACCTCGACCGATGCGCCGAACTGGACGGTGTTCGGTGTGAGCGCGAAGTAGCCCTCGAATCGGAGGTACAGCCGGTCGCCGGGAGAGCCGGACGACATCGCCAGCCGGGTGAGCGTCTTCGGCACCTTCAGCGGCCCGGGCGCGAAGTCCGGGTGGAACCCCCCGACGCTGAACACCGCGTAGGGCTCGTCGCCCCAACTCGCGCGGACCAGCAGCCCGCCGGTGACCGGGAAGCTCTCCAGGAGGCGCGAGTCGACCAGCACCGCGTCGAACGCCAGCGTGCTTTTGACCATGTCGAGCACACCGACGAAGTCGGCTCGCAGCCGCAGCAGGGGACCGGCCGCGAGGGGATTGGTGACGTCGGCCCGCGCGGTGCCGAGCACCACGACCCGGGTGGGACCGGGGAACTCCAGGAACACCCCCACATCGAGCGTGACGATCTTCGCCCACTGCAGTCTCAGCGTCGGCCCCACCACGAACACGCCCGGGGCAGGCGGGAAGATCGCGGACAGCTCGGTCACCGCGGCGGGCAGGTCGCGCACCGGGTCCTCGGCGGCCAGGATGCGGGCGGCCGTGCCGCTGGCGTACCGCTCGTACAGGGCGTCCACGTCGATGCGGCGGTTGACGCCGACCAGGCCGCCGACGCCGGTCAGCGTCACGCCGAACCCGACCTGGATGCCCGGGGAGAACCGGGCGGACAGCAGGACCAGCAGCGAGAAGCCCCGCTGACCGCCCGGCAGCCGGGTGTCGAGCAGTCCGATCGCCCGGACGCTGATCCGCGTCAGCTGCAGTGCCAGCGCGCCTGTGTACCGCCCGGTGCTCTCGTCGAAGCCCACGACGCCGCCGCCGGTGACCGGTCCGGCCTCGAGCGCTAGGCCGATCGCGTCCGGCGCACGCACACCGAGCCCGACGTCGAGCGGGCCGGCGTTGCCCGCAGCGAACGACAGCTCCAGCCTCAGGCCGAGGTCGCGGACCTCGAGTCGGACCGGCCCCACAGCGGCGCTGACCGACAGCCCCACCTCAACGAACGCTTTCGGTACCGCCCCCGGGCCCGCGGTGCCGGCCACCCGAACCCGTCCGGCGAGGACGGTGAACGCACCGAGCCGATATCCGGCGGCGATCGCGCGTTCGAGACCCGCACCGGCGACGAAGCCCACCCCGGTGCGGCTCGACCACTGCAGCGCCAGGGGGATCGGGATACGGCCCTCCGCGCTGCCCAGCAGGTCGCCGAGAAAGCCGTCGAGGTCACCGGCGGAGAGGGTGAACACGAGCCGGTCCACGGCCAGGCCCAGCCGAAGCTCGAGCGCGTCGCCGACGCGGTCCACCTCGAACGTCCCGGTGGCGCCCTGCGCCTCGAGGCGGGTGCCGCCGGGTCGGCCCAGGAGCACGCTGGGCGCGTCGGCGCGATACTCGACGGCGACGCCGAAGCCGGCGGCCGGCAGGGCGGTTCCGGGTTGGAACGGGTACCGCACCGCGACCTCGCTCCCGCGCACGAGGATGCCGAACGTGTTCTCGACGTCTGACCCGGCGCGTACCCGGAACGTGGTCCGGTCGTCGACCCGCACCTCCCCCTCGACGGACCCTGGCACAGCCGGTTGCAGGATCACGCCCGCGGGTGCCGAGCCTTCGGCCGGCAACTCCAGCAGTACGAGCGATACGTTGACGGGGACGTCGTCGACCCGCAGTTCCAGCAGCGGGATCAGCAGGGAGAAGCCCGGCTCCCCCGTCGCATCGTCGGGAGCGGGTTGATAGCCGCGCGCCTGCTCCGGCCCCACCGGCTCGAGGACCACCGGCAGCCGGAGCGCCGAGGACAACCCCAGCAGGTGCTCGGCGAGCAGGTCGGTGTCGACGTCGTCGGTGCCCCAGCCGTAAAGCCGCCCGGGAACCGAGCCGGGGTCGTCGAGGGCCCGGGCGAGCAGGTCGTAACGGAGCCGGGTCCGGACGAAACCCGGCCGGCCCGCGGTTTCCGGATGATCCTCGTGCTCGATCGCCCCGAGCAGCCGCAGCCCGTCGTGGAGGGCGGGGAGGGCCACGGCGAGGTACTCGACGAGCAGGAGTTCGAACAGGCTCTCCCCGATCTCGGCGAGGAACTCGGCCGGTTCGACGCCCGCGGGCGCCTCGGTGAGTTCGCCGATCGCGTCGTAGAGCTCCTGGACTCCGGCCAGCACGTCGAGCACGCGCTCCGGATCGTCGGAGTCGGCGAGCGTCGCCGCGCTGTCCAGCACGCGTTCGACCCGCGTGGCCAGTGCGGCGAAGCCGGAAGGCCGCGAGTCCACCGTCCAGCCGAGGCGCAGCATGAACGCCTGGAAACTCGCCAGATCCGTCGTAGCCCGGCGTAGCGGGGCCACCGCCTGCGCGAGGTGGCGAGCGATCGTCGCGAGAGTGCTCATGGCCGGGGGTAGTCCGGTGCGTAGTACGCGTCGACCTCACCGTGCCGGGTCGGGTCGAGCACATCGACGAGCAGGTAACGGCACACCGGGCAGAAGCCGGCGAGGTGAGGGAGCTTCTCGACGAGCGACCTGGTGTCGCGCATGAGACACGCCCCGGTCGGGTGGTACACCCCACAGTTGAACTCGGCGCCGCCCTCGCTGAGGCCGACGAGCAGCTCCCGGAAGCGGGGTCGGCGGGGATCCAGACCGCTCGGCAAGCTCGTCGGCTTCTGCACCACCGATGCGTCGAACCCGCAGCCGGCCACCGGATTGGCATAGAGCGGACGCCGGGTCGTCCGCAGGTGTCGCTGGATCGCGGGTGCCACGAGCGTCAACTCGGTGGTGCCGTCGGCTGCGCGGACCGGCGCGTACACGATGCTGTCGAGCTGCGGATCGGCCCCGGCCGGGAACAGTGCGGGATCCAGCGCGGTCGGCAACCCCTCGATCTGCTCCGCCGACAGTTCGTCACCGGTCCTGGCCGTCACGCGGAGCGCGAACGACGGGTCGGGTCGCTGTGTCAGCGGGCGTCCTCGCAGCCGAACGAGGTCGTCGACTTGGAACGGGAACGCGTCGCCCGGCCGCAGCCGCAGCGTGTACTCGTTGTCGCCGCGCGGAACGGGTGCGGTGGCGAGCACGCCGCAGCGCGCGATCCGGTGCCAGGTCCATATGATCCGGTCGGCATCGATGTTCCCGGTCGACCCGAGGTCGCTCGCGAGCTGCACGTTGCCATGGCGGCGAACTTCGGCGGCCTCGGTCACCGTAGGCGGGCCGGGCGCCCGCCCGTACTCGTCGGCGAGGTTCACGCAGTGCGAGAACTCATGGGCCGCACTTCCGACCGCGGTCAGCGGCACGGTGCGGGGAACCGCGGGAACGACGAGGTCCGTGCCGTCGCCGCTCGCGGCGTCGCGCACCAGTAGCTCCTGCTTGCTGCCGAGCGCCATCGAGAAGTGATGGCCGAACGCGTTGCCGCTGATGAACCGGCTGCGGAGAACGAGGCACACGAGCCGACGGTCCTTGCCGGTCGTCCACGTGGGTCCGATCGGCTCGGTGCCAAACCGCAGTGAGCCGAGGAAGTCGAGGAAGGGCGCTTCGCGCAGGCGTCGACGGTGGAACGGCTCGGTGTCGGGGTCCTGGAACGTGGGCCGCTCGCCGTACCCGAAGCCGAAGGCGGTGTCGCGTTCGTTGACCAGGATGCGCCCGGCCTGCGCCCGCCAGTCGGCGTACACCTCGGGGGTGACCGCGTCCGCGGGAACCCGGCCCGGGTACAGGCGCTCCCAGTCGCGGAGTTTTTGCTGAAGCGTCGTGTTCGTTCCCGGGCCGTCGTCGACCGGGACGGGTAGCCCCACGGCGTCCACGAGGTTCGCCACGGACCATTCGGACGTGGCGGTCAATGGCAGGGCGGGGCGGGTGACCAGTCGCGCGCCCGTCGTCCGGTTCCGGCGTGGCGTGGTGTAACACTCCGAGAGGAAGCTCACCCCGGCCTCCCGGGAGGGCCGGAAGCAGGTCCAGACGTTGAGGAAGTCCCCCACCAGGTTGTACGGCCGGGCGGAGGGCCAGGTCCGCAAGTTCTTGACGACGGCCCGCACCACCCGGAGGAACTCCTGCGCCTCGTCGGCCTCGAAGCCCTCGGACAGGAACAGGACATTCGGGCGCTGCCGCCAGTCGCCGCCCGGGCGGCGCGCGAGCGGTGTGACCTGCGTCGGCGTCGACCATGCCGGTTCGGTGCGCACCGTGGCGGTCGCGGTGCGGCGTGGCGGGCCGGGGAACGCGACGGAGACCTGTGCCTCCCGGCCCACTGCGAGCGTCTGAAGGCCGACGTCCGGGGCGAACCGTACGGCCTGGCTCGGCGTGCCGGCGCCGGGCTCGGTGACGGTCCAGATCAAATTCGGCCAGTTCGTGACGTCCCCGATGGTCCCGTCATCGAACCGTGCGAGGACGGTGAACCGAGAGCCGTCCGCGCCGCTGCGGATCGCGAGTGTCGCTGGCGTCAACCACATGCGCGCGACGGAGGTGTGGAGGTGAACCCGGATCCGCTGCTCGAATGTCTTGCCGGAGACTTGATCGATCACTCCCGCGACGACCATGAAATTGCGCACCAGCGCACCCGAAGGGGGATTGGTGTCCGCGTCGAGGAAGCCGTCGGCCGCGCGGATCGTGACCCCGTGTCGCGGCCGGTCGAGGACCGTACGGGCCGCGAAGCTCACCGAGACGTTGAGGCCGGCCGGAAGGTTCTGGGCGCTAACCGGAGGCCCGTCGTCGCGTTCCAGGATCAGGCTCTCGGCGAGCAGCCGGGTGGTGCCGCGCAGTAGGTGCACGTCGTACTGCTGCTCGTCGGCCCAGCGTATGGCCGTCACCGCCACGGTCGGCCCCTTTGCCGTCGCTTGCCGCGGTCATTCAGGCGTTCAGCGCGTATGGAGCATCTACTTCATGCTTGCACAGGGCCGGCGACGTGCGCCGCGTCAATGAACTCTTTTCGACCTCCGGCCCTATCCCGGGTCAAGCGACCTCAGCAGACACCGGTCGAAAACAACCCATCGGCTAGGTTGCGCTTCATGGCGAACAGAGACGTTCGGACGTTCTTCAGCGGCGGCGCGTACTTCGAGGGACCCCGGTGGCGGGACGGCAACTGGTGGGTCTCGGACTTCTATCGGCACACGGTCAGCACGATCACCCCGGACGGCCGGGAGACGGTCATCGTCGAGGTCGAGCAGCAGCCCTCCGGCCTCGGTTGGCTGCCGGACGGTGCGCTCGTGATCAGCTCGATGAAGGACCACCGGCTCCTCCGGTTCGCCGGCGACGGCCTCACGCCGCTGGCCGACCTGACCGAACACTGCGGCGGTCACCTCAACGACCTCGTGATCGACGCCGTCGGGCGCATCTACGTCGGTGATTTCGGGTTCGACATCATGGCCGGCGCCGCGCCCGCGACGACGAGCCTCAAGCGGGTCGACCCGGACGGGACGGTCACGATCGTCGCCGACGGCCTGCACTTCCCCAACGGCTCGGTGATCACGCCAGACGGCACGACACTCATCGTCGGCGAGACGCTCGGCAATCGGTACACCGCGTTCGACATCTCACCCGACGGGTCGCTCACCAACCGGCGCATCTGGGCGGAGTTCGGCGCGATCCCGACCGGAACGACGACCGAGGAGGTCATCCCGCAGCTGGCCGTGGCCCCGGACGGGTGCTCGCTCGACGCGGAGGGTCACATCTGGGCCGCGGACGCGGTGGGCGGCCGAGTGGTTCGGGTCGCGCCCGGCGGCGCGGTGGTCGACGAGATCCGCGCTCCGGACGGACTCGGCGTTTATGCCTGCGCGCTCGGCGGCGACGACGGACGGACGCTGCTGATGTGCGCGGCCCCGGACTTCTACGAACACCTCCGTGCCCCCACCCGGGAGGCGGTGCTCCTCGCCGTCGGTGTCGACGTCCCGCACAGCGGTCGTCCGTAGCGTCCCGGCGGCGCGGTCGCAGCCACCGAGGTGCGGCTGCGGCTCGCGCCGCCTTACGGAAGGAGTGCGGTCAGCGCTGGCGGACGTTCCCTCTGGCCCTCAACGAAGCCTGGTCGTCGGTTAGGCCGGCGCGTCTGCGCGCGCCGCCCGCCCCCGGACAGAACCAGGGAGGCTGCCGCATTCCAGTGCTGGGTGCCCCGTCACTGACCGCACGGCGCCACCATAGGGAAAGCCTCCGACAGTTCCAGTGCGGCCTCTACCGGTACCGGGTGCATCCACGAGGTCCTGCCACCGTCATCACTCGTGGCCGCCACCCTGACCTTGCGTGAAGACCTACCGGGGCTGTAGCCGGGGTACGTCTTCACGCACGACCGACGCGGGCGACGCGCACGCCCCGCGCATCCAGGCTCTCCACCGCGAAGTCTCCCGGAGCGAGCGGACGAACCGTGTCCCCGACCACGTCCTCGATCTCGGCATGCGACGACAGGTAACGCGGCCGAGGTCGCCCACCGTCGAACAGCACCTCGTTGGTGACTGCGCCGATCGACCCGATCGGCGGGCTGATCGTGATCCAGCGCCCGACCGAGCCGAGCTGCTCCATCGTCGTGTCAGGCTGGTCGAGCAGCGTGCGAGCGGTAACCCAGGCAACGACGTCGATTTGGTTGACGACCGACGCCTCCGGGATGTTTCCGGTATCGGCCAGCACGATCACGGGCTGAGCCTCGGCGCTCTTCCGGAAGATACGCACGTAGTAATACCCCGGCTGGCCAGCGAGGAGGAAAGAGTGGCGCAATAAGTCCGGATCGATGCTCAGTACTGCCTCGGTGACCAGGCTCGTACCGTCAGAAGCTGCTGGTGAGGGCGGCATGCGAGGAGGGTAGCGTCGGGGAACAAAGAGAACCGCGAACGCGAATGTGGATCGCGCCGCTAGCCTCGCTTTCGTGACGGGGGACTGGCGAGTCGGTGACGTCGTGCAGGGCCTGTATCGGGTGCTCGCAATACACGGCGAGGGCGGTATGGGCCTGGTGTACCGGGTCGGACACCTGGCGTGGGGCGTCGACCTGGCGGTCAAGACTCCCCGGCCGCAGCTGTTCCGCAGCGACGCCGATCGGGACCGGTTCGTCCAGGAGGCGAACATCTGGGTGGACCTCGGCGTCCACCCGCACGTGTGCACCTGTCACTACGTGCGCACGATCGACGGGGTCCCTCGGGTCTTCGCCGAGTACGTCGCCGGTGGGAGCCTCCGCGACTGGATCGCCGGCGAGTTGCTCTACCGCGGCACGCCGCAGCAGGCGCTCGGCCGGATCCTCGACCTCGCGATCCAGGTGGCCTGGGGCCTGGCGTACACACACGACCAGGGCGTGGTGCACCAGGACGTCAAACCCGGCAACGTGCTGCTCGACGAGGAGGGCACGGCCCGGGTCACCGACTTCGGGCTCGCGCGGGCGCGTCAGCTGGGCACCGCGGAGTCCGCGTCGGACTCAGCGCGCGCACGCTCGCCGCTGGTCACCTCGGCAGGCATGACCCCCGCCTACGCCTCGCCCGAGCAGGCCGGCGGCCAGCCGCTGGATCAACGCTCGGACGTCTGGAGTTTCGCCGCCACCGTGCTGGAGATGTTCACCGGCGGTGTGTCCTGGGCCGTCGGCCCGGTTGCCGGTGCGGCGCTGGCGGACTACCGGCAGCGCGGCGCACCGAGGCCTGGCCTGCCTGTGATGCCTGCCTCGGTGGCTGATCTGCTCGAGCCGTGCCTGCGCACCGACCCGGCGGACCGCCAGTCGTCGCTGACCGAGGTCGCGGCGGGACTCGTGAGCGCGTACGAGCAGGAGACGGGGAGCGAGTATCCCCGCCGGAGCCCGAGCCCGGCGCAGTTGCGCGCCGACGACCTGAACAACCGCGCGCTGTCCTTACTCGACCTCGACCGACCCGATCAGGCGGACGAGGCACTCGCACACGCATTGCGAATCGACCCGCAACACCCGGAGGCCACCTACAACCAGGGACTCCTGGGCTGGCGGGCGGGGACGCTCGGCGACGACGAACTGCTCAACCGGCTGGGCCGGGCCGCCGCCAGCCCGTCCACCGGCGCCAGGGTTCCGGCGTTGCTCGCGCACGTCCACCTCGAACGGAGCGATCCCGCGGCGGCCGAGAAGGCCCTGCAGCCCGCGTTGGACGCCGATCCCGACGCGCCGACGCTGGTCGCCCTGGCCTCCGCCACCACGACCGCCCTCGACCGCGCGGCCGGCCGGACGCCGTTCACGGTCACGCTGAATCTCTCGGACGATCTGGGGGCGGAGGTGCGCGCGCTGAGCGTGACCCACGACGGACGGCTGGTGCTCGTCGGGGCCGTGTTCGGGTTGCTGGTGCTCTGCGACACCGTGGGGCATCGCGTTCGGGTGCTCTCCGATGGCCGGGACGTCCACCGCTCGGGCGTGGACGCGGTGAGCTTGAGCGGCGACGGTGCGCTGGCGTTGAGCGGCGATCAGGACGGCAACCTCTTCACCTGGGACCTTTCAGCCGACCGCCTGGTCGACCACCGGGTCCACCCGCAGAGGGTCACGGCCGCGTGCCTGTCGTCCGACGGGCGTTTGGCCGCCAGCGCGGGCCGCGACGGCACCCTCTACTGGTGGGAGACGTCCGCACCGCAGCGTTCCGTGCGGGAGGTGGTCGTCCGGCTGCCGGAGCAGTGGTCGGAAGCGTTCCGGAGGTCCGGGCACGCGGGCCTCCCGGATCGCGACGAGGTGACCTCCTTGCAGTTCTCGGCCGACGGCCAGACGCTCCTGGCCGGGCTCCAGCACGGCGGCGTGGCGCTGTGGCATCTCCCGACCGGTCGTCGTGTTCTCGACCTGACGCAGGCCCGCGTTCCGGCGGTGATCCCGGCGGACGCCGCTCGCGTCCTTGCCACCGGCGTCGGGGACGGGCGCCTGTCGTGGTGGTCGTCGGGTGAACCGGCGTCCGGCGCCGCGTCGGCGGGGAGCACGCCGCTCCGCACCCAACAGGTGGCCGCCGCGGTGTCCGCCCTCGCCATGACGCCGGACGGCACGGTCGGCGTCAGTGGCCACCGCGACGACGTACTGCGCTGGTGGGACCTCACGTCGTTCCGGTGCCTGCGCACGGACCACACTCCGCACGGTCACGTGGGCGCGGTGGCGCTCAGCGGCGACGGCAGCACGGTCGTGACCGGCACCGCGTGGGGAGTCGTGGAAGCCGCGCCGGCTCCGCGGTTCGACGCCTCCCCGGCGCCGTACCAGCTGTGCCGCCCGGGTTCGTCGCGGAAGCTCGCCGACCGGCGAAGCCACGTCGACCAGCTGCTCGACCAGGCGCGGGAGGCGACGAACCGCCGCGATCTGCGCCGCGCGCACGCGCTGATCACCCAGGCGCGGAAGGTGCCAGGGCACGAGCGCGACGAGCGGGCCCTGTCCGCCTGGCACGGGCTCGCCGGTCACCTGACCCGCACCGGCCTGCGCGGGGCCTGGGCAGCCGGCACCGTGCCCACCTCGGCCGGCTCGATCAAGCAGGTGCGGCTCCTGCCCGATGGGCACACCGCGGTGTGCGGCGGCTGGGACGGTCTGCAAGTACGGGACTTCGAGAACAGCACCGACGTCCGGCAACTGACCACCGAGATGGTCAACTGCCTGGCGGTGAGCCCGGACGGGCAGCGCGCGCTGACCGGGGGCTCGGACGGCCTGGTGCGGTACTGGGACCTGGCGACCGAGCAGTGCCTGCGCACCGAGCCGGCCGGCGACCCGAAGCGCGTGCCCGACTCGTCGGATCGCTGCTGGGTCAGGACCGTCTGTTTCAGCCCGGACGGACGCCGATTCTTCGCCGGCGCGGACGACGGCTGGGTCCGCGGCTGGGGCATCGCCGACGAGACCTGGACGGTGGCCTATCGCGGTCACGAACGGTCGCTGGCGGCCCTCTGCCTGTCTCCCGACGGGCGCACGCTGCTCTCCGGCGGGAACGACCCGGCTCTGCTCTGGTGGGATCTGGAGGCGCACCGAACCGTTGGCGCCCAGCCCGAGTTGCACGGGCAGTGGATGGGCGGAAGCATGGCCGCTCCGGCCGCCCTGGTCGACGCCCAGCTCACCCCCGACGGCGCCCGGTTGGTCACCGCGACCTCCGACAACTCGGTGCGGATCTGGGACACCGACGGCAGGCTTCAGCATGCGATCCAGGTCGGTGCGGGCTCCCGCTACGGCGACGAGGTCATTCCGTTGTCGATCGGGACCGACGGCCGGTTCGCCGTCGTCGGCGGCGCCGACGGCCTCGTGCGGGTGCTGGACCTGCGCAGCGGGCAATGGCTGCAGACGCTAGCCGGACACGGGCGCGGGGTCCGTTCGGTGCACCTCGGTAGCGACGGCCGGTACGCCGTGTCGGTCGGCGATACGGACGACGCGCTGCGGCGCTGGGAGCTCGACTGGGAGCTGGATCCCGATGACGCGAACGGATCGATGACGCGATGACCGCCAGCGTCACCCTGCGGGTGGTCCGTGGCCGGCTGCGGCCCGACACCTACGTGTTCGACGAACGCACGACCTGCCTGATCGGGCGAGCGCCGGTCTGCTCGCCGCAGATCCCCAACGACGAGCACCACCGCACGATCTCCCGCCACCACTGCCTGCTCGACCTCAACCCACCACACGCCCGGATCCGCGACTTCGGCAGCCTCAACGGCACCTACCTCAACGGCCGCCGGATCGGTCGTCGCAAGAGCGGGCAGACCCCGGAAGAGGCCGCGGCGGAAGATTTTCCCGAGCACGACCTCGCCGACGGTGACGAGATCCAACTCGGAGACACCGTGTTCCGGGTGACGATCCGCCCGAAACCCACGCTGCGCATGGACTCCCCCGAACCGGACGACCAGCACGGCGCCGCCGGACCCGGTGTGGCTGCCACGCCGGACGACGCGGGTGCCCGCCCGGATCCGCGCGTCGTCCTCGAACGCATCCTCCGGTTGGCCCACCGCGACGGCCACCTGGCGCCGATCGCCGGTTACGAACTGCTGGACGAACTCGGCCGGGGTGGCAACGGCGCGGTCTATCTCGCCCGGCGCGACGGGGGCAGCCCCATCGCGCTGAAGGTGATGCTGCCCGCGGTCGCCGCCGACGAGGAGACTCGCCGCCGGTTCCTCCGCGAGGTAGAGATCACCCGCAGGCTCCGCCATCCCCACATCGCCGCGCTGTACGAGGCCGGTACCGCCGAGGGCGGCTTCTACTTCACGCTCGAATTCTGCGACGGCGGGAGCCTCGATCGCCTCCTCGCCCGGGCCGGCGGCACGCTGCCTGTCCCGGACGCCGTCGGACTGGCTCTGCAGGCCCTCGAAGGCCTCGAACACGCCCACGCCGAGGGCGTCGTGCACCGCGACCTCAGTCCACAGAACATTCTTCTCACCCGCACCGGTGGCGGTCTGGTCGCGAAGGTCGCCGACTTCGGCCTCGCCAAAGCGTTCGACCAGGCCGGCCTCTCCGGACTGACGCGCACCGGCAGCTTCGCCGGCAAACCCGTGTACCTGCCTCGCCAACAGATGATCAACTTCCGCGACGCCCGACCGGTCGTCGACGTCTGGGCCCTCGCGGCCTGTCTGTACCACGCTCTCACCGGCGACTACCCGCGGGACTTCCCGCCCGGCCGCGACCCGTGGCTGGTCGTCCTGCAAGACGCGGCGGTACCCATCCGCGACCGCGACCCCGGTATCCCGGCGGCCGTGGCGGACGTGATCGACGAGGCACTTCGCGAGGATCCCGAGCCGGGTATCACCACGGCCGCCGCACTACGCCAGGCCCTTCGCGCCGCGCTCCGCTGACCCCCGCTGGCGGAGGTTGGACGCTCGGAAGACCGCTGATCAGGCCTTTGCGTCGCGGACGTCTTGTCCCTGCTCGGCGAATGCTTTGAAGTCCTGCAGGTGCTGCCGCGACTGCTTGCGAAAGGCGCCGGGCATCAACAGCCCCACCAGCCGCATCATCACACCGCTGAACCGGTACTCGTTCTCGCTCTGCCAGAGCGTCGTCTCCGGACCGGCTTCGGTCAGCCGGTCGCGCACGGCGCTCCACATGCCCTCGCCGACGATCTCGCGGTCGAATCGAACGACGGTCTCCCGTGGAATCCCGTGCAGGTCCACCGGTTCCCGGCGGGTGATCGTCTCGATGCACTCCATCTTCTGCTTGCCCGTCTGAAACACCACTCGCGACGTGGTGCCGAGCTGTCCGTGCGCGCCGCTGATCGGCTCGTGCAGCACCAAGCCCCGCAGCCACTTCGGCAGATGTGCTGGATCTGCCAGCAGCTGCGCCACTCTCTCCCGCGGCAGGGCGATCTCGATCGAGACGGTGTACTTCATCGTGGCGCGCTCCAACCCCTCGAGTGCACCAGCGCAACCTAGCAGCGCCGCGACCCGCGTGGGCGGCATGACAGTGCCTTCACCCGCGCGAGCGGCCCGGCGCCACTAGCCGGGCAGCGGCGGCGACCGGCCCGCTGCCCGGCAGAACGTGCCTGGCGTCGTGGAGAGCGGCGTCAGCGCGGGGTGGGGCGGTAGACGAGTTCCTGGGTGTGGCCGTCGAGCGTCCGGCTCTCCAGTAGTTCGAGGTCGAAGTCGCCCGCGCCTCCGAGGATCGGGCTGGCTCCGGTCCGTCCGGAGATGACCGGGAAGATCGTGACCTGTAGACGGTCGACCAGGCCGGCGGCCATCAGTGCCCGGTTCAGGCTCAAGCTGGCCTGCGAGCGCAGCGGCACGTCCGACTCCTGCTTGAGCTGCGTGACGATCTCCACCGCGTCACCGCTGACGATGGTGGCGTTCGGCCAGCCGAGGGTGTCCTGCAAGGTGGAGGAGAGCACCGTCGCTGGCGTGTGCATGGTCCGGACGTTCCACTCGTCGAGCGTGTTGGGATCGATGCCGGAGGACATGATCTGGGCGGTCTCTCGGAAGGTCGTGGCGCCGAAGACCATCCGCTGCTCGGTGTCGAAGAGGGCGGCGCGGTGCTCGAGCAGCTCGGGGCCCTGCTTGCTCCAGTAGCCGCCCCAGTCGGCACCTTCGGTGTAGGTGCCGTAGCCGTCGAGGGTGGAGAAGACGTCCCAGGTGTAGATCGCGGTCATGTCGAGTTCCTTAGTGTTCGTAGTACTGGCCGGGTGCGGCTCCGGGCATCGCAGACCTCGCTGTTCGGGCGATGCCGCCAGCCGCCTCTGACACCTCCACGAACGACTCGCTCGGATCCGACACCGCCCGAGGGAACAATTTCGGCGAGCGCGTCCAATGGTGGTCAGTCGTCAGCTGTCGACGTCCGGGTGATGGTCGAACGGTCTGCCAGGAGCCGTCGGCAGGCTTGCGCGGCGGGGGAGCCGGTGGTCTCGGTGGTGGATCAGGCCGATGGGCGGATGGGGCGGGAGTGCGGGAGTGCGGTAGACGGCGATCGGCGGCCCGGGGCTCTCGGTAGTGGAACGCGCGAGCAGCGCGACACCGAGTCCGGCGCTGACCAGTCCCCGGATGCTGGTGGGACTGTGGGCCTCCAGACGGATGTGCGGCTGGAAGCCTGCGGCGGCAGGCGCGGAATCCAGTAGCCCGCGCATACCGCTACGGCCGGGCAGGCAGACGAACGGCTCGTCGCGCAGGCGATCGACAGGCTTTCGCGGCGCAAGGCTCGACCCGCACGTCCGTATCCCGCTGACGCGGATCGGGTATCCGCCGCCGAGAGCAGGACGTCCTGGTCCGTACCGGTTACGGCGGAGGAACCAAGGGACGGCAAGGTGCGTTCTTCCCTCGTCGTCGAGGGTGTCCGACGATGCCGTCATGACCACCACTGCGCCGGCCTTCGCCGCGATCGAGGAGCAGTTCGACGCCTACCTCGGCGACATCAAGTACGCCACGATGACCACGGTCGACGCCAAGGGCCGGCCCCGGACCCGGATTCTGATCGCCGTCTGGGAGAAGGTCGACGGGCAGCCGCTGGGGTGGCTGGCGACGTACCGCACACCGGTGAAGGCGGCCCACCTGGCCCACAACCCGCACACCACGTTCTCGTACTGGAGCCCTCGGCAGAACGTCGTGGCCATCGATGCCGTCGCCGAGTGGGTCGACGACCCCGCGGTCAAGGACCACGTCTGGCAGTTGTACGAGCGGACCAGCCCGACCGGCGTCGGCTACCCGCTCGGCAAGTTCTGGAAGAGTCCGCTCGACCCGAAGCTGCACGTGCTGCGGCTGACACCCTGGCGCGTCCAAACCATTCGCGGCACGGATCTGCGCAGCACCATCTGGCGCCCCGGTAAGGACTGAACTCGCCCGGCTGGCGGCTACTGCCCCAGCGCCTCCGTCAGCAGTGCGACCAGCGCCTCCAGTTGCACGTCAGCCGAGGGGACGATCTGCTCGTCCGACCCGTCCAGCGCGCGGGCGGCGAGCCCCGCCTTGGTGTCGATCAGCTCGGCGATCCGCGCGTCGATGGTCTGCGCCGCGATGATGCGCCACGCGGTGACCGGCTCCGTCTGGCCGATGCGGTGACTGCGGTCGATGGCCTGGGTCTGCTCCGCGTCGGTCCAGGACAGCTCCGCGAGCACGACGTTCGACGCGACCTGCAGGTTGAGCCCCACCCCGGCCGCCGTCAACGAGCACACCGCGATCGCGACCTCGGGGTCGTTCACGAACGCGTCGATGTTGCGCTGCCGCACCTTGGGGGTCTGATCGCCGCGGATCGACGAGAACCGCACGCCCTGCTTGGCGAAGATCTCCTCGGCCCCGTCCATCACGTCGACGTGCTTGGCGAAGAAGATGACCTTGCCGGCGCTGCGGGCCAACTGGGCAGCGTAATCGGCGGCGGGGCCGGCCTTCGCCTGCCCGATGCGCCGCATCATGCTGAACACGTTCTCGCCGGACGACTTCGTGGCGTCCTTGAGCTCGGCCTTGGCGATCCGACGCACGAGCTCGTGGTCGATGCCGTCCCCGGGCGACGCGCTCCGCTTGTACTGCGTGACCAGGCGGCGAGCCAGGTTCCGCTCGGCCGCGCGGATCGACCGGCCGGCCGAACCGTCGAGCTCGACGGGCAGGTCGGCGATGCGGCGGTCGGGGATGTCGGCGGCGACGTCAACCTTGCGGCGCCGGACGATGCCACGGTCGATGACGCACCGGCGGGCCGCGGGGTAGAAGCCCGGGTCCGCGGGGGTCAGATCGGTCTCCTCCAGCGCCTGCATCAGCTCGCCGAGCGGCTTCGTCTCGTCGATCCAACCGAGGAACTGCCAGATCGCCCGGAAGTCGTCGATGTCGTTGATCAGCGGGGTACCGGTCAGGGCCATCAACAGCGGCTCCGCGGTACGCGACCGAATGCGCTCGGCGAGCTCGAGGACGTGCTGCGAGCGCTGCGAGGTCTTGTTCTTGATGAAGTGGGCCTCGTCGACGACCATCCCGCGGAAACCGAAGTCGCCGAGCCAGCCCACGTGGCGGTCGAGCACCTCGTAGTTGACGACGACGATGTCGGCGTAACCGTCGACGGTGTCGCCGTTGCCCTGCACGACGGTGGCGGGGCGGTGGGGCGTCCAGAGGTTCGCTTCACGGGCCCAGTTCGTCTTGACGACGTTCGGCACGACCGCGAGCAGCGGATATGCGCCTGCCGCCTCCGCAGCGAGCAGCGCCTGGGCCGTCTTGCCCAGGCCGGGTTCGTCAGCGAGCAGGAAAGTCCGGTGACCGGCGGCGGCCGCGGCGACCAGCTGTGCCTGGTGCGCCATGAGCTTCGGGTACCGCTTGGACGGAGCCGGCAGAGTCATGCACGCGGAATCGCCGCTCCCGGCGCGCTCGAACGAGCTGAGCAGCGGACCGAGCAGCTCCCAGCTGGCCAGGCGGCGCGGACGGGCGGTGGAGCGCTGCGCGAAGGCGGAGTAGTCCGGGGCCAGGAACGGAGTGGCCAGCTGCCGGGTGGCGACCGACTGCGGCACTACTCGGCGCTCGGGGGCGGCCGGGGTCTCGGCGGGCGGCGGCGCTTCCTCGGGTGCCGGCTCGACGCCGGCGGAGATGAGCATCTCGCGCTTGAGCGACCGGACCGCGTCGGCGACCACGGCGTCCTCGTCGAGCAACGCCATCAACTCGACGTCGCGGACCGCGGTCGTCGCGAGGATCTGCGCGATCCCGTCCAGGCGCTTGAGCTGCTCGGCGCGGTGACTTTCGGAACCGGCCGCTTCCGTGCGGAGGCGGGCGCGCTCTTCCCTCAGCAGAAGGGCGACGGCGTGGAACTTCGTGCGGACGGCGGGCGTCACGCGTCCGTGCTGGGCGGCCGCCTCGACTTCGCGGGCGGTGCCGGCGAGCAGCGCGATGACGTCGCCGCGATGGCGGCCTCGCTGGTTGCGCGGGGCGG
Source organism: Cryptosporangium minutisporangium (assembly GCF_039536245.1). Lineage (NCBI taxonomy): Bacteria > Bacillati > Actinomycetota > Actinomycetes > Cryptosporangiales > Cryptosporangiaceae > Cryptosporangium > Cryptosporangium minutisporangium. The sequence continues at coordinate 243,379 of NZ_BAAAYN010000023.1, read as the reverse complement.
TACGGCGAGCACCCGTTCGGCGCTGGCCTGGTCGAGCCATAGAAATCTCCTTCGAGTGCAGGCACGCCTGTGAGGGCCTCGGTGGGTGTCCTCCGGGCGCCGGCATCCAGCGGGTACGCGAGCCGGCGAGCGTGCCCCGCTGATGTCAACGCCTGCGAGGGCGCGGTGTTCCCGTGAACTCGTCACAGCGACGGGAGAACAGGTGCTGATCGCCGTCCCCCAGGAGTCCAACCCAGGCCTCCCGCCGGCTGCTCGAACACGTCGGCGCGACGCCGACGGGACGTTCGAGCAGTACGGTGCGGTGCGGGTGAGGTACGAGTTCGGCGGGCGCACCGTGCCGGGTGGCTGTGCCAGTAGCCACGACATTGCCTCTGCAGACGATACCGTCATCCGGCAACCACCGCTGCTCGGGGTCCCCTGAATCGCAGCGGCGGTTCTGCCCGCCCGTCAGTTCGGGAGCGCCCGTTCGGCGAACCACTGGACCGCGGTGACCGCAAATCGATACCGGCTCGACCGTTCCGTCACGGTCGAGGGAGTCGTCGATGAGCAGCATCGCCCGCCCGTGCACGGTCGCCCAGGCGGTCACGGCGGCGACGTCAGCGTCGGATCGGCTCCGCCCTCTCGATAACGGGGGGAACCGGCGCCGGCTGATCTCCTCCCTCGACACGAGCCGGAGGCAGCTTGGGCCGAGACGCCCCGTCGTGCACGGGTGATGGTCTACTTCTGTGCCCAGACGACGTAGTCGTCGAGCAGTTGCCAGACCGTGCCGACGGCCCCGAACCCGGCTTGACGCAGTGCGGCGAGCCGGAAATCCACGGTGGTCTCCGGCGTCGAGGTGCGCCGCCCGTAGCGGCGGTCTCGCTCGGCGACGTGCGGCTGCAGCAGCGGATGTGCCGATGCGGCGTCCCACCAGCTCGCCCAGTCCTCGGCACCCGCGGCGAACGCAGCCCGCTGAGTGAGGTCGTCGTGGTCGGCGGCGATCGTGCGCAGCGCGGGATCACGATCGCCGAAGCGGAAGTGGTCGCCGTCGAGCAGTACCCCGCTGGGGCTGAGCCGGTCGCGGATTTGCGCATAGAGCCGGATGAGCTGATCGGGGGCGAGCCAGTGCAGCGCGGTCGTGGAGACCATCGCCGAGACCTCGCCGGCGAAGGAGGCCCAGCCTGCGTCGCGCAGGTCGGTGTCGAGGACGGTGACCCGGGACCCGTACTCGGTGAGGGTCGCGCGGGCGAGGGCGAGCAGGACTGGGTCGTAGTCGACGGCCACGACGCGTGTGTCCGGGAAGCGGTCGAGGAGGCGGCGGGTCAGGGATCCAGGTCCGCAGCCGAGGTCGACGATCGTGCGGTCGCCGCCGACGGTGAGCTCGACGACGTCGAGCATCGCGGTGAAACGTTGCTCCCGGCCGGCGATGTAGGCGGCCTGCTGGGCGTCCCAGCGCTTCACGAGGTCGGGCAGGTCGGAGATGCGGTCCTGGACGCTCATACGAGGACTCCCTTCGGGTGGAACAGCAGGTGGATCGCACCGTCGAGTTCGAGCCGGTGGATGCCGATTCCGTAAACCGGTTCCAGGACGGCCGGGTCGAGGACGTCGCTCGTCGGGCCGGCCGCCACGACCTCGCCGTCGCCGAGCAGGATCAGGTCGTCGCAGTAGCGCGCGGCCAGATTGAGGTCATGGAGCACGACGACCGAACACGTCCCCAGGCCCTGCACGAGTCGGAGGATCTCGTGTTGGTAGCGGATGTCGAGGTGATTGGTCGGCTCGTCGAGCAGCAGGTGCGTGGCCTCCTGGGTCAGCGCGCGGGCGATGAGCACCCGTTGCCGCTCACCGCCGGACAGCTCCGCGAACGACCGGGCACCCAGGTGGCTGGCGCCGACCCGTTCCAGCGCGCGGGCGGCGATCGCGTGATCCGCCGGTCCGGTGCGCTGGAACGTCGACAGGTGCGGCCCGCGGCCGAGGAGCACCATTTCGCCGACGGTCAGCGAGGTCTCGCCGCCGGTCTCCTGAACCACGACGGCCAGCCGGCGGGCGGCCTCCCGAGGCGGTAACGTCGCCAGCTCCGCACCGTCGATGCGCACGTTCCCGGTGGGGCTGCGCAGCGCGCCGTGGAGCAGCCGAAGAAGCGTGGTCTTGCCGCTGCCGTTCGGCCCGATCAGTCCGAGTACCCGGCCAGGTGTGGCATCCACGTCGACCCCGTCGATGACCAGCTTGGAGCCGTAGCGCCAGGAGACGCCGGTGGCGGTGATCATCCGAACCGCTTCCGGATCATCTCCAGGCCGGTGATCGAGAGCGGGGTGGGCGGCTCGGTGAAGTTGAACAGCTGGGCCAGGACGTTGCCGTTCTGGACGGCCTTCAGCTGGTCGGCGCCCGGCAAGCTGGTGATTGCCTGCTCTACGGCCTTCGGGTCGCCGTCGCTGTAGAGCAGGATCAGCACGTCGGGGTTGCGTCCCAGCAGCTCTTCGCGGGTGACTTCGAAGACGCGCTCATCGACGTTGCCGAAGACGTTGGTGAACCCGGCGGCCGTCAGCTGCGGGTCGGCCATGCTCAGCGTGCCGTAGGCGTAGGTGGTGCCGCCGCCGACGGTCGGGTAGAGCACGGCGGCGGTGCGGCCGGAGGGCTTCGGCGCGGTCGCGGCTTCGGTGCGTTTCTTCAAAGCTGCCACGGCGCTCGCAGCCTCGTCATACCTGTTGAAGACCTTGCCGTAGTTCTGTGTCTGCTCGTAGATGTCGTCGAACGTCGGCTTGGTCTTCGTGGTCTCGCAGAGCGCGGGCTCCTCGAGCAGCGGGATGTCGACGGCCGAGAGCGTCTCGCGGGAGAGGTTGTCGACCTGGCCGAGGACCAGGTCGGGCTCCTGCGCGATCACCACTTCCTTGGAGATCTGCAGGTGGCCGCTGGTGTCGGTCTTGTCGGTCAGCAGCGGGATCCGGTCGAGCTCCGCGATCGTCTCCGCGTCGTAGTACGCCTTCGGGTACTGACCGGCGCGGGCGGTGACGCGGTCCATGACGCCGAGCTCGTGCAGGAACGGCACGGCGGCGCTCTTGAGCATGACGACGCGTTCGGGTTCGGCGTCGAACGTCACGTCGGTGCCGCAGTTGTTGATCGTGACCGGGTAGATGCCGTCGGATGACGTCGTTCCCGGGTCGCTACCGCCGCCGCACCCGGTGGTCAGCAGGAGAGCAGCCGCGGTCAGCGCGACTGGGAGTTTGCGCATGAGGGTCCTTAAGCGCTGGTGGCGTGGAAACGGCGGATCAGGACGAGGAGGAAGGGGGCGCCGAGCAGGGAGGTGATGATGCCGATCGGGATCTCCTGCGGCTCCAACAGCACGCGCGCGATGACGTCCGCCCAGATCAGCAGGATCGCCCCGAGCAGCGCGGCGACCGGCACGACCCGCACGTGGGTAGCCCCGACCAGCCGGCGCGCGACGTGCGGGACGACGAGCCCGACGAACCCGATGCTGCCGGCGGCTGAGACGAGGACGCCGATGGTGAGCGCGACGAGGACGAGCAGCCGGACGCGGAAGCGTTCGGGGGAGATGCCGAGGGTGTGAGCGGTTTCGTCGCCGATGGCCAGCGAGTCCATCTGCCGACCCCAGATCGTCAGCAGGAAAGTCGTCACCATGATGACGACGGCGACCACCGTGAGGGGTGCGTCCCACTGCGCGAGGCCCAGCGAGCCGAGCAGCCAGAACATCACCGACCGGGCGCCTTCGGCGGAGCCGGAGGCGAAGATCAGGAAGCTGGTCGCGGCATACAGCGCGTAGCCGACCGCGACACCGGCCAGCAGCAGCCGCAGCGACGTGACCCGGCCGCCGCTGCGGGCGAGGAAGAACACCAGGAATGACGCGGCGAGCGCACCGAGGAACGCGCTGAGTGGCAGGGCGTGCTCACCGAAGCCCGCGCCGAAGCCGAACAGGATCGCCGCGGCGGCACCGCTGGACGCGCCGGAGTTCACGCCGAGCAGGTAGGGATCGGCGAGCACGTTGCGGACCATGGCCTGCAGCGCGACGCCGCAGACCGCGAGCCCGGCTCCGACCAGCGCGCCGAGGAGGACGCGGGGGAGGCGGACGTCCCAGACGATCGCGTCCTGAGCCAGGTCCCAGGTCGCCTCGCCGGGCCAACCGACCAGGTGGTGGCCGATGATCCGGGCGACGGTGGCCGGGTTGATGCCGACCGCACCGAACCCGACACCGGCGATCACCGTGGCGACGAGGCCGACGATCAGCGCGGCCAGCCAGAGGGCGGTGCGACGGCGCCGGGCCCCCAAGCCGAGTGCATCGACGGGCGCAGCCGGATCACGGCCTCCGATCACCAGCCCGGATCCCACACCGCCTCCTTGATGCCAAATTGATGCTGTTGCAAGATACTTGCATCAAGGGCGGCGCGAGAAAACGGAGGGCGACGAGCATCACGGCTGGCGCGTCAGTCGCTGAGCCTTGGTGTCGGCGTGCGCAGCGCCCAGCGGAACGCGCCGACGAGCAGGTCGAAGAGCAGGAACGCGCCGAGGGTGACGCCGAGCAGGGGCATGGCCCAGGCGACGAACAGCGTCACCGGGGCGCCGACCAGCAGGAACCAGCGTGGGAGCGTCCGCCAGCCGCCGCGGGGTGGAGCGGAACCGAGTACGGCGCGCCGGTCGCTTCGGGTGGGGCGTCGTTGCCACCACATCCGGTAGCCCCAGATCAGAACGCTGAGCAGGCCGAGCGCGAGCGCGGCGAGCAGGATCTGGTTGACGACGCAGAACAGCTCGCCCATGTGCGCGCGGATACCGAGCTTGCTGAGCTTGGCCAGGAACGGCCAGTCGGCGTAGTCGACGCGCTGGGTGACCTCGCCGGTCGTGGGGTCGACGGCGACTTGGTCGAAGCTGGCCGGCCACTGCCCCTTGTCCTGGGCGACGCGGTACGCGGTGTCGGCGTCGGCCGGGATCGTGACGTCGATCCGGCCGCCCATGGGTCCGGCGGCGATGATCTCCTCGAGGGGCTTGCCGGCTGGGAGGTCGTTTTCGCGAGGTTCGGCCGGTGCGCCCGCGTCGTGGTGCCCACCGCCCTCGGCGGGGGCAGCGCTCTCGCCGAGGGCGGTGTTCAGCGCCGGGGCGGAGCCCTGGACGGCGTCGAGCGCGGCGTCGAAGCGGGCGCCGGCGTACTGCGACCAGGTCAGGCCGGTCGCGGACAGGAACAGCAAGCCGACGATGATCCAGACGCCGATCGACGCGTGCCAGCCACGGGTCCGCCGCACACCGCGCGCGGTCAGATCCGGTAGCACGGCCCGACGCCGGGCGGCGCGCTCACCACGGTAGGCGCGCTTGCGGCCGATCCAGAGCGCGAGACCGCCGAGCGAGATCACCCAGAGCCAGGACGCGGCGAGCTCGGAGTACATCCGGCCGACGTCGCCCAGGTGCAGGCTGCGGTGAAAGCCGTCCAGCCAGGTCTGCAGCGGCGTCGCGGTGAACCAGGTGGTCAGCTGGCCACGGACCTCGCCGGTGTAGGGGTCGACGTAGACGGTGTGCACCTTGCTCTCGGCCGCGAGCTCGGGCACCGAGAAGGCGATCTGCGTGGTCGCTTCCGGGTCGTCGAAGACGGAGACGGTGGCCAGGGTGCCGTCCGGGTGCGCCTCGCGGGCAGCGGCGACCTGTTCGGCGAGCGGCACCGTGGTGTCGCCCACCTCGTCCACGGACAGCTCGTGGCCGTGGACGATCTGGTTGAGCTGCGGCGCCAGTGTGTAGGCCAGGCCGGTCAGCGCGGCGACGAACAGGAACGGCGCGACGAAGACCCCGGCGTAGAAGTGCAGCCGCCGCAGCAGCGCCCACCGGGCCGGACGCATCGGTACCTTCATTCGGGCCGGTTCGACCGGCGGCGGTTCGACGACCGCCGTGACGGTGCTGGTCTCCGGCTCGGACTCGCGGGGCGGATCGGCGTTCACGGTCATGCGGAACTCCAGAAGTCATCGCGGCGGCACGCGGTGCGGCGTCCGCCGAACAAGGCAGTGGGAGCCGCTCAGTCAGCGGCAGCATCGAACGCGCCGTACCGGCGGAGCCGGCAGGCGAAGAGTGGAGGTCAGACGGCCGGAGCAGTGGGGCCGCGTCGGACGCACGACGCGCCAGACCGCGACCTCACGCGCGTAGAGCCAGCCCGCGATCAGCGCACCAACGACACGGACAGGCTCAGACCGACCAGCGCGAACATGACGGCCCGCGCCTCGCGGAGGAGGCTCGGCTCCGCCACGTGGCGGCGGTCGGTCCGGGTCATGGCGTGCGACGCCTCCGCGCCAACGCGACGATGCCCACGATCACGACGAGAGCACCCACACCCGCGGCAGCGAGCAACAGCCCGTTACCGCCGTCCTCGTCGTCCGACGGCGCGGCGGCCCGGGACGGCTCCGGAGTCGTCGCCGGGGGCGCCGCGCTGGTGGCGCTCGGAGTCGGTTCGGCGACGGGCAGGTCGGCGGTGAACGTGAAGACGCCCTGCAGCGGATGACCGTCGCCCGCCACGATGCGCCAAGCCACGGTGTACCGGCCGGAGACCAGCGGTTTCACCGGCTGATGCAGTGTCCGGTCGATGGCACGGGGCTTCCCGTCGCCGTACGTGGCGCCGTCCGGGCCGGTGACCACAACCGTGCTGAAGTTTCCGCGGATCGCCCCGGCGAACGTCAGGGTGATCTCGTCGGGCGCGGTGGTGATCGTGCTGTTGGCGGCCGGGTTGCTGCTGGCGATTCCCGAGTGCGCGTGCGCGGGAGTGGCGAGGAGCACCGTCAGGACGGCGCCCACGAGTACCAGGGCTGTCCTCACGAGAGCACCTGCTCGCCGACCCAGCCACCCTCGGCGCACCCGGGCGGAATCGCGAACACGGCCGATCCGATCGGCGTCGTCCATTCGTTCATCAGGTCCTGTTCGGCGAGGCGCTGCTGGATGGGGATGAACTGCTCGGTGATGTCAGCCTGGAAGGCCGCGAAGATCAGACCACTGTCCGGAACGCCTGCCGCGTCTGGCTCGCCGTCATAACTGTAGGGACGACGCAGAATGCGGAGCCGTTCATCGCTGACGTGCGCGCGAGTGACGTGGGCGAAGTCCGGCATCACCGGCAGACCGCTGGCATCGACGGCGGTGAAATCCGGTTCGTCGTGCTCGGCTGTGCCGGTGAGTGGGGCACCGGTGTCCAGGCGGCGGCCGGTGACGAGCTCCTTGTCGGTGCGGGACAGCTTGTCCCACGTCTCGATCTCCATCCGGATCCGACGGAGCACGAGAGTCGTGCTGTCGCCGGACCAGACCGCGGGGTCGTACGACGGGGTGCCCGGCTTCGGGTTGACGGTGCCGTCGAGCTGGCCCATCAGGTTGCGGTGCGTGGCGCCGTCGGCCTCGACCCCGCGTCCGCGCCGGAAGCCGCGCTGCACCCACCGCACGCTCGCGAACGGCCGGGCGTCCTTGATGAGCATGCGCTGGGCGTGGGCGACCGTCGTCGGATCGTCCGCACAGACCTGCAGCAGCAGATCGCCGCCGGACCACCGCGCCTGCAGCCGGTCGATGGGGAACCTCGGCAGGTCGGCCAACGGGGATGCGAGGCCGGCGGCCCGGTAGAGGCCGGGACCGAAACCGAACGTGACCGTCAGCCGCGCGGGCGTCGTGGCCAGGTCGGCCTCGGTGTCGCCGAGAGCGGGGCGCCCCTGGGTGAGACGGGCCGCGTCGTCGGAGAGCAGGCGCAGCATGCGGCGGAGCGCGGCCCGATCGGTGCCCGGCTTCAGCGCGAACGCGAGGAACGACGCGAACGCCTGCGGGCGGGTGTCGACGCCGGCTTGGCGGCGGCCGTGGAACGGCTCGCGCTGTTGCCCGTAGTCGGCAGGTTCGGTGCGCGGGGCGGGTGCTGGATCGGTGGTGGAAGCGGCGACCGCCGTGGCGGAGGCGGCGCCCACCAGGGCACCGCCCACCGCCGCGGCACCGCCGGTGAGCAGACCCCGCCTGCTCACCCCGCGGCTGTTCGGACGCTCGCTCATGCCGACGGGCTGGCGCTCGCGTCCGCGCCGTTGTGGGAGTCGGTCATGTCCATGCCGCCGTCCGGTGCATAGCTCTCCTCGGCACCGGAGTACGGCTTGCCGACCGCGGTGAACGGAACGCTGCTGCCGTCGGAGAGCTTCAGGGTGATCGTGACTTCGTCGCCGGCCTTCACCGGCGTCTTCACGTCCATGAACATGAGGTGGTCGCCGCCGGGGGACAGCTCGTGCGAGCCCTTGGCCGGCAGCGTGAAGCCGTTCGTCTTGGGCTGCATGATCATTTTGCCGTCCTTCATCACCATCTCGTGCAGTTCCATGACCGAGACGGACGAGGACGCGCTGACCACCGTCAGCGGCTTGTCGGTGTTGTTCACCAGCGTGCCGAACGCGGCGGTCATGCCCTTGTCGGCGGCCTTGACCCAGGGGTCGGTGATCGAGACGGCTGTGGCCGCCGACTCCGACACCGTCGGGCTCACCGACGTGGAGGGGGTCGACGTCGACGAGTTGTCCGAGTTGCCGCAACCGGCGAGCAGGCCTGCGGAGACGACGGTGAGGGTGAGGACGGCGAGTCCACGGGCACGACGGGTCGAGCAGTACATGGATACCTCGAGAGATCTCAAAGCGGGCAGGGGAAGGCCGCTAGTTGGGCGGCGGAAGACCACGCCATGACCCGCTCAGGTACTCGACACGCGCATCGCCCGGCGCGCACCCCCTCAGGCCGCGCCTCGGCGAGGCACGGCGGGAAGACGCCGGATCAAGTAATCGGCGCCGGGGGGAGCAAGGAGGCGTCCGCAAACGCTGCGGGTGGCCGCACTGTCCTCGCGACCGGGCTGGCGACGGGTCGAAGTGACCAGCGTCGGACCTGCCGACCGGAAGAGACGTCGAGTCAGGAAGTCACGGCGCGCACGCGCGGCGGACCGCGCCGAACCACACTGCGTAGCCACGTGGGCTCCGGCAGAGGCGCCGCCAACTCGGCGAGCCGGGCCCAGAAACGACGCGGCGCCGGCGCGGGCACCCGCAGTGCCGCCAGCGCGAACAACCCAGCGAACGAGGGCAAACGCCGGGCGAGCCAGTGGACCAGGCGCCAGACCGCGACCTCACCGGCGTAGAGCCAGAGCGCAGTCAGCCCACCGGCGACGACGTGCGCGGTGAGCATCGCACCGGGCGCGGGCGTCGCCATCATGGCGTGCGCGTCCGCCGACGGAACGACGCTGAACAGTCCGTGCAGACCTACCTGAGTGACGGCGAGACCGGCGGCGATGACCGGCAGGCCGCGCTGCCGACCGGTCAGCAGCATCGCCACCGGAATGACCGAGCCGGCGCCGGCGAGCAGCGCCATCAGCGGCGGCAGTCCACCGTGCGCCCAGCTGTGCAACGTCACCGACAGGCTCAGGCAGACGAGGACGAAGACCAGAGCGCGCGCTTCGCGCAGCAATCCCTGGCTCGTCATGGCCCGAATGATGCCAGACGCCGGTAGCGCTCCGTATTCGTGTCCCGACTTTCACTCGCGGTCAAAGTTGGAGCGTGTGGTCGGCTAACGATGCTTCGGCGGTGTCGTGGCTGGCCAGGACCACGGCGGCGCCGCCCCGGCTCCGTTCGGCGAGTAGCTCGTGCACACGGTGCCTGCTGCGGGTGTCGAGCGCGGCGGTGGGCTCGTCGAGGACGTAGACGTCGGCGTCCTGGACGAGCGTCTGGGCGATGAGAGTGCGCTGCCGCTGCCCGCCGGACAGTTCGCGGAGCCGTCGGCGGGCCAGGTGCGCGAGGTCCAGCCGCTCCATCATTCCGGTCACGGCCGCGCGATCGGTACGGCCGAGGCGTCGCAGCAGTCGGCCGGGGGAGAAGCGTCCGATCGCGACGCATTCCGCGACCGTCAGCGGGAGTGCGTCGATGCCCTGGGTGCGCTGGGGAAGGAGGGCCACGCGGGCGCCCTCGCGGCGGTGGACGCAGCCTTCGGTGGGTGTCTCGACGCCCGCCAGTAGGTGCAGGAACGTGCTCTTGCCCGAGCCGTTCGCGCCGACGACCACCAGCGTGGACGCGGATTCGACGCCCAGGCTCATCGCGCGCAGGACGGGGACGCCGGCGTAGCGGAAGCCCACGCCCTCGACGGTGACGACCTCGACCATGCGACCTCCAACTAGAAATGACAACCGTTTTCAGTATAGTGGGCCGCGTGATGTCGTCCCTGGTCGAGCCGTTCACCGTTCCGTTCGTCGTCCGCGCGCTGGCGGGCGGTGTGCTGTTGGCGGCGGTGTGCGCGCTCGCCGGGGTCTGGGTGATCGCCCGTGGGATGACCTTTCTCGGCGAGGCGATGAGCCACGGCATGCTGCCCGGCGTCGCGATCGCGTCGATCCTGGGCGGCAGCCTGGTCGTGGGCGCCGCGGCGAGCGCGTTCGCCATGGCGATCGGCGTCAACGCCCTACGGCACAGCCGCGAGTTCGGGCGGGACACCAGCATCGGCCTGCTGTTCGTCGGGATGCTCTCGGTCGGGGTCATCGTCGTGTCCCACTCCCGGTCGTTCGCGACCGACCTGACGGCCTTCCTCTTCGGTGACGTGCTGGCGATCCGGGCACCTGACCTGCTCTTGCTGGGTGGGGCCGTCCTCGTCGTCGCGGTCGTCACCTTCGTCGGTTACCGGCCGTTCCTGGCCTTGACGTTCGATGCGCGCAAGGCCCGGACGCTCGGCTTACGCCCGGATCTCGCGAACGCGGTGATGCTGGTCCTGCTCACGATCACGATGGCGGTGGCCTTCAGCGTCGTGGGCACGCTGCTCGCCTTCGGCATGCTCATCGCGCCCTCGGCGGCGGCGCTGCTGGTGGCACGACGGCTGCCGATCGTCATGCTCACCGCGTTCGGGATCGGCTCGGCCGCCACCGTGCTCGGACTGTGGATCTCCTGGTTCGCGGCGACGGCGGCCGGCGCCACGATCGCCGCCGTTGCCGTGTCCCTCTTCTTCGTGATCCTCGGCGCGCGCCGGACCGCGTCCGCGGTGCTGCGCGCCCGGTCGTCGACGGTCGCGTCCACCGCTGCCGAGAAAGGATGGCTGTGATCAACCGCAGGACGCGCCCGGCTCGTTGGCGCCTGCTCGGGACCGCGGTGAGCGTCGTCGTGGCGTTATCGGCGTGCGGCTCACCGGAGAACACACCGCGGGGCGCGGACGAGACACCGCACGGCTACGTCGAAGGCGCACAGGAGTTACCCGAGCCGCAGTCGGCCATCGCCTACGCGAGCCGCGGTTCGGAGCGGCTGCAGCTGCTGGACCTGACCACGCAGAAGGAGAAGGACGTCGAGCTGTCGCTCGGCGCGCAGCGCATCGCCGAGGACGGCCGCTTCGTCTACGTCGACGACGGTGATCGACGGCTCGAGATCGTCGATTCCGGCGTCTGGACGGTCGATCACACCGACCACGTCCACTACTACCGCGCGCCGGCCCGATCGGTCGGCGTCGTCTCGCTCGACGCCGCGATCGACACGATCACCGGCTCCGAAGCCCACACGACGATCGGCACGGCCGACGGACGAATCACCGTGCTCGATCGCCGGAAACTCCAATCGGGCGACGTGGCCGAACTGTCGACGATCGATACCCGCAGTTCGACGCCGTTGGCCGTGCCGTACGCGGACGCGCTGCTCGTTGCCCTCGGCGACGATCCGGGTCGGCCGGCGAACCGCATCGTCGCGATGGACGCACGCGGCACGCCGACCGGCGCCCTGGACGTCCCGTGCGCGGCGCCGCGCGGATGGGCGGTTCTGCGCGGCGGTGCGGTCATCGCGTGCGAGACCACCGTCGTCCGCGTCAAGCGGCAGGGCGATCGGCTCGCGGCTACGGCAGTGGCAGCTCCCGAGGCGCCGATCCCGCCCGACGGACTGGCCTACCGTCCGCGCAGCAACGAGGCGGCCGTGGCGGACCGCACCGGCATCTGGTCGGTGAACGCCGCCAAGGCCACCGTGCGGTACGTGCCCGCCGGCGACCGGCGCCTCGTGGCGGCCGCGTCACCGGCGGACGGCGACACCGTGCTGGCCCTGGACGAGTCCGGCGCGTTGACCAGCTACGACGTTGCGACCGGCAAGGCTCTCGCCACGGCGTCCGTGCTGGGCTCGCCCAGCGGCGCAAGCCTGACGCTCGACATCAACCGGGCGTACGTCGCCGAGCCGGAAGCCCGGGTCATCCGCGAGATCGACTACCGCGACGGGCTCCGGACGGCCCGCACGTTTCGGGCTTCCGAACGACCCGATCTGGCTGTCGAGGTCGGCCGATGAGACCTCGGCTGCTGACGGCGCTCGTCGCCACTATCGGCCTGCTGGCCGCCGGCGTCGCCTGCACGCCGTCCGCGCGCACCCACATCGTCGTGACGACGAACATCCTCGGCGACGTCGTCCGGGAGATCGTCGGCGACGAGGCCCGCGTGACCGTTCTGATGAAACCCAACGCCGACCCGCACTCCTTCGCGATCTCCGCCCGCGAGGCCCGCACCATGCAGACGGCCGACCTGCTCGTCTACAACGGCCTCGGCCTCGAGGAGGGCGTGCTCCGTCACGTCGAGGCGGCGAAGGACGCTGACGTGCCCACCGTCGAGGTGGGCGCGCGAGCCGACCCGATCGAGTACCAGGACGGCGACGCCGCCGGACTACCCGATCCGCACTTCTGGACCGATCCGATCCGTATGCAGACGGCGGTGCGCCTGCTCGCGGACGAGATCGTCGAACACGTCGACGGTGTGGACGCAGACGTCGTCCGGCAGCGCGCGAAGTCGTACCAGGTCGAACTCGGCGAACTGAGCCGCGAGCTGGCGACGGGCTTCGCGGGGATACCGGCGGACCGCCGGGTCCTCGTCACCAACCACCACGTGTTCGGCTACCTCGCCGCCCGCTACGACCTGACGGTCGTCGGCACGATCATCCCGAGCGGAACGACGCTCGCGTCGCCGAGCGCCTCCGACCTCGCGTCGCTGACCACCGCGATCAAGACCCACCGGGTGCGGGCGATCTTCGCCGACACCTCGCAGCCCGCGCGCCTCGCCGAGGTGCTCGCATCGTCGGCGAGAGTCACGGTGCGCGTGATCGCGCTCTACTCGGAATCGCTCAGCGAGGCGGACGGTGAGGCCGCGAGCTACCTGGCGATGATGCGCTTCAACACCGACGCGATTCTCGACGGCCTCACCGGCTGATCCCACGCCTGCGCTGTCGCGGACCCCTGCTCGTTTCTGAATGAAAATGATTGTCAAACTCATCTAGGAGGATGTGGTGACTCACCTCGGGACGCGCGGCCTGGTAGCCCTGGCTGCCGCCGCGTTACTGGCGCTCAGCGCCTGTGCGAACGAGGCGGACGGTGGGACGGCTTCGCCCTCCGCGTCGTCCGCCACCACTTCGGCGAAGAATCCGGTAGCGATCACCTACGACGGTGGCATCTACGTGCTCGACGGCGAATCCCTGGCCGTGGCGCACGACGTGAAGCTCGACGGCTTCAACCGCGTGAACCCGGCCGGCAACGACACCCACGTCGTCGTGACAGCCGCGGACGGGTTCCGAGTGCTCGACGCGGTGACCGGCCGGATGACCGACATCACCTACCCGGGCAGCAAGCCCGGTCACGTGGTGCTGCACGGTGATCGCACGATCCTGTTCACCGACGGCACCGGCGATGTGAACAGCTTCGACCCGAAGGACCTCGCGAAGGGCAAGCCCGAGGGGCGTACCTACCAGACGGCGCAGCCGCACCACGGCGTAGCCGTCGAGCTGAGCGACGGCACGATGGTGGTCACCCTCGGCACGGACGAGTCACGCCCGGGTGCGATCGCCCTGGACGAACAGGGCAAGGAGATCGCCCGCAGCGAGGAGTGCGAGGGCGTCCACGGGGAGGCCGTCGCGAAGGGCGAGGTCGTCGCGCTGGGCTGCGAGGACGGCGTGCTGCTGTTCAAGAAGGGCACGTTCGTCAAGGTCAAGGGCGACCGGGCCTACAGCGCCGTCGGTACGCAGGTCGGCAGCGAGGTGTCGCCGATCGTGCTCGGCGACTACAAGGTCGACCCGGACGCGGAGCGGGAGTTCCCCGAGCAGTTCGCGCTCGTCGACACCGCGGCCCACACGTTGCGGGTGGTGCCGATGCCGAAGGGCGTGAGTTACAGCTTCCGCTCGCTGGCGCGTGGCCCGGAGGGTGAGGGACTGATCCTCGGCACCGACGGCAAACTGCACGTCGTCGACCCGGCCGTCGGCAAGATCGTGAGCTCGTGGCCCGTGGTCGGCCAGTGGAAGGAGCCGATGGACTGGCAGCAGCCGCGTCCGGCCCTGTTCGTGCGCGGCGGCGACGCGTACGTGACCGAGCCGGCGACGAAGAAGGTGCACCGGCTCGACCTCGCCACCGGCAAGGTCGTCGGATCCACCTCCCTCGGTGGCATCCCCAACGAGATCAGCGGAACGCTGTCCACGCACTGACGGTGCGTGCCATTGCGACGGCCGCCGAGCACGGCGGCCGTCGCAGTCCGTTGCTGTCCGGTCAAGCCGACTGAGCTTGGTGCAGGCCGAAGCGCACACCCTGGTCGTCCTGGCAGAAGCGAATCGGCCGAAACCCGGTTCCGCGGGGCCGGGATCCTCGGCCTTCCCACCGAGTTCACGGACGGCCGCGACGGCCGCGACGATGTCCGAAACCGCGAAGAAGACATCGATGCGACGCTCCTCGTCGTCGTCGTGCAGCCCACCACGGATCGTCGGGGTCTCGACCCATGCCTGGTCGCCGCCGCCCATCGGATGGAAAGTCCACTCCAGCAACGAGCCGTAGAACGCCTTCGCGCGTTTGGCGTCCGGGACGCCGATCTCGAAGAAGCCTGGTTCCCCGCTCATGAGTGTTCCCTCGGTCGTCGCGACGTTGATGGCACCGACGGTAGGGGGACGGCCCGCGGCGGTCTTGGACGTTTGTTACCAGGGGAGCGCACCGGGCTGCAGGCCGGCCAGGTCAGTGCCCGGTGCCCGGTAGGTCAGCCAGTTGCGCGGCGAGGTACTCCGTGGGCGTGCACTGCCCGAGCGCCTGGAAGTCCCGGTTCAAGTGGGCCTGGTCGTAGTAACCGCAGGCCAGCGCGATCGACGCGAGTGACCGATGGCCGGGGCGGGTCAACAAGTCCCTGGCGCGGGTGAAACGCAAGATCCGCGCTGCGGACTTCGGAGTGAGCCCGGTCTGTGTCCGGAACCGTTCCGCGAGCCTGCGCCGACTCCAACCGGTGTCCGCGATCAGGTCGCTGATCGGCAGATCGCCGTGGCAGCGTTCGAGCCGTTCCCATGCGGCGACGAGGGTCCGGTCCGGACGGGGGCCGGTGGCGGCAGCGCGGCTGAACACCGTGTCGAGGACCGCGAATCGCGTCCGCCAGTCGGTGGCATCGGCCAGCCGCTCGCTCAATCGTGTGCCCGCGCGCCCGAGCACTTCGTCCAGGCCGACCACGCGCCCTGCGATCTCATCGGTGGGCACGCCCAGCAGTTGGTAGGCGCCCCACGGACTGAGCCGAACCTCGACCCCGTCCTGCACGCCGGCATGCTCGGTTCGCGTCACGCCTTCACCCGGCCCGGCCACGAACGACGACAGCCGGCGCCCGCCGTCGCGCCCGGACGCGTCGGCCACCAGCAGCGGGTCACCGAAGCACACGATCAGGACGACGTTCGCGGCCCCGAACTCTCGCCGGGCAACCGGCCGGAGCGACTTCTCGGAGAACCCGTGGTACGACCCGACCAAACCCGCCAAGCCCGCGCCGGGAGCACCGTGGGTCGTCTCCCAGTGCGCGGTCGAGGACTCGCCCCGCTCGACGCGCAGCTCACCGGCCATGCCAGCAGTATCCACGGTAGGAGCGAGGTAGCCGGCTAGCGAGATGCGAGTGCTCGGTACGGTGCCGGCATGGACGACGACCTGCGCGAATCGATGATCGATCATGTCCGCACCGAGGTCGGGCGCGGCTCGGCGACGTTCCTCGAGGTCGTTGAGAGCACCGTCGAGTACCTCGAGGACGAGGTGGACTCGGACGACCTGCGGGCGCTGGCGTGGTCGGTGGCGAGCGAGGAGTTCGCGGCCGCGCTGGCCGCGCAGGCGACCTGGCCGGAGCGCACCGACAACGACCGGCTCACGGAGGCGTTTCGTGCGCTCGACGCCGCCGGGATCGTCGCCAGGCAGGATTTCGCCTGCTGCCAGAACTGCGGGCTCGCCGAGATCGGCGGTACGGTGCCCGACCCGACCGCCGCTCGCGGGTACGTCTTCTACCACCAGCAGGACGCGGAGCACGCGGTCGAAGGCGGCGGTGTCTTCCTCGCCTACGGGCTGTTCGGCCAGGCGCCGACGGCGGAGATCGGCGCCGAGGTGGCGGCCGCGCTGACCGCAGCCGGCCTCACCGTGAACTGGGACGGCGCCACCGAGAAGCGGATCCACGTGTCGCTCGACTGGGCGGTTCGCCGGCACGGCCCGCGGGCCGCGTTTCCGTCCGGCCCGGCGCCGGAGCTCGACGTCGAGGTGGAGGTCGTCTCCGGTGCGAAGTGGTTCGCGATCGAGGGCGAGCAATCCGCCGAGGTGCTGGCGCTGCTCGACCTGCCGTGGCTGCCGACCGACGTGCGCTTACGGGTCACCGGTGAGGGCGAACCGGTCGTCGTCCACCGGGAGTTCGACCGGCTCCTCACCGGCGACGGACGGGTCGCCGGGCGCTTCGACGGCCTGCGGCTGCTCCGCGGCGAGGCGTCCGGGGAGTACACCCCCGAGCCGAACCTCCTGGAGGTCCGCTACGACGACGGCAGCTACCACCACGACCGTCCGATGACACTCGCCGAGACCCTCGACGTGGTGCGGGCCGTGCCGACCGCCGGAACGTGGCTGTGCGCGTTGGGCCGTAGCGGTGGCGTTGTCCAGATGAGCTGGTCGGACGGGCGACTCTGGGTGGAGTCGCCGAACGCGGCCGAACAGACGACGACCGGCGCGCACGCGTCGATCGCGGACGCCGAGCGGATGCTGAGGGTGCTCGCGACCGAGGACCGCGTCGCCGTCCACGAGCTGGACGGCGTCGGCACAGCGCCCTGGTAGCGGTCCCCACACCCTCTTGGGTCTTCGGTAGCGGTATATCTTCGTCACCGATATATTACTCAGTATGACGATGCCGCTCCGGGAACCCACGTTCCTGATCCTCACCGCCCTGGCGCGCCGGCCGTTGCACGGGTACGGGCTGATCACCGAGGTCGCCGAGCTCTCCGAGGGGCGCATCACGCTGCGACCCGGAACGCTCTACGGCGCGCTCGACCGCCTCACCGACGACGGCTTGGTGGCCCTCGACCACGAAGAGGTCGTGGACGGCCGGCTTCGCCGGTACTACCGGCTGACCGACGAGGGCCTGCAGGTGCTCGGCGCGGAGACCGAGCGCATGCGCCGCAACCTCGAGGCCGCGACCGCCCGACTGAAAGCCTCCGGGTGGGTCGCGCGTCCGCGGTCGGCGGGCGGTGCGGCATGAGCGACCGTCTGGAGCGACGTTACCGGCGGCTGCTCCGCGCCTACCCCGCGGACTATCGGGCCGAACGCGGCGACGAGCTGGTCGGCACCTATCTGGACACCGTCGCGCCGGGCCGGAGCCGGCCGGGAGTTCGTGACGCCGCCGACGTGCTGGCCGGCGCGTTCCGGCAGCGCTTACGGGCGCGGGGAGCGTCCGGGTTGCCCGGCGGCGTCTCGATCGCCGCGGTGCTGGCGCTGGCGACCGGTTCGATACTGGCCACCTGCTGGCTAGTGACGATCGAACTCGCACCCCATACGTTCAACTACACACCGGGGCGTCCGTTCGGGCCGTTCCACACGTCCGCCGCGTTCGCCTGGCTCGCGTGGCTGGCCGCGGCCGTCGCGTTCGCCGCTGGAGCGGGCCGGTGGTGCCGGTGGCTGATCGGGTCCGCGCTCGTGTTGATGGTCCTCGCGAAACCGATCGGGGTAGTGGCCGCCCGCGCCGTGGACGCCGAGCCGTGGTTCGACCTCTACGAGCCGTCGTTCGTCGTCCTCGTCCCGCACGCCGCACTCAGCGTCCTGGCGCTGGCCGCGCCGAGCCGCCCGGGGCCGGTCGTGCGGTGGATGCCGCTGGTCGTGGCTCTCCTGTCGGTCGTACCGGCCGTGCGGAAGCAGGACGCGGCCTACTGGGAATACGCTGTCTTCGGTTCGCGCCTGTTGCTGGGAGTAGCGGCGCCCCTCCTCCTGCTCGCCACCGTCCTCGTGGTCATCTACTTGCTGGCGCGGCGGGACGCGCGAGCGCTCTGGGTCCCGTTCGCGGTGTTGCCGCCCCTGGCGCTCATGTCGGTGGACCTGACCATCTACTTCGGGCTAGTGCTCTCCGACTACCCGGGCGGTCGGGACTCCACCCCGATGTGGTTGTGGCGGTCGACGGTCAGCGTCGTGTCGGCGACCGTCACAGTCGGCGCGTTCTGCCTGGCGGTTGCGCTCAGCGGCCGCCCCTCGGCCCGGACGACCCGGGGGAGCGGCCACGGCCTTCAGCCTGTTCCCGGGGAGAACGCGTGATCTGTCGGCGTTCCTGGGATGATCAGAGCTGACATCGTTTGACCCGAGAACCAGCGCCGTGGTGGTAGGTGGGTGCGCTGGCGTGTTCGTGCTGGTCGCGAACGCGCCCGACCCACTAGGAGTAGAGGTGTCCCACCACCATGACGCCGACGTTGTCGTCGTCGGCGCCGGTATGGCCGGTCTCGTCTGCGCTGACCGGCTGCGGCTGCGCGGCGTCCGCGTCGTACTGCTCGAGGCAGAACCGCAGGCCGGCGGCCGGACCGCCGGCCTCGACCTCGACGGCGAGGCCGTTGACCTCGGCGGCCAGTTCATCGGGCCGGGCCAGGACCGGGTGTATGCGCTGGCCGCGGAGCTCGGTGTCCGCGCGTTCCCGACGCACACCGCGGGGGCGAATGTCCTGGAGACCGAAGCCGGCGAGGTCCGGCGCTTCCGGGGCATGGTGCCGAAGCTCGGCCCGCTGGCTCTGCTGGACGTCGCACGCGCGCAGAGGCGTCTTGACCGGCTCGCCCGCACTGTCGATCCCGAACGGCCGTGGGCCGGCACGAACGCGGCCACCCTCGACGGGCAGACCTTCCGGTCGTGGATCGACCGCACCGCGAAGACAGCGGGTGGTCGGCGCTTTCTGGACCTGGCCTGCCGGGCGATCTGGTGCTGCGAGCCGAGCGAGGTCTCGCTCCTGCACGCGGTGTTCATGGTCAGGGCCGCCGGCAGCATCGCGGCGCTGACCGACTTCGAGGGCGGTGCCCAACAGGACCGGCTGGACGGCGGAGCCCATGGTCTCGCCCAGCGGCTCGCCGACCGGCTCGGCACGGCGGTACGACTCGGCGCACCCGTGCGGCGGATCACGCAGCACGAGTCGGGGGCCACGGTGACCACCGCCGACGGCACGGAGTGGTGCGCCGGACACGTCGTGGTCGCGGTGACTCCTCCGCTCGCGGGACGCATCGAGTACGACCCGCCGTTGCCCGCCGACCGCGACAACCTCACCCAGCGGCTACCGATGGGCAGCGTGATCAAGTGCGTCGCCACGTATCCGGAACCGTTCTGGCGGAGGGCCGGCCTCAGCGGTGCCGCGCTCAGCCTGCGTGGTCCGCTCACGCTGACCGTCGACAGCAGCCCGCGGTCGGGACACCGAGGGATCCTGATCGGGTTCGCGACCGGGTCTCCCGCCCGCGACCTCGCCGGCCGGACACCCGCCGACCGCAGAACAACTCTTCTCGACGCCCTGTCGCGGCTGTTCGGCCCGGAAGCCGGGACGCCGACCGGCTACCTGGAGCGTGATTGGAACTCGGTGGCGTTCACCCGTGGCGCCTACGCCGCGGTATTTCCCCCGGGTGCCTGGACCCAGCTCGGCGCTGCGCTCCGTAAACCGGTCGGACGGATCCACTGGGCCGGGTCGGAGACGTCGTCGCGCTGGTACGGCTACATCGAGGGCGCGGTGCGCTCCGGGGAGGCCGCTGCGGATGCGATAGCTCCGACCTGAGCCTGTGCACGCGTGAAGATCCGGCGACCGGCAGCCGCCGGATCGTCACGGCGCGAGGGCCCGGCGGCTCGGGTCGGGTCCGGTACGGCAGCTGTCGACCGGGCCGATGGCTCCCGCGGCCATGCCCCGTCATGTCGGTTTGTTAGGGTCTGAGGCGGCGTATCCGAACAACTCCCCGCGGGAGCAAGCAATGGCTGACGAAATTGAGCCGCAGGACACGCCTGACGGTGCCGAGGCGGAGGCCGAACCGTTCCTGAACCGGGCCGCCCGCCGGGCGAAGGGCAAGGGCGGCGCCACCACGAGTCAGCCGACCTCCGATGGAGGCAAGATCGGTAACCGGGGACCGGTTGCCAGTCAGCGCCAGTGGGCGAACCGGCGCAGCGGCGGCTGACCTTCAAGGGCTAGCCGGAGTGGGGATCGGCGATGGCGCGCACTGGCGCGCCCGCTGATCCCCTGGCTCGTTTTGGCCCGACGACGAACTGGCAGGGCACGCCGCGATTGCCCTGCCTTCACTGACCGTTCGGCACGGGGGCGCGATCCGCGTCGCACGTAGGCAGGACGGCATGGACGAGGTCCCGCACGGCGGCATCGATGTCGGCGGCATCCAAAGGCTGGTTCGCGTTGGCCCCGGCGATGTTGTCGAAGAGGATCCCGTCGATACAGGCCACTAGCCACCGCGCTTGGCGAGGCGGATCGCTGGCGCCGAGCCTGGCGAGGATCGCCGCGATTCGTTGGCGCAGGTCGGTGCCGGAACGGTGGAGCGCTGAAGCGACCTTTGGCCGGCGCACCGACTCGAGCGTGAGTTCGTATCGGGCGAGGTGGCGTCCTCGACCGGTCGTCAGCCACCGGTGCAGGACCTCGGTGAGGGCTCGGACGAGAGCGGTCCGGTCCGCCGCTGTGATCAGCGGTGCCAGCGCGTCGAGTTCGGCGTGGTCGTCCTCAACCAGTCGCTGGACGCAAGCGCTCAGGAGCGCTGCACGGGTGCGGTAGTAGTACGAGGTGGAGCCGGGCGGCAGGTCGGCGGCCGCGTCCACCGCGCGGTAGGTCAAACCTCGCGAACCGTGTTGCGCGAGGACCTCGAGGGCGGCGTCGGCGACGAGTCCATGCCGGGAAGAGACCACCGGCACACTCTATCGATGTAGAGCCGAGCGAATCGCGACGGTAGTGTCGCCTCTATGGATGTAGAGGGACGTCGGTCGGCTGTGGTGGTGGGTGGCGGCATCGGAGGACTCGCCGCCGCCGTGGCCCTGCATCGCGCTGGGTGGACGGTGGCGGTCTACGAACGGTCTCCGAGCCGGGAGCAGATCGGCGCGGGACTGACCTTGTGGCCGAACGCGGTGCGGGCTTTGCATGCCCTGGGGCTCGCCGAGGCGCTGCAGGCCCGGGCCACGGCCCTTCTCGGTTCGGGTGTGCGTCGCCCGGACGGGCGATGGCTGTCGCGCACCAACGCTGATCAGGTGACCGCCCGTCATGGTTGTCCGCAGCTGGCGATCTTGCGAGCTGATCTGGTGGACCTGCTCGCCGCTGCGCTGCCGTCCGAATGTCTGCAGCTGGGCGCGAACGTGACGGACGTCGACGCCGGGGGCGCGGACCGGCAGGCGAGCATTCGCTGTGGTGACCGGCTCGTCTCCGCCGATCTCGTCGTTGCGGCCGACGGTGTGAACTCCCTACTGCGCCGGACGCTGTTACCGGCCCAGCCGCCGGCGGAGTACCGCGGATATGTCGCCTGGCGCGCCGTGGTGCGTGTCCCGACGATGGAGGTCGGCCCGGCCAGCGAAACGTGGGGGCGGGCAGACCGCTTCGGCGTCGTGCCGATGGGTCCTGACCTGACTTATCTTTACGCCACCGCGAACGCCACGGCCGGCGAGCCGAGCGCGGATGAGCTGGCCGAACTCCGCCGCCGCTTCGGGCACTGGCACGATCCGATCCCGGCGTTGCTCGACGCGATCTCGCCCGGTGACCTGTTGCGCCACGACATCGTGGCCGTGCAGCCGTCTCTGCGGCGCCTTCATCACGGCAGGGTGGCGCTGCTCGGCGATGCCGCCCACGCCATGGAACCCAACCTCGGACAAGGCGCCGGCCTCGCCCTCGAAGACGCCGTCGTCCTGGCGCACGCGGTAGCCGCAGGGCCGTCGATCGTCACCGGTCTCACGTCCTATGACCGAGCCCGAGCCGGACGGGTCACCCGGCTTGCTCGGCAGTCGCGTCTACTGGGTCAGCTCACGCAGAGCCCGTCTGCCACCGTCGCGGCGCTGCGCGACATCACCACCCGCCTGATTCCCGACCGCTTCGCGCTGCGCGGGTTCGACAGTGCCGCGAGCTGGCGTCCGCCGACGTCGAGTCCCGTACCCGCCAGCCAGTCGGAGCTCTGAGTCCTCGAACCCGCCCCGACAATGCTCTCGAGAACCCCCGGACCCCCTATGCTCTGGCCGTCCATCCAGGAGCGACAACGGGGCGCGTGATGAGCACTGGTACCGCGGAGCCGAAATTACCCAGCCAGGTGGCGGAGCTCGCCGCCCAACAGGGGTTGGGCGAGCTGATCGACCAGCGCAGTAACGGCAATCCGTTCAAGGGCGCAGTGATGGCGCTGGCCGGTGGTCTGCTCTCCACCGTGCTCTCTTGCGGCGTGCTGGCGCTGGCGGCCCAGACGGTGAAGTTCCTCCGGGTGATCGCGATCTTGTTGTTCGCCGTGGGCATCGTATCGGTGGCTTGGTCCGTCGTGATGCTCTTCCGCGGGTTCCAAGCGATCTACGTGTACCAAGGCGGCGTCGTCTACACGCGCAACGGCAAGGCCCGCGCCGCGCGCTGGTCCGACGTGAGCGAGGTAGAGGTCCAGGTAATCCGCGAAGGCAACCTGTTCGCGGGCAACATCTCCAACTACGTCGTGAAGCCGGTCGGCCAGGCGCCAATGCGGGTCAGCGCAATCGACATCGCGCTCCCCGACGGGGAACGGGATCCGATCGGCGCCTTGCTGATCCGTCTCGCGAACGAGACGGGACGGCCGGTCAGTCAGCGGCTCGTGGGCAAGAAGTAACTGCGAGGACTTCCCGGCACGACGGAATGGTTCAACAGCGACGGTTCTGCCTACTGAGGAAGTAGCCGTGCGCTCCGCCGCTATAGTCGGAAGATGCGGTCGGTCGACGGGGAATCGATCATCGAGGTGCGCGATCTGCGGATGCGCTACGGGTCGACCGATGTGCTGAAGGGCGTCGATTTCACCGTAGGCAGAGGTGAGGTCGTCACGCTTCTCGGGCCTAACGGGGCTGGCAAGACCACCACCATCGAGATCCTCGAAGGCTTCCGTCTGCCTTCGGACGGCACGGTCGCCGTGCTGGGAGCCGATCCGGCCAAGGGCGACGAGGACTGGCGTGCCCGCACCGGTGTGGTGCTGCAGTCCTGGCGCGACCACGCGCGTTGGACGCCCCGGAAGCTCCTCACCCACCTGGGTCGCTACTACCTGCCCTACTCCACGCCCGAGCGCACCCGGCCGTACGGCGTGGAGGAGTTGATCGCCATGGTCGGGCTGGCCGAACAAGCGGACCAGAAGATCCGCACCCTGTCCGGTGGGCAGCGCCGCCGCCTCGACGTAGCGATCGGCATCATTGGCCGCCCCGAACTGCTCTTCCTCGACGAACCGACGGCGGGATTCGACCCGCAGGCCCGTCGCGAGTTCCACGACTTGATCCACCGCCTGACCGACCTCGAAGAAACGACGATCCTGCTCACCACCCATGATCTGAGCGAGGCGGAGAAGCTGGCCGACCGCATCCTGATCCTGGCCGGTGGCCGGATCGTCGCCGACGGCAGCGCGGACGAACTGGCCAGGCAGGTGGCGGCCGAAGGCCAGGTGCGGTGGAGCCGCGACGGTGAGCACTTCGTGCAGTCCACAGCCGAACCCACGGAATTCGTCTGGGACCTGTTCGCCCGCTACGGCAGGGAGATCACGGATCTCGAGGTCCGGCGGGCCAGCCTCGAGGACACGTATCTGACGATGGTCCAGCAGTACGAGTCCGGCCGCGCCGACCAGGCGGCGATGGCGTTCGGACCGGCCGACGCGGAGGCCGAGACGGAGGACGCCCGATGAACAGCATCCAACACCGCACCGTGCACGCCGTCCGCGTCGGCCTCGCCCGTGGCTGGACGGAGTTCCTACTCAGCATCCGCAGCCCGCAGGACCAGGGGTTCTACCTGTTCACGGCGGTCGCGATCGTCGGCTACCTCTTCCTGCGGCGCGACACCGAGGTGGAGGGAACCTCGCTGCTGCTGCCGTCGGTCGTGATGCCGAGCATCCTCGGTGCACTGGTGGCCTTCGGCGTGATCATCGGCCCGGCATACGCCCTCGCCATGGAACGCGAGGACGGCACGCTCCTGCGCGCGAAGGCGGTGCCGCGCGGAATCCTCGGTTACGTCAGCGGCCAGGTGCTCTACCACTCGCTGAACTTGATCCCGTCCCTCGTGACCATCCTGATCCCGAGCCTCCTGCTCTTCGAGAACCTGGTCCATCGTGGCGCTGCGGGATGGCTCACCGTGGTCTGGGTGCTGGTGCTCGGGCTCCTCGCGACGATGCCGATCGGTATCGTCATCGGCTCCCTGGTGCCGAACGTGCAGAAGGTCAGCACCTGGGGCATGCTCCCGGTCATGGTGCTCACCGGCATCTCCGGGATCTTCTACCCGATCGACGCGCTGTGGGGCTGGGTTCAGGTCGTCGCCCAGCTCTTCCCCATTTACTGGCTCGGGCTCGGCATGCGCTCCGCCTTCCTGCCGGAATCCGCGGCGGCCCTGGAGGTCGGCGGGTCCTGGCGCACGCTGGAGACGGTGGGCGTCCTCAGCGCCTGGGCTGTCCTCGGCGTGCTGGTCGCTCCGATCGTGCTGCGGCGGATGGCCCGTAGGCAGTCGGGTTCCCAGGTGGAGGCGGCTCGTCAGGAAGCCGTTCAGTGGGTGCGGTAGCTCTCTGACGTTGCCGAGGGCCGCTCCGCGATACTCGACGGGTGGGCACAGTCGACGATCTGCTGGCTCTGGCCAGGCAAGCCGGTGCGCAGCGCGACTTCTCCGAACAGTACCGATGGTCGGTCGAAGCGATGAGGGTCAGCCGCGTGCTGGTTGCGCGACAGCCGGACGACCGGCAGCCGCTCGGATTGCTAGCCCGCGGCCTGTATCACCACGCGTACCGCGCACTGCAGGATGGGCGCACGAGCGTGGCTCAGGACGCCCTGACCGAAGCTGCTCGGCACTACACGGCGCTGGTCGCGGCCGAGCCGGAGGTTTACGCCGTCGAAGCCTGCGATGTCCGCTTACGAGAAGCCTTGGTCTGGTACGCCCGGGAAGACTTCGTCGCCGCCGCGCGAGTCGCCGAGGAAGCGGCGGCGGTCTATGAAGCCGTGAGCCATGGTGATCCCATCGCACGGGACCTCGGAGTACTCCGCGCGTATGCGATGGCCGGGCGCGCCTGGCTTTACGAAGGGCACCCGGCCGAGGCGATGGCAGCGTTCGATGAAGTTCTCTTCGTTCTCGAAGGCTGGCTGGAGAATGAGGAGGTCGAACCCGACGACCTCGATTGGTTCGCCGCCGCTCCGGCCGATTTCCGCCGGTCGGCACCCGAGCTGCTGGGTGCGGCGGTGGCCGGCGCCGAGTTACACGACGCTGCCGGCGAGCTGAGCCTCGCGAACGCGGCGGCGGCCATCGCGGCACAGATCGTCCGAGGCCTGGCCAGCACCGGGAACGAGTCGGCTGCCCGCCGGGCCGAACCCATCCTCGCCCGGGCACAGGAAATCTCCTCGAGGCTAGAACAGGCGGCCCTGGCCGAAGGCCTCACACCAACACTCTTCACCGGGGGCCTGGCCGCCGTCCGGGGCCCGTGGCGACCGGTAGACGTCGAGTGGATCATCGGGTCCGCCGGTTGGCGAGAGTCCGTCATCGAATGACGTCCCCTCGTGCTCCGCAGCACTGCTCACAGTGCGGCCAACATTTTCACCGCCTCGGTCTCGGCGGCGTGGACCGCGCGCAGCCGCTCGGCTAGCACGCCGAGGTCTGGTGCCACCGGTGGCCGCCGGTCCAGCTCGGCCCGGCTCGCCCAGAGCTCGGCGGCCGCCTCGGCCCGGACGTCCGCGCCGTCGTCGCCGAGTGCGACTCCCTCGGCGACCGCGGCCACCAGTTCGCGCAGGCGCGCGTACTCCGGTACGTCGGTCGGCACCGCCGCCTCCGCGAACGCGTGCCAGCGTCGGCCGGATTCGCGGAATGCCTCCGCTGCCTGTGCTGCTCGCTCGCCGAGCAGCGGCGTCGCCTCGTCGAGGAAGTCCGCGTACAGATCGCGCAGGTGACCGCCGGTCATGCCGACCGGCTCGATCCCCTCCCACGCGGTGAGCAGCGCGGTGGCCAGGCCGCGGCCGTTCGCGAAGACGGTCGGCCAGCCCTTGGCGTTGCGGCGGTCGGTGAGCAGCTTGGCCCACTTCTGCCAGGCCGGGAGCGCGAACGACGCGGACGTGCCGCCCAGCTTTTCGGCACACTCCCGAACTGCTTCGCGGACCAGGTCGGCGAGCTTGTCGGGCGCGGTCGCTTCCTCGACCACCAGCATGCGGTTCCGGTACGAGCTGACCCGCGCCCTGGCTCGGTGCAGCACGTCGGCCGGGACGGTCAGCGGACGGGTGTTGCGGTCGTCGATGCGGATTCCCGCCTCGCTCGCCGTGTAGGCGATCACTGAATGCCCGCCGTGCGCCTCGAGGTGCGCTGGCAGGTTCCAGTAGCCGACCAGGTACCGGTCCGGGACGACGATGGCCCGTTCGCCCGCCGCGAGCGCCGCGTCCAACGCGTTCGCCGCACCCTTCGCTCCGGCCGTGGTGTGCACCCGGTACCGGGCGCCGATCCGGTCGAGCACTCGGTCGGTCCAGTCGAGGTAGTTCCACCGGTGCCGGAAGCCCAGCGTCAGGTGGGTGGTGTCGTGCGCGGCGAACTCCCAGAGGATGTACCCGGCGCCGACACCGCCGCCGAGGCCGAGAACCATGGCCTCGGACAGCTCCACACCCCGATCGGCGAGTACGTGCGCTACCGCGGCGGTGTCCGGGTGCAGTCCGCCGCGCAACGTCCAGCCGTGGTCGGTACCCGGCTGGTCGGTGTCGCCCACCAGGTGTCGGCGCGCCACGGTGTACCGCTCGCCGGTCCGAGCCATCCGCGCACGGATGCGGGCCTTGAGATGCTTCTGCTCGGTCATCGCTATCCCGTCCGGTTCCGCGCACCCCGGGACCCCCACGCAGCGGAGATGCGCACAACCGTCGGTTCCAGGCAGCGATGGACGGTCGCTCTCCCGAGGCCGGACACCCCTTTGCCTCCGCGATGCCGAGCGGCGTGGGCGCCCGGAAGGAGGTTGGGCACGGGAGCGTGCCAGCCGTCACGGTAGCGCCACAGCGCGGTCACGTCGAGCGTCGTCGATCCTCACGCATGGACGAGCGATCGCCGCGGACGGCCTCCACTGCGAGCTGATTGCGGAACCGACGTTCTGCGCCGGAGGCACCTGGGTAGGACTGCCCAGGATTGGATGCGGGAGAGCGAGGAGTGAGCACGTTGGCCGTCGTTGCTGTTCGCGGTGGACGTGCCGGGTCTCCGCCTTCGTCGTCCGAGAAGGCTGAGCGATGACGACCGAGACGCATGCCCCCGACCGGAGCTCGGGAAGCGGGCCTCTGGCCCGGAGTCTGGTGAAGCTGGCCGGCACGCCCGACGACGCGTCGGACCTCGACGCGCAGTTGGTCGCGATCGCGCAGCTCGCGGTGGAGTGTCTGCCTGCGGTGGCGTATTCGTCGACCACGGCGCTGCGCGAGAAGGCCTACACGACGGTCGCGGCGACGAGTGCCTTGGCGGCGGCCGTGGACGACGCCCAGTACGACGCGCGCAGCGGCCCTTGCCTGGAGGCGCTGGAGTCCGGTGCGCCGGTAGCCGTTCCGGACATGGCGACGACGATGCAGTGGCCGGGGTTTCGGCGGACGGCTCGCCGCCTCGGTTTGGACGCCTCCCTGTCGATACCGCTGTTCGCCGGTCGCGGCGACGCGGTGGCGTCGATGAACCTCTACAGCCGGGACAAGACTGCGATGGCAGACGTGGCGGCGCACGTCCGGGCGGCCTTCGGCACCGGCGACTCCGCGCCACCCAAGCGGCGACACACCGCCCGGCCCCCCGCGACGGGTGCCGACGAGCTTGCCGCGGGGCTCGTGGAGGCGCTCGCCGTTCGCGACCGCATCCAGTTGGCGATCGGCATGGTCGCGGGGCGCGCCCGGTGCACCGCGACGGACGCGTACGTGTCGCTGCGGGTACGAGCCGCCGAAGCCGGAGTGCCGCTACTCGAAATCGCCACCAGGACACTGCGCCGGCTGCCCTGATCGGGGCATAGGGCGCGGCGTCCCCCGACCGGCGCGACTCCCTCCGGCCCGGAGAGGCGCGGACCGCAGGGATGTCACACTGTCTGACGCCATCGTGGGGCAGGCGGGTCTCGCGAGGTGGACGAGGGGGAGCCGCAGGGTGGCTTCGGGTGAGGCGTTGCCGACGCGCGAGTCGCGACTGACCACGCAGGGTTGGCTCGGTGTGGTCCTGTCGGTGCTTGCTGTCGTCGTGGTGGCGGGCGCGGTGGTGGGCGCCGTGATGCTGCAGCGCACCGCGGTGACGTCCAACCGGCTCGCGGACCGGATCTCCCCGGCCAGCACCGGGGTGCAGCAACTCGTGACCGCGCTCGCCGACCAGGACGGCGGTCTGCGTGGGTATCTGACGACCGGGGATCGGCAGTTCCTCGCCCAGTACCAGGCGGGCCGGCGTGCCGAGCAAGAGACCGTGGCCAGACTGCGAATCCTGCTGGGGTCGGAGCCGGAGCTGCTCACTCGGATCGATCAGGCCGAGGCGATGGCTGATCGGTGGCGGGCACGGTTCGCCGCCGGCCCGCTGGCCGGACCGGCAACGACCGGGCGAGGTGT
The DNA here is from genome assembly GCF_039536245.1 of Cryptosporangium minutisporangium. NCBI lineage: Bacteria > Bacillati > Actinomycetota > Actinomycetes > Cryptosporangiales > Cryptosporangiaceae > Cryptosporangium > Cryptosporangium minutisporangium. The sequence goes on along the minus strand of NZ_BAAAYN010000023.1, from coordinate 214,480 downwards.
GAGCAACGTGGCGGAGGTCGTGGAGGCAGGTCGAGGCTCCCAGGAGATCCGGACGGTGCTGAGTCGGCTCAGCCGCGACCTGCAGAACGCGCGCGATGCGGCGCGGTCGGACCTGAACACGGCGCGGGCGATCCGGGACGCCACGTTCATCACCATTCTCGTCACCGTGCTCGTCGGCGGCGTCCTGATGATGCTGCTGCTGCGAACCGTGGTGCTCAAGCCGCTCAGCCGGCTCCGCGCGGAGGTACGGGCGGTCTCCGCGGGCGACTTCGAGCGCGTCATCGTCGGGCACGGTCCGGCCGACCTGGTGGAGCTCGCCGACGATGTCGAAGTGATGCGTCGCCGGATCACCGGCCAGCTGCGCGCCACGGCCGAAGTTCGTGCCCGGCTGGAAGCTCAGACCGAAGAGCTCAGCCGATCCAACGCCGAGCTCGAGCAGTTCGCCTACGTCGCTTCGCACGATCTGCAGGAGCCGTTGCGCAAGGTCGCCTCGTTCTGCCAGCTGTTGGAGAACCGCTACGGCGATGTGCTGGACGAGCGCGGACGAAAGTACATCAGCTTCGCGGTCGACGGCGCGCACCGCATGCAGTCGCTGATCGTCGATCTGCTGACCTTCTCCCGCGTCGGCCGGGTACACGACAAGGTGCGGGAACTCGACCTCGACGAGGCGCTCGACAGGGCGCTGAGCAACCTCGCTCGCTCCGTCCGGGACAGCGGAGCGACGATCCACCGGGAACCGTTGCCTCGGGTGACCGGCGAACCCACCCAACTCACCATGCTGTTCCAGAACCTGCTCGGCAACGCCCTCAAGTTCCGCCGCCCGGACACCCCTCCGGTGATCAGCGTGGCCTGCAGTGCGGTCGACGACGGCTGGCAGATCACGGTGACCGACAACGGGATCGGTATCGAAGCGCAGTACGCGGACAGGATCTTCGTCCTCTTCCAACGACTGCACACGCGGGACGCGTACGACGGAACCGGCATCGGGTTGGCGGTCTGCCGCAAGGTCGTCGATTACCACGGGGGCCGCATCTGGCTCGACGCCGACTATCACGACGGCACCCGCATCCACCTCACACTTCCCGCGGCACAGAGCGGGGACAGCGGTGCCGCGGACGCCGGTGACGACAGCGACCTTGCTGCGGTGCCCGCCGCCCACCAGTCACCCTCGTGACCCGCTAGGGCACCCGCAGGGCGAGGATCGCGACGTCGTCTTATTTCTCAGCTCCGAATGGACTATCTCGGCCCTGCGACGGGCCCACGAAGTGTGTGGTAGTTGACTAAGCAGCGTGCCGTTCCCACGGGCCGGAGGATGTGTCATGTCGGACGAGCAGGTCCACCCCGAGACCGATCCCCAGGCGGTGGTCGTCGCGTTCCTGGCGGCGCTGGAGCGAATGGACCTGGAGGCCGCGTTCCTCCTCGTCTCCGACGACGTCGTCTACCAGAACGTCCCGCTACGGCCCGCGCGCGGACGCCGTGCCGCCGAGCGGACGCTGCGGCAAATGATGCGGTACTGCACCGGGTTCGAAGCCCGCATGCGCCACATCGCAGCGAACGGACCGATCGTGCTCACCGAACGGATCGACGTGCTCCGGTCCGGATCGTGGGAGGCCGAGTTCTGGGTGTGCGGAACGTTCGAGGTGCACGCGGGCCGCATCACGCTCTGGCGCGACTACTTCGACTGGACGACATTCCTGGCGGCCGGCGTCCGCGGCGCCGGCAAGGCGGCGCTGGCCCGACTCACCAAGAACCGTGCGTTTCGTCCTCGGCGTGCACAGCCCTGAAGCGCTACGCGGCGGGGGAGTGCGCCGCACTCCGCGCTGCACGCAGGTCGCGAGTTCCAAATCGGATTGACGCCTGCCTCGTGGCGATCCACCGTGAGGGCCATGGACCAGATCACGCGGGGCAACTTGAAGGCCTGGGAGACCGCATCCGAGAAGTACGTCCGGGAATACTCCGACTGGCTGGCGGTGGCCGCGGCCGGCTCCTCGCTGATCGACCTCGAGCGTGAACTGCTGCACGACATCCTCGAGCGTTCCCCGGAGGTCGTCCATCTGCAGAGCGGTAACGGCACCGACGACGTCGCGCTGGTTCAGGCGGGTGCGCGGTCGGTGGTCGGGGTGGATTTCAGCGAGGTCGCGGTCGATGCGGCGCAACGGCGTGCGGACGAGCTCGGCGCTGAATGCCGCTATGTCGTCGGAGTGTTGCCCGGCGCCCCGCTGCCCGACGCGAGCGCCGATCTGGTCTACACCGGCAAGGGCGCGGTGATCTGGATCAGCGACCTGACGGCGTGGGCGGCGGACGTCGCTCGGCTCTTGCGCCCGTCGGGGCATCTGTTCGTCTACGACGAGCACCCTGCCTTCTCGCTGTGGACGTGGGACGAGGACGAACCCCGCATCCGACCGGACCGCAGCTACTTCGCCCGAAGCCATATCGACGACACGTACCCGGCCAACGGAGCGGTCCAGTTCCAGGCGACGCTCGGCCAGATCGTCACCGCGGTGGCGGCAGCCGGACTGGAGATTCTGCACCTGGGGGAGTACCCCGAGCCGTTCTGGCGGATGGACGGGGTGTCGGCGGCCTCTTGGAACGGGCGCCTGCCCAACTCCTTCTCACTGCTGGCCCGACGGCCCTGACCCTTTCCGGGGGCGGCGCAGCCATTGCGCGCCGCGAGCGCTCAGCGGCACGAGAGCGCGTTCACGGTTCGGCGCCGACGGCATGTGGTCGTAATCGCAACCATCGATAGGTCCGTATGGCGTCAACCGCGAGGCGCGCTCAACCACCGATCGTCGCCCGCGCGCTATCCGCGGCCAGTAGCGGACTTACCCGCGTGGCTACTCCGGGCAGCGTGAGTATTCATTAGCGTCGACCTGGAGGAGCGGCCACGACGCTGGCGGGTGCGGACGGCGGCGGGGTAAGTGCTGCGGTCGGGGCGATGGAGCTCGTCTGCGCCTGCTGTACGAAGGTAGCGAGCCATTGGAAGCGGCCGCGCTGGTTGAAGGTGAAGACGACGCTGTTTTCGTCGTGTATGGCGTCCATAGTCTGACGGCCGACTGAGAGCGGCGTTCGATTCCGCGACCGACGCCGAAGGCTATGGAGCCACTGATGACTTGCCCTGCCGGCTTGAGCTTGCCCGCTGACTGACGTCTGATCTCTTAGTTCCTATGCCGACGGTTGGGCGTGCCACGCCGCCGGTGCGTTGTATCTCGATCCATTGACCGTCGAAGACGGCTGTGCCGTCGCGTCCGCGGGCAGCAGTGGTTGCGGCGGGCTGGGGTTCCGGAGCGGTTGGACCGTGGACCGCATCCGGGTCACCCGCCTCGAGTACGGCCAGCGCGACGGGGGAGGAGCGCTGGGCGACGTACGCGACGAGCGTCGGCCCAGCAGGGTGCGGCACGCCAACCATCGGGCCCCGCGGCGAGGATGGTCTCCGCCCGAACGGCAGACAGAAGGACGACGGCGCTGGCAGGCTATCCACTCTCGAATCCGTTGCGGGTGAGGTGACGCGGTGACGGCACGGCGCCGTGCCTGGTGGATCGCGGCATTCGTCGGCGTTCTGCTGCTCGCCGTCACATCTGTCGGCGTGCTGTACCTCCGCGACGAGCCGATCCCCCGCCTCGCTCGTGCGTCGGCCGCGGCGCCGACGGCCTTGGGTCTGTACGAGACCCGCTTCGAGCCCGGCTGGCTCCCCCGCGAGTTCGCGCTGGAGCACCGCTGGTCGCAGACCACCCAGCAGGGCTACCTGGCGCGGCGCAGAGGCGACCACGAGTGGGAGCGGATTGAGATCCAGCTCGGCCCGCGCAACGGCACGCTGCTCGGTTGGCGTGCGCCGCGACAGCCCACCTGGAAAGGGCCCCCGCTCCCTGGCGTGGCGTACCTGCTCTGGGAGTGGGCCCCTGGTGCACCGGCATTGGTCCAGGTGGGGAACCGGAAGGACGCCAGGGAGGTCGCACAACGGGTCGCCGCCTCCCTGCGGATCACCGACCCGCAGCCGGTCCGGTACCCGTTCACCGTGCGGCAGCCCGCCGGGTACACGGTGGAGATCACCAGCACGTTCCACGGGACCGGTGCGGTCAGGTCCAGCGTGGGCTTCGGCCCCGGCGACCCGAACATCGACATCGGGGTGCTGGTCTACCCGTCCGAACCGCCGCTCGCGTCCGCGAACACGACAGTGCGCGGCCTTCCAGCCCGGGTCTACGTCGCCGATCAAAACGCCTCGTTCGACGTCCAGCTCGCCCACGCCGTCGCTCAGGTGAATTGCCACCACCCGGACCAGCCCGCGGCCGACCTGCGTGCCGCGTGTCTGGCGACGGCCGAGACCGTTCGGCTGGTGGGTAACCCCCGCGATCCCGCGACCTGGCGCACGCCGCCGGTGCACCGCTGACCGGCCGGGGAGCGCCTATTACCTTTTGCCCTGCTTCACAGGCTGCGTGGCTTCTGTTGCTTGCCGGCGGGCAGCCGGAAAATCTGACGGGCGACGTCTCGTGGTGACCTGATCGGATGACTGGCCGTATTTCAGTCGACGACACCCGCTGTCACGTCGGCGCCGTGAGAGTGCGGACGAGCCGGCCGGCCTCGGTCACCATGCGGGTGTGACCGCCACGGATGGCGACGTTCTCGACCTCGGGAATGGTCTCGCGCGCTCCGACCGCTGATGCGGCGGTGCTCGCCAGCGCCAGCAGGTCCGGTCCGCCTGCGCTCGCGGTGAGCGCGGCGGGTACGAGGGCGCGGGCCGCAGCCCACGCTTCGGCAGCGGCACCTGCGCGAAGAGCACCGGTCAGGGCCTCGGCGACTCGGCGCAGGACGAGAACGCCGTCGTCGTGGAGGGCAGCCAGTCCGTGGCCCACCAGAGCGCCGAGGTCGGCGCCGTCGAGGTCGGTGCGCGCGGCGGTGAGCACGAACGCGTCGGTGGCGGCGAGCCGTTCGGCGGGTCGACCGGCGGTGAGGCCGTAGGCGAGGCAGAGCGCGAAGGCCGGGCCGAGCGGCCCGGACGCGCGGGCGAGGGAGGGCAGGAGGTCGCCGGCGCCGCGGACGTTGCCGTCGGCGGCTCGGGCGAGCGCCGGCTGCACGTACGCGGCGACCAACTCCCGGTGGCTGGGTAAGGCCAGCGGCCAGGGCACCATGCTCAGTGTGTAGTGGTGGAGATAGACGTGCTGATAGGCGTGTTCCGGCGGGCGGCTGAGCAGCTCCTGCGGGAGCGTGAGATCAGGGTGCGCCAGTGGCGAGAACGTCACGGAGCGCCGGTGCGCCACCGTGGAGCCACACTCGCACGGCAGGTACCGGCCGTGAGTCTGGTGCCCGGGACGGCACCGCTTCTGCTGCACTGCGACGATGTTGATGTCCGGGTCGGCGAGCGCGCCGCCGGCCACCCACCGCGCGAAGGCGCGCCCGGCAGGTGAGCGCAGCCGGGCGGCGGCCTCGGCGACCTCAGGTTCGATCACGCGAGGTAGGCGTAGCAGCGCCTGGGTGAGGTCGTAGGGGGCGGGCGAGGGGCCCGCGGCCTCGGCGGCGGCAACAAGGTCGAGCACGCGTACCGGGTCGACGTGCCCGTCGACCGTGGCAGGCGTGGCGAGCAGTGCGGCCGGAGGTTCGCCTGCCAACTGCTCGGCCAGCTCGATCGAGCGTCGGGCGGTGAGATGCGACGGGTAGGCCGGGTCGCGCTCGTATTCGTTGAGCGCGTACGTCCGCTGGCGCCCGGTTACCGCCGACTGCAGCATCAGCACGAACGAATCGGTCCAGTACTCCGGGAGCAGCGGTGCCAGGGCCGCCGCCACGGCCGGCCGGTCGGCGCGAACGAACACCGGCAGCGCGGCGACGAACCGTTCGAACAGGATGGGATCGTCGCGGTGGCGCAGCAGGCACGCCGCTGCGGCGGCCAACTCGGCGACCGACGCGATCGGCGGCGGCAGCGCGGCTGGCGGCGGCAGCGGGGCCGGGCGGGCAGCGGTCCGGTCCACGGCCGCAGCGGCGGTGCCGCCGTGCGGTCCGCCCAACAGCGCGTCAGCCTGGCGACGTAGGTCACCGTCGAGGGCGTCGGCGACGTCGCGCAGCACCGCGCGCCCGTCGTCGCCGAACACCGGCAGGTGCCGGGCGGTCAGCGCGAGAGTGCGCTCGGCGAGGTCGACGGCCTCGTTGTCGATTCCGGCGGTCAGTGCCGCGAACAGCTGCGGGTCGCGGGTGCGGCGCAAGGCCTCGTCGAGCCAGTCGAGGGCAGCCCGGACGAGCTTCTTCTCCGGCCGAGGCAGCACCGCGTAGGCGGCCTCCGCGATCAGGTCGGCGGGAAGCCGACCCGCGTCGTCCACGGCCCGTAATGCCGCCAGCGCCAAGGCGGCGACAGCCACGTGGGGCGACGACAGCATGCCGAGGTACTCCTGGCGATGCTCGGCGCATTCGGCCGTGGTGGGCGCCAGTATCCGGTGGACCCGTACGACGACCCGGACGGCTCCGGGGCGATCGCCAGCGCGCAGCCGCAGCAGGACATCAGCGAGCAGGTCGGCGCGCGGGTAGCCGCCGTCGGCGACGAGCCGGGCCAGCGCGGGCGGCCACTCCTCGCGCAGCTCGACGGCCACCCTCGGGATTCGGAACACGTGCGGCAGCAGCAGGGCGGTGTGCGGATGCGCCTGCAGACGTTCGGCGACCTGGGCCCATCCGATCTCACGGATCCAGCCCCGCACGACCGCTTCGGTCGTGGGCGGGGCCAGCCCGGCCGCGGTCAGCAGCCCGCTGACCATCGGCCACTGCCGGTCGACCTGAGCCGGTCGCAACCGGTCCGCGAGCTGTCGAGCGACGCTCGCCAGCGCCGGGCGCCCCGGAGCGGACAACACCCGGACCAGGGCGTTCACCGCTACGAGCTGCGGTTGCTCCCAGAATCTGTCCGAGCGCAGCCAGGACACGACGTCGGCAGCACGCGGCAGGCATGCAGCGCCCGCCACACGCAACGCATCCTCCCGATTCCGCTTCAGCGTCTCCCACTGCTGCCATGCCTGCTGGTACCTGTACTCGGTGGACTCCGAGGGGTCGTCGGAGTGGTACGGGTTCTCAAAGCCGGAGACGGCGGACCCATTTGACTGGTACGCCTTCAATCGCGGGCCGAGCGCGCGCCGCTCGGCCTCTGAGGCAGCGAGCAACGCGTCCGCCACCTGCTCGACGCTGCCAGCCTCGATCCACGAGATCAGCTGCTCGACGGTGAGGGCACTCATGCCGGGCCGTCCGCCGCGAGCAGGGATACAGCGAGGATGTGCTTGCACGGCCCGCGCCGCCCGTACCGTTCCGTCCACCACGGGCAGGTACACCCCCAGGTGCCATCGGCAGCGCGGTGCACGAGCCGGGTCCTGACCTGGTAGCCACTCGCGGTCGGCCGTACCTCGCCGGCGGCGACGAGTGCGCGGGCCGCTACGTGCCGGGGTTGCAACGCGGTCAGTAGGTCTGACCGGTAGGGCAGCTCACGGTGGAACCAGCCGGCCTCGGACCAGTCGTAACCCACCTTGCCGGAGATGGCCAGCGCAGCGAGCGCACTGCGGACCTGTTCGCCGGTCAGGCCCTCGGCGGCCGCCAAGGCGGCAGGGTCGACCGTGCCGTCCCAGCCGAGCCGGTCGGCGAGTGCGTCAGCATCCTCCAAATACGACAGCAGGCCACCCTCGCCCGACAAGCCACGGAATACCCCCGGCGACAGCAGCACGGAGAACCGGACGGCGCCCAGGTCGAACTCCCAGCCGCTGGGCATCGGCCCGCTGCCCGCGGTCACGGAGGGCCCGTAGAGCCGCAGGGTGCGGGTGTACGGCAGCAACGGACGGAAGAGGCTCAGCCGGTGCGCACCCGCCAGGCACACCGCGCCGGGCGCAGCGACGGCCGCGGCACGCACCGAGCGGCCAGCGGGCACCAGCCAGCGATCGTCGCCGCGATGTGCCGGGAGCCGGTGCAGCAGCGCCGCGGCTTGCCCACCGGAGATCTCGGCATGCAGGTCGAACCCGGCGGCGAGGAAGCCGGCCTCGGCCAGACCGCGCAGCCAGCGCTCAGGCAGCGGGACACGCTTCTCGACGACATGTGCGCCCAGCGTGGTGACGGCGAGCTCATCGGGCCCGACCGTCAACCGCAGCGGATCGCCGCCGCCGACCTGCGTCAGGGCGGTGTAGAGCGGCGGATTGATGTCGACATTGGTCGTGCCGCGCGCATTGACCGCCCCGTCCAGCGCGGCCGGCAGCACGTCGAGGCGGGCGTAGAGCCCGCAGCAGCCCGATAACGATTCGAACCGCAGCCGCTCCCCGCCGCAGGTGACCACCGGATCCCGCAGCCCCCGGGAGCCGAACTGGTCTCGCCGGAAGTCTGCAGCGGCGACGTCGGCCAGCGTGGCGAGGCACATCGCGGCCGGCCGTGCAGCGGTGAGGAAGCCCGTGAAGTAGGAGGCGTGCAGCCCGGCCGTCTCGAGTGTCAGCCCGTCGTCGGCCAGCGCGGAGGGCCGCCGGTAGACGACCTCCTGGATCCCTGGGGTCATGGATCGGCACGCTATCTCCGGCCACCGACACAATCCCGATGAACGGCCGCCATCGCCGCCGCGGCCTCGGCGGCTCCCTCCGTTCCATGGGCCGGCGTACCAGCGGGCGATTCCTCGTCCTGGTGCGACAGCCACACTCGTTTGCATGCTTGTCGTGGGGTCAGATGCTCCAAGAGGCGCGCGATGCGCTGAGGCGGGATTCCACTGGGCCGCTGAGCATGCCCACGGAGCGGCAGAAGCGGATGTCCTGCGGCGGTCAAGACTTCCGCGGAGTGATGACGGATTACGCGAGTGCCCGCTGCAGTAATTCGTCATCACTCCTGGCGGCACACGGCCAGAAGTGACTGGGACGGCGCGAGTTGCCGAGTTATCGCTCACCTCGTTGCTGCTCATGAGGTCGGCCGAGACGACACCAAACCGGGGTGGAAGCGGCGCTCACAGCCCGATCTGTTGTCGGCGGAGCCCGGAAGCTTACGGCGCGCCCGCCGACCCGCGGACGCTACTCTCCTGGTCCACGTCGGTCGCCGACCGACGCGGAAGCATCCGGTGCACCGACTCGACCATCGCGATCATCCCGGAAAGCACCACGACCGTATCGGTTGCTCCGAGTCCGAACGCCGCCCCACCACCGATGGCAGTGGCCGATACCGCGAGCGCCGCCACCAGACGCCACGAGACCGCAGTTCTCCACCGCCGCTTCACGGCCCCTCACACCCAGACCTCGGGACGGGCACGGTGCTGGTACGAGCCCCATGCGATCTGGTCCGCGGCGAGTTGGAGACGGCGTGTGAGGTCAGGTGTTCCGTGTCCCGGGTTGAACTCGACGACGATGCCGCGGGCCATGGCTTCGGCGGCGTCGGGGAGCTCCTGACAGATCGCCTTCGCTAATCCGATGTGCATGATCATCGCGATCTCGGCTGGCTGCTCCGGGTAGTAGCTCGCGGTGCCGACGACCCTCCCACGGCTGGGCGGCGCGCACCGCTGGAGCCGGTGTTCGAGGGCGAGCTTGACGTTCGTTGCGTCCGCCGCGAAGAACGGATTGCCGCTGGCAGTCAAGATTCGCGTATGGAAAAGTACGTCCGTAGCGCCGAACTGGTCGCGATTCTCCGCGAATTGGTGCGGATCGACGGATCCCAGTGCGTCGATTCGTTCCGCGAGGAGGGCGATCTCCCTGGCGTCTTCACACGATCTGCGTGCGGCGTGGGCTGCGGCGATCGGTTCGATCGCCTCTCGAACCTCGAGTAGCCGACGAATCGTCACATCGTAATTGTGCGCAAGCATCCAGCGCACCAACTCCGGGTCGCGATGATTCCATTGGTCCTGCGGCTGAACCAGGCTTCCGGCGCCTGATTTGCCCTTGAAGAGCCCCATCCTGATCGCGACGTGGCGCACTTGTTCCGCGATATTCGGGATGACACCGAGATCGGCTTGGAGCTGATTCGGCCTGATCGCCTCTCCGACTGGCCAGTCCGCGTTCAGTACCCGCATGACCATTGCTCCGGTAGCGTTCTCGACCTCATTCATGGAATCCCCCTCGCCGATCGGCAGACATTGCACCCGGCTCATGGAGTTATTTTTCCGTCAACCCGGCGAAGTACTCAAGCGCACGTCTTCGCGGGGTTCGCGCGGAGAACCAAGAGGGTTCGGGAATCGATCTCCGGGGGTGCGCCTCCGCGAAGCGCTGGCCGTCGACGAGGGCCGCGCGGTCCGGCCGTCGGCGCTCGACCGGACCGGTGCGCTGCACCGACAGGAATCGACGCCTCATCGTCCACTGCGGCTGCGGTAGCGGTAGCGAACCTCCTCCAGCGGAGCTCCTCGAGTGTCGTTCCTCTTGCTCGCTCCGTCGGCACGCCAGCCGCCTGCCTCGTAGAAGCGCCGCGCGGACGCGTTGGTCTCCAGAACCCACAGCACGACCTCTCGGTAACCGCCCTGCGCCAACCTGCTGAGACCCGCATCCATCAACAGCCTGCCCACGCCCCGACCCTGGTGCTCCGGCAGCAGATAGATGGCCTGCACCTCGCCGACGTGCTCCGGGTCTGTGTCCGCGTCCCGGCTCGGCGAGACGCTGACGAACCCGACGACACCGCGTGCTTCGTCCTCGGCGACCAGGGTGGCGGCCGGTGGCCTGGCCTCCTCGACCCAGCGCCGCCATGGTTCGTGGCGGCGCGAGGGATCGAGTTGATCGAGGTGTTCCTGCGGAACCTGTCCGCGGTAGGCGTCCTGCCAGGTGCGTACCTGCACGACCGCGAGCGCTTCGGCGTCCGCGGCAGTCGCCGGCCTGACGATCACCCCGGCATTCTCCTAGGGTTCGACGCGGTCCGCACCACCCTTTCCGCGAGCGCCTGCAGCCGCTACTGTCCGCCGCGCCCGGAGTTCACACACGGCGAATCTGTCCACTGGCAGCCCCGTGGTTCCGGCCGGTCGTCGACAGGCCGGTTCTCGGCAGGCCGACGGCGAGCAGTGCGCCGAGCAGGGTCGGCACTGCCACCACGACGAAGGCGACGCCGGTCGGCCCGGCGACGGTGAGCGCGCCGGCCGCGACCGCTACTCCGAGCGCCGATCCGACGTTCATCGTGGTCTGCTGCACGCCACCGGCCACGCCGGCGCCGGCCACCGGAACGCTCGTGACGAGCACCGCGGTCGCGACCACCAGCACGGTGCCGAACCCGGCCCCCAGGAGGATGAACGCGCCGGTCAACACCCATCCGGACGGCGGCCGGACGGCCGGCAGCGTCGCCAGGACCAGTGCCCCGGTCGTCGCCATGGTCAGCGCGCCGGCCACAGTGGTGCGGGCGCCGACCCGGCGGGCCAGCCGTGGGGCCAGCGGTGCGGCGGCGGCCACTGCGGCGGCGAGCGGAAGGCCGCGCAGCGCGCTGTCGAACGCTTTCAGGCCGACGACGTCCTGGAGGTAGAAGCTGCCGACGAACAGGACGCCCAGCATGGTCGCGGACGCGGCCACGAGGACGCTGATCGCGGTGACGACCGGCCGCGTGGCGAACGCAGCCGGCGGTGTCCCGCGTCCGCAATCCGGCCCACTCGGCCCCGCCGGCTCCACCCACCGCAGTGCCAGCAGGCCCGCGAGCAGGGCCGGAACCGCGGTCAGCACGAAGATCGCCCGCCAGCCGACCGCCGCGGTCAGCGCGCCTCCGAGCAGTGGCCCGAGCGCGGAGGCCACCCCGATCGCGGCGGCCCGCGCTCCGATCGCGGAAGGCAGCCGGTCGGGTGGGTAGGCCACCCGCAGCATGCCGAGCGTCGCCGGTTGGAGGAGCGCCCCGCAGACGCCCTGTGCCACCCGTAACGCGATGACGGCCTCAACGGTCGGCGCGACGCTGATCGCGGCGGAGGTCGCGGCGAACCCGAGCATGCCGACCGCGAACAACCGGTAGTGGCCGTGGCGGTCACCGAGACGGCCGGCGACGATCAGCAGAGAGGCCACCGCGAGCAGGTAGCCGCCGCTGACCCACTGCGCCTGGGCGTAGGACGCGGCCAGGTCGTGACGCAGGTCCGGTTGGGCCAGCGCGAGCGCCGAACCGTCCACCGCGACGATCGCCGCCCCGGTGACGCTGGTGCCCAGAGTCACCGTCGCCCGGCTCACGGCGCTCCGAGGTGTGCGTCGAGCGCGGCGCGGATCAGCGGGTCGACGTCGTCCAGGCCGGTCGCCAGCGGCAGGCTGCCCCACCCCCACAGTTGGGCGATGCCGTGCAGGTTCGCCCAGAGTGCGGCCGCCACCAACGGCGGGTCCGCCCCCGAGGCGGGTCCCGCATCGGCGACGAGTTCCGTCAATCGATGGAACAGCGGCAGGCTGGTCTCGCGCAGGCCCAACCGATTGCTCTCCAGCAGGTCGTGCCGGAACATCAGCTCGTACATGCCCCGCCGCGTCAGCGCGAACTCCAGATAGCAGCGGGCGCCGGCGGCCAGCTGGGCCCGCGCGTCCGACCCACCCGCCGACGCGGCATCGGCCATCGCGGCGGCGGCCCGCTCGGCCAGGTCACGGAAGCCTTCGCGGGCGATCGCGGAGAGCAGCTCCAGGTGAGTGGGGAAGTAGCGGCGGGGCGCGCCGTGCGAAACGCCGGCCCGGCGGGCGATCTCCCGCAGTGACAGCGCCACGACGCCGTCGCTGGTCACCAGCGCAACCCCGGTGGCGACCAACCGATCCCGCAACCCCTCGTCAGCACCCATAGACACTGTCTACCGGATGGACGTAGACGTTGTCTACCGGCACTCTCACATTGTGCGGCTGCGTACGACGGATGTACCGTCGTTCTATACGAGACCGTATAACTTACCGCGCGTCAGCGCGCGCGAGAGAAAGGACATGCAGGTGACGAGACCAACTCGGGCATTCTCCGACGTGGCTCTCCCGACGACCTTGCTCACCGCCTCCGGGATTCGAGACGACTGGAGCGATCGCCAACGCCAGCCGGTGTCGCCGTGTGCGTGCACCGATCCGGGTGAATGGGCAAGAAGCCTGTTCCACAATCCACCGTCGTGGGTTGCCTCTGCACTTTCGCTGCGCGACAAGGCGGTTGCGTTGCTGGGGATTCGGGCCGCCACGCCGGAGACGTTCCGGGTGCTGGCTCGGAACGAACACGAGGTGCTGGTCGGCAGCGACGACAGGCATCTCGATTTCCGCGCATCGGTGCGGTGCGCCGACGGCACGGTCGACGTGGTCACGTTCGTCCAGATCCACAATCTGCTCGGGCGGCTCTACTTAGCACCGGTGAGGCTCGGGCACGCGTTCATGCTTCGACGAATGCTGGCGCGGGCGGCCGCGCAACTGGATCCGTTCTAAGGCTCTCGTCTGGTTGTGCGGTTGCGTATAACGGGTGTACTTTCGATCTGTACGTATCCGTACAACGCGAGAGGTAGTCATGGCAGCCGTCGCAATGACTGAGGGGTCGCGGTGTCGATGAGGCTTCCCGACACCGAGCACACCACCCGCCCGTGGCGGATCCACGAGATCGCGCACGACTTCCGGATCGAGGACGTGTGGGCCTACCGCACGCCGGGTGCCGGGCCTGACGACTTCCCGGCCATGCTGGCCGCACTGCGTTCCGGGGGCGGGGTCCACGACAACCCCACGGTGGTCCAGTTCCTGTTCGACGTGCGTTGGAAGCTCGGCGCCGTGCTCGGCTGGGAGAAGCCGGAGCACGGCCTCGCCGGGCGGGTTCGTTCGTTGTGCGACAGGTTGCCTTCCGACCTGCGTCAGGACACGGCCGGTGGGGCGGAGCCGGACACCCCGTTCACGCTGGTGTACGAGCTGCCCGACGAGTGTGCCCTCGAGTTGGCCAACAAGACCGTCCACACCGTCTGCCACCTCGGCTGGGTGCCGACCGGCGACGGCGAGTACGAGCTGCGGATGGCGGCGCTGGTCAAGACCAACGGCGTTCTCGGACGGGTGTACATGGCCGCGATCAAGCCCTTCCGTTACCTGATCGTCTACCCCGCACTGACCCGGAAATGGGAACGCGCGTGGCTGAACCGGGACCGGCACACCCTGGGCGCGTGATCGCGGGTCGGGCAGGACCGCCGATCGTCCTGCGGCTGCAGTCTGCCGCGCACGCGGGGATGCTGCGGCGCACGAGCGGCCGGCTGGTCGGCAGCGCGGGTGGCCTCCGCTCGTTCGAATCGACCCGATAAGAGGACTCGAATGCCCAACATCCTGATCATCGGCGGCGGCTACGTGGGCATGTACACCGCGTACCGGCTGCAGAAGCGATTGCGACGCGGCGAAGCCACCGTGACCGTGGTCGACCCACAGCCCAACATGACCTACCAGCCGTTCCTCGCCGAGGCTGCGGCCGGCTCGGTCGAGGCGCGACACGTCGTGGTGCCGCTGCGTCGGGTGTTGCCCAAGACCCGGGTGCTGGCCGGTTCGCTCACCGGAGTGGACCCCGTCCGACGAACGGCCACCGTGATGACTACTGGCGGGGAGACCACAGAACTGGCGTACGACCACCTCGTGGTCGCCGTGGGCTCGGTGTCCCGCACGCTGCCGATTCCGGGCCTGGCCCAGGCAGGAATCGGCTTCACCACGATCGGCGAGGCGATCTGGCTACGCAACCACGTGCTCTCCAGGCTGGATGCGGCGGCCTCCACCGATAGCGCGGCCCGTCGCAGGCGGTTGCTGACCTTCGTCGTCGTCGGTGGGGGCTACTCCGGGGTGGAGGTCTTCGCCGAGCTGCAGGACATGGCGCGACATGCCACGCGTCGCTACCCCGAGCTCGGCCCGGCCGACATGCGGTGGGTGCTCGTCGACGCGGCCGATCGCATCCTTCCCGAGGTCAGCGCCTCGCTCGCGAGTTACACGGTTGAGCGGCTCGCGAAGCGGGGGATGGAGGTCAAGCTCGGCACCCGGGTCGAGTCGATGGTGGACGGCCACGTGGTCCTCTCCGACGGAGAGCGGCTCGAGTCCGACACCATCGTGTGGACAGCCGGAGTACGCCCCAACCCCGTGGTTGCCCGGCTCGGATTGCCGACCGACGCCCAGGGCCGGCTGGACGTCACGGCCGAGTTGAAGGTCGCCGGCGTTCCTGGCGTGTGGTCCGCGGGCGACGCAGCGGCCGTACCCGACCTGAGCCGGGCCGATGACCCCGGCGCACGGTGTGGCGCGAGCGCGCAGCACGCGGTGCGCCAGGCCAGCAGGCTGGCCGACAACATCGTCGCCACGCTTCGGGACCGCCGCACCCGGACGTACCGGCACGCGTATGTCGGCTCGGTGGCCAGTCTCGGCCTGCACAAGGGGCGTCGCCGAGCTCTACGGCGTCAAGCTGCGCGGGTTTCCGGCTTGGTTACTGCACCGCGCCTACCACCTCAGCCGCGTCCCCACGCTCAACCGGAAGGCGAGAGTCGTCGCGGACTGGATCCTGGCGCTGTTCTTCCGCCGTGACGTGGTGTCACTGGATCAGGTCCAGCACCCGCGCGACGCGTGGGACTCGTCGAACGAAAGGCACGGGCCGGCCGTGGGCTCCGCCCTCTCCTCAGACCGGTCACCGCAGGCCGCGGTCTAGTTGGACCCCACGATCACGACGAGCCGCCCCCGCGGCTCCGCCACAGGAAGGGAATCCACATGGTCAAGTGGGCTGGTCGGCTCATCGTCTTCTACGGGGCGGCGCACGTGCTCGGCGCCTTGTTCGGTGAGGGCGCCGCACGCCACGTCGGAGCATGGTTCAGCGGGGAGTTGTGGGGGCAGAGCCTCGCCGACATGAGCCCCGCGATGAGCGCATATTGGCTGACCCTGAACAGCTTCGCCCCGGCCCTCATCCTCGTCGGGCTCACCGTCCTGTGGCTCGACCGCCGCGGCATCACCCCTCCGCAGTTCCTCGCGTGGTCGATGGCGGCGTGGGTCGTGGTCGGGATCGTCATCGCCGGACCGGGGATCGGGCAGGACGTGATCCTCCTGATCGCCGCTGGGCTGCTGCTGGCCGGAGCCCGCGCCACGGCGCCGGCCACGAGCGCCGGCCATACACTCTGACCATGGTGGAGGCCCGTGCACAGAAGGTCATGGCATGCGCTTCCGATGAATTTCTCGAATTCGTGATGGATGTCGAGCGCTATGCCGTCGTCGACGACAAACTCGGCCCATTCGACTGGGTTCGCCGCGAGGGAAGCCTCGCCCAGTTCAAATTCCGTCCCAAGATGCCCGGACTTCCCGGTCCGGCGCCAAAAATGGTGGCACAGGCAATTCTCACGCCGGGCGAACGAGTCGACGTCAGTCTCGTCCCACCGCCGCAGAACAAACTGTGGAACCGGCTGATGGAATTCACCGCGAGCTTCGCCTGCGAACCGGTGGACGACGGCATCCTGGTAACCAGAACGATGACGGCCGAACTGAGCCCGGTGGTGCGGTGGCTGGTCGAGCCGATTCTGCAGCGCAATCTGCCGAGGAACCTCGAGACCGAGTTGGAGCAGGCGAAGGTCTACCTCGAAAGTCCTCGCAAGGACTGACCACCGAAGGCCGACCGTGCTCCGAGCCGGTGCGCCCACCCGGAGACGGCCAACCGCTCTTATACGATGCCGTACACACGAGAGGTTCTACGCAAGTTAGAGAGCGAGCTGATCACGCCATGGGCGCGTTGCGCACACCGCGCGAGAAGTGGGTCGAGGCGGGATTGCAGGCGCTAGCCGCAGGTGGCGTGGACGCCGTGCGGGTCGAGGCCTTGGCGAAGACGCTCGGGGTGACCAAGGGCGGTTTCTACGGGTATTTCGCCGACCGTGACGCGCTGCTGACCGAGGTGCTGGATGCCTGGGAGCGCGAGAGCGTCGATGACGTCATCGATCGGGTGCGGCGCATGACCGATGACCCACTGGAGCAGGTTCGCCTGGCCGGTCAGCTCACCTTCTCCGACAAGCGCCTGCTCCCGATCGACCTCGCCATCCGCGACTGGGCCCGCCGTGATCCGGAGGTATACCGGCGGCTTCGCCGGGTGGACAACCGACGAATTCAGCTCCTGCGCGATGCGATCAGTACCTTCTGTTCCGATCCCGACGAGGTGGAGGCCCGCAGCCTGCTCGCCTTCTGCATGGCGATCGGCATGCACATCGTCGCGGCCGACCATGCGGGTCGCAGTCGTGACGAGGTGGCCGCTCGTGCTAGTCAGCTCCTTCTCAGTCTTTCCACGGGGAACGAGCCGGCCTGAGGGTCGCCGACGCCGAGCGCCGGCGAGATGCAGGTCGGCGCTCACTGTTGGGTGAGGTCGACGCGTCGGCCCAGGCCGAGTTCTCGGAACGTGAAGCTCGACGAGGAGGGCCATGCGGATCAGGATCCCGGGCCTCGACGGGTGAGGCCCGCAGCGGCAGGAGCGGATGGTCGCTCCTGCACGACGGGCCGTACGCCCGGCGCTGGTGGCATCGCGGCCGCTAGAGCAGCACTGGGTTGACCAGATCGGCAGCGACGGTCAGCAGGGTGAACGCCGCGAAGAGAAGGATGGCCGCGACCGTCAGCGGTGCGAGCTTGTAGTAGTCGACGCTGCCCGGATCCGGGCGCCGTAGCCGTCCGTACAGCCAGCTCCGGGTTCGCTCGAACCAGACGATCGTGATGTGACCGCCGTCCAGCGGCAGGAGCGGCAGCAGATTGAAGGCCGCGAGGAAGAAGTTCAGCCCGGCGAGCATCAGGAGGAACGAGGGCCAGTCGCCGCGGTCGGCGAGCTGCCCGCCGACGTGACTGGCGCCGACCATGCTCAGCGGACTCTCCGGATCGCGTTCGTCGCCGGTCAGCGACCTCCACACCGCCGGGATCCGCTCCGGGAGGTGGACCAGAGCGGTGAACGTGCCGCCGATCATGGTGGCCGTCTGGTCGGCGGTCGCGCCCACCGCCCGGATCGGCCCGGCCGTGGTTCGTGGCACCTCCGCGCTGACCCCGAGCTGACCGGCGCGGTCGACGACGGGGATCCGGACCGCGCCGGTACGGGCGGCGCCATCGCGCTCGTAGCTGATCTGGAGCGTCCGGCCGCCGGAGGCACGCACCGAAGCCGTGAACGCGTCCCATCCGCGGACTTCCCGACCGTCCAGAGCGGTGATCACGTCACCCGGGCGCAGGCCCAGCCGGGCCGCGGCGCTCGACTCGCCGACGGCCGCCACCCGCACCGGCTCGCTCTGGAGCCGACTCTCGTCCGGAAGCGGCGTGAAGGCGAACATTCCCCAGATCAGCACGACGCCGAAGACGACGTTCACGGCCACTCCGGCGCCCATTACGACCGTTCGCTTCCACGCCGGGAAACGCCACATGGCGCGGGGCTCGTCGTCGGTGTCGTCGAACTGGCGCACCATTCCGACGATCGACACGAACGCTCCGGCCGGGATCGCCTTGACGCCGTACTCGATCTCGCCGCGTCGGAAAGCCCACAGCGTGCGTCCGTACCCGACGAAAAATCGAGTCACCCGCATCCCGAAGGCACGGGCGGCGACGAGGTGACCAGCTTCGTGCAAGCAGAGCGACAACACGATGCCGAACACGAACAGAACGATCCCGAGGACCTCGAACACAGCCGGGAGGGTATCGGCCCACTGCCACCCGTCCTCCCGCGCGGAGTGCGCCCCGGTGCCTCGGCGCGGTCTTGCGCATCCCGCGTCCGTAGGCTGCGGCGGTGCGTGTTCCGATCTTCCAGCTCGACGCTTTCACCACTCGTCGGTTCGCCGGCAATCCGGCCGCCGTCGTGGTGCTGGACCACTTTTCCGACGACGCCCTGCTGCAGGCCGTGGCGGCGGAGAACAACCTCGCCGAGACGGCGTTCCTCGCGTTCTCCGAGGGCCGGTACCGGCTGCGGTGGTTCACACCAACGGTGGAAGTGCCGCTGTGCGGACACGCGACGCTGGCCGCCGGAGCGGTAGTCCTCGAACGGTTGGAGCCCGGCCGCGACAGCGTCACGTTCGACACCGCGAGCGGACCGCTGACGGTCGACCGGGAGGGCCACGCGTACCGGATGGACTTGCCGGCTCGTACGGTGTCCACGGTCGCGCCGTCGCCGTCGTTGTCCGAGGCGCTCGGTGTCACTCCGCTGGAGACGGCGATCGATGGGACCAACTACCTCGCACTGCTGTCCGGGGCCGACGAGGTTCGGTCGCTCGCCCCCGACCTCGTCGCGATTGCCCGGCTGGACCGCATCGGGGTCGTGGTGACCGCCGCCGGTGACGGCACGTACGACTTCGTCAGCCGTTACTTCGCCCCGGCCAAAGGCATCCCCGAGGATCCGGTGACCGGCGGAGCACACTGTGCGCTGGTGCCTTTCTGGAAAGCACGCACGGGCAAGGACGCCTTCTTCGCCTACCAGGCCTCGCGGCGCGGCGGTGAGCTGAACTGCCGGCTCCTCGGCGACCGCGTGCAACTGCAGGGCGCATGCGCGTTCTACCTCGAGGGTCACATCGAGATCTGACGCTTCCGCGGAGTGCGGCCGCCCTGTCCCCGGCGCCGCGTCAACTCGAATCACCCACACGTCAACCCGCGGGATGCCACAAGTGGGCACAGCACTTCGCGGCTGACCTCTTGGCGTGGTGTGGGCGATCGCCCACACCACGCCAAGAGGTCAGTCCGGGTCGTGGACCGACGCACCCAACCCGGGATGCACTCAACTCGGCTACTTGCGTAGGACGTTGCCCAGCGGGGTAGTGGCCCGGCGGCGGCATGGCCGGATGTTCACGGCGGCCGGTGCGGGTATCGTCCAGTACGGTCATGTCGTCGTCGATGGCTCGGGTGCGCCGAGAAGCACCCTGACTGTGGCAACAGAGATTTGGGGCGGATCCGCCTCTCTGCGATGAGCCCGGCGATCCGGGTCAAGCCCCGGAAGGAACTGCGCCGGACCCGACGTGAACGCGCGCACCAATGTTGGGGACACCTGCTGGCCGCTCCGCTGTGGCCGATGCACGGGGCGAACCTGGGCACGCTGCTGCGCACCTGCGACGCGGTCGGGGCGTGCCTGGCGGTTCCACCGTTCCGCTGGGTGGACGAGGCCCTCGCCCGCGGCAACACTCTGCGCCGACCCGGATGTGTCCACCGGATCGGCAACCCGACCGACTGGCTGACCACGGAACGCGCTGCCGGTTCACACATCGTCGGGGTGGAACTGGCAGACGAGGCGGTCCGCCTCGCCGATCTGCCGGCTGCCCGGCGGCGGACCGTCATCGTGCTGGGTCACGAATCGACCGGCATTCCGCCCGACGCGCTCGACCTTCTCGATCTCGCCGTCGAGATCCCGATGATCGGGACCGGTCACAGCCTCAACGTCGCCGTCGCCGGCTCGCTGGCGCTCTACAAACTAGCCGGACTCCTGTAGAAGCGATGCGCTGTCGCGGCGAGCGGCAAGGCTATCGACCTGCTCTGGGCGTGCGGGGTGGCACCGGCGTGGCGACCACGAACGAGCTGTGGGTTTGGCCGTGGAGTAGGAACTGGTCGAGGACGCCTTCGAGGTCTTCGATGGTGGGCACGTGCACCTTCAGCAGGAAGCAGTCCTCGCCGGAGATGCGATGACACTCGCTGACCTGCGGAGTGCGGTTGGCGAGTTCGGCGATCCTGGGCAACTGACCGGGGCCGGGCCGGATCCGCACCCAGGCGGCGACGGGTAGGCCGAGCGCGGCGGGGTCGACGTCGAGGCGGTAGCCGCGGATGACGCCGGCCTCCTCGAGCCGTGCGAGCCGTTCCCGCACGGCGGGCGCGGACATGCCCACGCGGCGTGCCAGCTCGGCGGCGGTCGCGCGCGGATCAGCGGCGAGCGCGTCGAGCAGCCGTACGTTGACCTCGTCCAGCAGCGACTTTCCTGCAGGAAGGCCATTCGCGCCTTTGCTTTCCCGAGGCGGCATATCAGGACTCCCGCGCTTCCGTTCGTGCATGGCCTTATCGCATTTTCCTTTCGAGAATAGAGGCATGGCAGAGACCGCTAGGGCGCCGATCGTGCAGCGGATTCCGCCACACGCGTACTTCGTGGTCAGCGCGGTGTTCCACTACCTCGGCCCGGCGCTGGCGGTGCTGCTGTTCGCCCGCATCGACGTGCTCGGGGTCGCGTGGCTGCGGATCGCGGCCGCCGCGGTGGTGTTCGCGGTGTGGCGGCGGCCGTGGCGGCTGTGGCAGTGGCTCGACCGCCCCACCAGATGGCTGCTCACCGGCTGGGCGGCCGTGCTCGCGGTGATGAACAGCGTGTTCTACTTGGCCATCGACCGGCTCCCGCTGGGTAGCGTCGCCGCGATCGAGTTCCTGCCGGTCATCGTGCTCGCCGCGTTCGCCGCCCGGACCCGCCGCAACATCGTCGCGCTGATCGCCGCGGTGGGCGGGGTGTACCTGCTCACCGACGTCCAGCTGATCGCCGAACCACTCGGCATCGCCTTCGCCGTCGGCAACGCCGTGCTGTTCGCCCTCTACATCGTGCTCGGGCACCGCGTCGCGCGGAGCCGCCACGTCGCCGGGATCGACGGTCTCGCGCTGTCGATGCTGATCGCCGCGGTCATCGCCCTGCCCATCGGCATCGGGCAGGCAGCGTCCGCCTTCGCCGACCCGATCGCTTTGGCCGCCGCCACGGGTGTGGGGATCTGCTCGTCGGTCATCCCGTACGTCAGCGACCAACTCGCGATGGCCCGCCTGCCCCGCGCCACCTACGCCCTGATGGTGTCGCTGTTACCGGCTACGGCCACCGTCATCGGCGTCCTCGTGCTCACCCAGATCCCCAGTCCCACGGAGATCATCGGTGTGGGGCTGGTAGTCGCAGGCGTCGCCTTGCACCAGGAACGGCCATCGGAGCCGGCCGAGCCGCCAGGATCCCGCGACGTCTCGGCCGCGCGCTGACCCGCTACCGCAGCCCTCGAAGGAACTTCTCGGCCACGGGCACCGACACCGAGGTGCTGTGACCGCCGTTCTCGACGAACACCGCGAACGCGACGTCGCCCTGCCAGCCGATCCACCACGCGTGCGCATGCTCCGGGTTGTTGTCGAACTCCGCGGTGCCGGTTTTCCCGAACACCGGGCCGCCGGGCACGTCGCTCAAGGAGGTCGCCGTGCCGTCGGTGACGACCTGCCGCATCATCGCGCGCAGGGGCTGCAGCGCCGCAGGCTTCAACGGGGGCCCGCTGGCCGCGGTCGGCGACGACGCCGGTTCCGTCACGAGGATCGGCTGCGTCCAACGGCCGGACGCCACCGCGGCGGTCGCCGAGGCCATCGACAGCGGGCTCACCACGGTCGTGCCCTGGCCGAACGCCGCGGCTGCACGTTCCGCCGCGTCGCCGCCGGTAGAAGTCTTGCCGGAGAAGGCGGGCAGACCGAGCTTGTAGTCCGCTTCCAAGCCGAGCATCCGGCCTGCGTCGGCCAGCCCATCGGGCCCGAGCCGGGGTGCCAGTGCGACGAAGGCCGTGTTGCACGACTCGGCGAAGTCGGTCCGGAACGGCACGTTGCCCAGCTCGAAATCGTCGAAGTTCTTGAACTCGCGGCCACCCGCGGCGAGGCGCTTGGGGCAGGGCACGGTTTCGTCGGCCTTGACCGCGCCCTGCTCGAGCAGACCGAGCGCGGACACCATCTTGAACGTCGAACCCGGCGGAACCTCGGCCTCGAACGCGGCGTTGAACGACCCGCCATCGGGCCCGTTGGCGGCCGCGATCACCGAGCCGTCGCTGATTCGCACCGCGACCAGAGCGCTCGGTTGGGAGATTTCCTCCAGCGCCGCGTCCGCGGCAGTCTGAACGCGCTGGTCAAGGGTGGTGCGGATCGGCTGGCCGGGCTTCGGTTCGGTGGTGAACAGTTCGGTCGCCGGGGCGTCCGCACCAGCGGCCGCGCGACGCACCACGACCGTCAGTCCGGGGGTGCCACGGAGCCGCTCGTCGAACGCTGCCTGTAGGCCGCCGTGCCCGACCTGGTCACCGACGGCGTAGAGACCGGGCTTTTTGGTCAGGTCGTCTTTGGTGGCGTCCGAGACCGACCCGAGCAACGCTCGGGCGAACTGGCGGGTCGGCGCAAGAGCACGCATGGACTTCACGACGCTGGTGCCGGCGACCGCGGTGATCTGCGACGCGATCTTGTCGTACGCCTCCTGGCGGAGGACGACGACGTCGACCGTGTTCCCCGGCTTGGTCTCAGCCAGCCGCGCGGGGAGATCCGACAGGTCGACCTCGGTGTCGATCTTCGAGAACGCGGCGGTGAGCTGCTTGGCGGCCGCTGCGGCGTCGGTGACCCTCGCGGGATCGAGCAGGACGGTGACGACCGGGCGGGGGCGAACGATCGGGTTTCCGGCTCCGTCGAGAATGCTGCTGCGGGGAGCTTCCTGCCGACGGAGCCCCAGGGTCTCTCCGGGCTTCATGTCCTTGTGGACGAGAGCGGGCTCCACGACGACGTCCCAGTCGTCATCGCGCTTCTGCAGCCGCACCGACGTGTCGTACGACCAGGTCACGCGGCCCGGCAGGGTCCAGGTGACTTTTACCGCGCTGACCGCGGTATCGCCTTTCACCACCGCGTCACCTGCGCGCTCGACCTTCGTGGGCGTTCCGGGAAGATCTCCGGCGAACTTCCCCAGCTGCTCCTCGACGTCGCCCGCCGGGATGGACTTGCCTGCCGGGTCCACGAAGCTGACCTTGTCGAGCTGGGTCTGTCGCCAGCCCTTGAGGAAGGCGTCGACGGTGGGTTCGGGACCGCTGTCGCCGCTGCAGGCCGTCAGGACGCCGGCCACCAGGACGCTGAGGGCGGCGGCGACCGCACGGCCTTTCGGGACGCTCCTCAGTGAAGGGTCTCCGGTCATTGACTTCCGCTCCGCCACGTCACCCCGTCCGTACGACGACCTGCCGACGACGGAAAGATCCGCACATCGGCCGAATAGTGCGATCGGAAGGGTACGCGGGACGCGCAACATCTCTGCACAGCGGATGCGGCGGTCACCGCGACCGGTTAGCTGGGAGCGTGGCTCTCGCGCCGTTCGAGCGGGCGACCCAGCATGCCCATGCCGTCGCCAGAGAATAGTTCGGCGGTTCCGAACTCGGCGAAGTAGGCGGCGCATTCGTCGTCCGCCGGGTAGTAGGACTCGATCGCTATCTCGTCCAGCGTGATGTCCGTCGGCGTGCCGAACGTGGTGATGGTCGAGAACAATCGCAGCTCCCGGCCGCCGATGCGAATAATCATCGGAATCACCGCGTCGAATTCAGCCTGTTGGCTCGGCGTCTCCCCGAGTTCGGGCGCCAGCAGTTCCTCGTAGAGAGCGGTGAGGGCGGGGTCGGGAGCGGCGGCGAGTTGGCGCGAGATCCGGGTGCGGAACGCCGCTCGCACGTCGGCCAAGTTCACGACCATCGACGCGAATCCGCGCGGGTCCAGTCCCAGCCGTACGAGATTGACCGGTGGCCGTAACAGGTCGGGAGCCACCTGCGCCAGAAACGGCGCGACGGCACGATTGGTCATCACGATGTTCCACCCGCGGTCGAAGACCAGCGCGGGATAGGGCTCGTGTGCGCGCAGCACCCGGCGAATGGCGTCGCTGGCCGCCGACAACGCGACGTCGTCGAGCGGACGCTCGGTGTACCGGGGCGCGAAGCCGGCCGCGAGCAATAGCCGGTTGCGGTCGCGCAGCGGTACGTGGAGCTGATCCGCGAGCCGGACGACCATGTCGGCGCTCGGCCGGGACTTGCCCGTCTCGACCAGGCTGACGTGACGAGCCGAGACATCCGCAGCGATCGCGAGGTCCAGCTGACTGAGCCCGCGGTGCTGCCGCCACTGCCGCAAGAGTTCACCTACCGTGTGCACGCTCCGGAAGCGTACTCAGGGCCGAGCTCAGCGCCATGAACTGCCATTTCATCGACATTCGGAGCGACCGTCGAAACACTGCGCTGGTGACTACCGAGAACAAGATCCTCGTCCAACAGGCGCTGGCGGGACTGATCGAGACCCACGACGCCGATGCGCTCGCCCCCTTCCTCAGCGACGGCTTCGTCCATCACCGGCCGGACTCGACTACCTCGACCAAGACCGAATGGCTCGCCGCGGTCCGTGCCGCCCTCGTGCCGCTCGCCGACATGCAGGTCGAGGTCCTCCAACTACTGGCCGACGGAGATCACGTGGTCGTCCACTCGCGGCGCTGGCTTCCCGGCCCTGGACCGGAGATCACCGTCGTCGACATCTGGCGGGTCGAGGACGGCCTGATCGCCGAGGGGTGGGAGATCATCGAGCCGGTGGCCCAGGCGGCCGCCAATCTGGTGTGGTGGAACTCGGCTCAGCAGCACGTCAGCTGAACCTCGACGGCGCCGCGCGATCCACGGCATCCTCCTCTGTCATGAGCGGCACTGACCATTCCCGAGCGTGGTCGCCGGGTGTCTGGCTGGTCGTGACACTGCTGGTGCTCGTAGAGATATGGGCGGCCTGGGTGGCGATGGTGATGGTGACGTTCGTGGTGAGCTCGACGTGTTCGGAACCCGCCTACCGAACGCAGATAATCGCCGGAGAGGTGACGCTCCTGGTCGCGGCCGCAGCGGGCCTGGTGCCGTGGATATTCGGCGCCGTCCGCTCCAAGCTGCCCGGACGCACGCTTCTGGCCGGGGTGATCGCAGTGAGCCCGCTTCTGGTAGCGGTCGTCGCCGGCCTCCGCCCGAGTTTCTGGGTCGGCGAGTTCTGCTTCTGAAAAGGCTGATGGGACACTCCGGCGGTGAGTTGGTCGCTCTTCATGGTTCCTCTCCACAGCCTCGCCCGGGACGGCCTCGCGGAATGGCTCGCGTCCGCGACGTCTACGCGAGGACTGCCTGACGAGATCCCCCTGCCGCGACCCCTCCCGACCGTCGCCGAGGTTTTGGACGCCTTCCGGTTGGCGGGCTGCCACGGGACCAACTGGTTCGAAGTCATCGATGAAGACGCGGGCACACGCTTACCGGAGTGTCCGGAGCCGACCACCTGCGCGAGCGTCGGAGGACTGGACCTGGGAGAGGTCAGCCTCTACGCCACCGGACAGACCAGTAGCCTGCCGCCGATACCGGCCGATGTGCCGGTTGAGACAGTGACGTTCCGGAAGCCGAGCGCTGCCGCGGTGATGCGTGCGGCGTGCGCGTTGGCGTCGAGTGCCGGTCCTCAGCTGCTCTTCGATCACTCGGGCGACCCGGTCTTCGTCGTGTGGCCTGGCGAGGTCACCCGCGAGCTGGAGCTCGACTGGCCCTGGTGAGTGCTGAGCGCAGCCGCCGCCGACGTCGCTCGCGGCCGCTGGAAACGTGGCTTCAGCCGCCACGCGGAGCGGTACTAGCCAGGGCAGAATCGGCCGGTCACTTCCCTGCGACATGGACGTAACCAACAACCATGGTCACAAGGAGGGTTATCGAGAGCAGGCTGAGAATCAGCGCCATGACCGCCATCCCGGTGCCGCGCTCGCCTCGTTCTTTGATCTGGCGCAAGGCAAGGACGGCTAGGATGAGACCGAGCGGCCAAAGGAAGATTGCAACGATCAGTGACGCCGTCGCCAGCCCGTTGCGCGGCCGGGTATCCATTGGGATCTGGTAGTCGGACGTTGTCTTGGCGCCACCGAGATCGATTTGGCCGAGCCCTTCCGGTCGACCGTGCCGCCAGCCGCCGCCGTGTCGAAGTCCGGATACGTCGTACCCTGATTCAGACATTTTCCCCCCTCGAATCACCCCGTAAGGCTGAACCCTAGAATCTCAGGCGGCCGATACCAAGGCGTGCGCACGAGTTGGCCCCCATTCGGGGTCTCTCAGTAGGCCATGGCAGAGCGGAAAGCCGGATCACTGTCGTTTCCGGGTTCCTCACGGGTTTGACCACCAAGCGGACTGCAGCGCGCTCGTCCGCTTGAGTCTAACCTCCAATTGGGAGGGACGTGATGGGGTATTGGGAGGACCATGGACTTCAGCCGTCCACCCCTTCGGAGGGTGGACTGGAAGGCTGCATAGGCTGTCTCGGGGTTCTCGCGATAGCTGGCTTCCTTATGTTCATTGCGATGGTCGTTGCCAACTTCACGATTTTCGCGCGATAGGGCGGCTGCCGGGGGATAGGTGGACCGCCGAGGTGCTGCGCGATTCTAGCTGCCATTTATTGGGGGGATCTGTGTGTCTCAACTTTCCGATGCTAGTCAACTGGGTGCCGAGGAACGCCAGCGATTGGCCGGCATGGTCGAACAAGCGTCGAGCAGACCGCTGACTGTCGCCATAATGGGGCAGACTGGCGTCGGCAAGTCGTCGCTACTCAACGCGTTATTCGGTACTAGTTTGAACGTTGGCGACGTGCGGCCGACCACCAAGCTTCCCGAGCCCGTCAGCGTGCGCGGTGCCACTGGGCACCCCATGACTTTCTGGGACATGCCAGGGATCGGTGAGTCCGATTCTGCCGATGCTGGTTACCTGGATCTGTATCGCGAAAAGTTGGTCGAAGCGGACATCGTGCTGTGGGCAATACATGCAGATACACGCTCGACGGCCTTCGACTCCATCGCCTTGCGGGAACTGGTCTCCACGGCTTCGGATCCTGAAGAGAAGCAGCTCCTGATCGCAAAGATCTCGTTCGTTCTCACTA
Source organism: Cryptosporangium minutisporangium (assembly GCF_039536245.1). NCBI lineage: Bacteria > Bacillati > Actinomycetota > Actinomycetes > Cryptosporangiales > Cryptosporangiaceae > Cryptosporangium > Cryptosporangium minutisporangium. The sequence goes on along the minus strand of NZ_BAAAYN010000023.1, from coordinate 187,037 downwards.
AGGTCGACTTGCTCACGCCACCACCGTGGATCTACTTCCGCGAGGGGAAGAGTGGCACATTCGGGCCGAGCTCGAGAATCCGGGCGAGGATGCAGGAGAAGGCCGAGTTTTACCAGGAGATGCTGGTTCGGCCCTTCGGAATTCTTGGTTTGACCGAGACATTCGTTCCCGAGGGATTCTGCTTGGTTGCGCCGGGATTCGAGCACGATCAGTTCCACGTGCGGTATTCCGGCCTCATGACCGACGAACTGTGCGCGGAGTTCAGCGGGAAGCACCCACGCTGGGCAGATGTTTTTGAGCGGTTGCGCGACAACCAGCGGGTGATCCCTTGCTCCGCGCTGTTCAGATATAACCTGCTACCGCTTCTGATTTCTACGGTGAATCGGCTCGGAGAGGATGCAATCGGTCGTTTCCAGCGAATTCTCGGAAATACCGAGGTGCTGACTTCCGTCCCAGTGGATGTCGCAACCAAGTACGGCAACATCGTGGTCTTCGACAAGACAAAGGGCGGAGTGGAATTCGATCTCGATACGATCGGGTTGGGGCGGTAGAAGCGATGGGAAGCCTTTCCGACGACGACATCCTCGACGCCGTCGCTTACAATATGCGTACGAATCGGCAGTACCGTGATGATCTCGTAAATGCGATCGACACTAAGAACCATAGCTGGATGAACACGCTGATCCGCCGGGCGCTCGGCTTCGTCCGAGAGGTTGGCAAGGCGGTGCTCAGCGTGATCGTCGGCTGGTTCATCCCGAAGCCATGGTGAGGGCAGGCGCCGCAGCTATCGCCTGCCCGGGCGTCGGTCATCGGCGCGCGTAGAACGCCCGGCTGCTCCGGGCCAGAAGCAACAACACCACGGCGACGCCGAGCGCGAGCTGGATGAGCGAGATCGCGCCGTTTCCCGGCCACACCCCGCTGCCCGAGGAATCGCCACCGGGAACGACGGCGGACGCTCCGTCGATCAACGCCGACAAGATATTCAGCGCGGCGAGGACGAGCGCGATCGTGAACGCGCCGTGTCCGCCCTGCCAGAGTCCCTTGAGTACCAGGACCCACAGGACGCCGAAGGCGAGCGGAAAGAGCCCGATCAGGTCGCCGCGCAGCAGAAGCCAGAAGGCGAGATAGACCGAAGCGAGCGTGAGCAACACGATCGCGATCAGCGCCGGTGTCGGCGGACGCATCGGGCGTGTGGGCGCGGTGGAGAGCGGAGCGGCGTTCACATGGACCCCCGTGAGAGTGACGTATCGACGTCCACAGGGTCGGAGGCGGAAGAGGAACGGTTGGTTACATCACCGACATCACGAACGTACGGCTCGTAACACTCTCGAGCGCCGAGCACGGGTTGCCGACGGCCGTCTCAGGTGAGGTGGCCGCGGATGGCGTCGAGCGTCGTGGCGAGGCCGATCGTGTCGTCGAGCGGCATCGTCGGGCTCTCGCTGAGGCCTGCGGCGAGGCAGCGGTGCACCTCGGCGATCTCGAACCGCAATCCGTTGCCCAGGTAGGACGCGTCGTTCTGCTCGAGGCCGGCGAGCGTCTGAACAGTGAGCGAGTCGGGGCAGTGCATGAACGCGGGCAGCGCGATCCACCCGTCGGTGCCGGTGATACGGGCCGTGCAGGCCATGCCGACGCGGATCGCGGCCTTGACGACGCCGAGCTTGCCGCCGGCATGGTGCAGGATCGCGGCGACCTGCTCGTCGACGCCGGTTTCGCCGAGAACGCCGTCCGCCACCACCTTCTCGACCGGGCCGAGCACCAGCGAGCTGAGCTGCACCGGATAGATGCCGAGATCCAGGAGGGCGCCGCCGTCGAGAGCCGGGTCGAACAGACGGTGGGTGGCGTCGACCGGCATGCGGAAGCCGAAGTCGGCCTCCACCAGGAGCGGTTCTCCGATCCGACCCTCGGCCAGAATCTCGGCGAGGGTCCGATAGGCCGGGAGGAAGCGGCTCCAGATCGCCTCCATCAGGAACAGTCCGCGCTCGCGCGCGGCCGCCGCCATGCGTCGGGCCTGCTCCGCGTTGAGCGCGAACGGCTTCTCGCAGAGGACGTGCTTCCCGGCGTCGAGGTAGGTCAGGGTGTCGGCCTCGTGGCGCGACTGCGGCGTCGCGATGTAGACGACGTCGACGTTGGGGTCGGCGGCGAGCGCTGCGTAGTCGTCGTACCGGGTGGGGACATCGAAGCGGTCGCCGAATGCGTTGGCTCGCTCCGCCGAACGGGACGCGACGGCGACGATCCGCCCGTCGTCGACCATCGTCATGGCTTCGGCGAACCCGGCAGCGATAGCACCCGGACCTGCAACACCCCAGCGGATCACGCGCGAACCCCGTTCGGTCGGTGGCTGAGAAACGGAGGTTACTCGTGTTACGGCACAACGGCCGCGGAGGCCCGATCAGCCCACGCCCACCGGCTGCTTTGACGCCGGGACAGGGACGTCGCTGGGCCGGTCGGGACGCTTTCCGCGCAGTTGCAGCACGGCGACGGAGGACAGCACGAGCAGTCCGCCCGTCAGCTGCAACGGTGTCAGGAGCTCGCCGAGCGTGAGCGCCGCCAGCGTCGTGGTGACGACCGGTTCGAACGTCGACAGGATCGCCGCGGTCGAGGGACCCGTCCGCCGCAGGCCGGCGAAGAACGTCAGCATCGCCACGACGGTGGAGACGACCGCGATGCACGCGAGCCAGAACCAGCCCTGCACTCCGAAGCCGAGGTCCACCCCGCCCGTCACCAGAGTGCGAGCGGTCATCGTCACGGTGGCGCCGGTCATCACCAGCGCCGCCAGTACCACCGCAGGCACTCGCCCCACGACGGTGTCCGCGACGAGGATGTAGACGGTGTAGGTGGCCGCCGTACCGAACGCCAGGGCCGCGCCGAGTGGGTGGAGGTCGACGCTTCCGGCTCCGATCAGGACCAGCAGCGTCCCGCAAGAGGCGGCGACCAGCGCGGCGCACCGGCCAGGCGTCAGGCGGTCCCGGCCGAGCAGCACCGCCACGAGAGTGACCAGCAGTGGGTATGTGTAGAAGATCAACGACAGCACCGAGGCGTCCATGAGCTCCAGGGCCGCGAAGTACAGGCTCGCCTGGGCGGCGTACCCGACGGCACCCAGACCGAGGCACGTTGCCAGCAGCGTGGGGGTGCTCAGGACCGAGTCAGTCGTCCGCTCGGGGCTCCCCGGGCTCCGGCGCAGTCCGGGCCGCAGTAGCAGCAGCGCCCAGAGCAGCGCGGCGGCGAGACCGAAGCGCACCAGGAGCAGTGCGGCGGGCGAGACGTCTGCGGCGTAGGCGAGCTTCCCGAAGATCGCCATGGCGCCGAAGCACGCGGCGGACAGCAGGCAGAGAGCAATACCCATGCCGTCGAGCATCGTCGCCCGGATACTTCGGGTCCAGCGATGATTTCCGGGGTTCATTCGATAGGTTTTCCGAATGATGGACCTGGATCTGCGGAGGCTCCGGTTGCTCCGCGAACTACAGGAGAGGGGCACGCTGGGCGCGGTCGCGTCGGCGTTGGGCTACAGCCCGTCGTCGGTGTCCCAGCAGCTCAGCGTGTTGGAGAAGGAGGTCGGCGCGCGCCTGCTGGAGAAGGCCGGGCGGGGCGTGCGGCTCACCGAGGCGGGACGTCTGCTCGCGCAGCACGCCGGTGTCCTCCTGGCGGCGGCCGAGGCCGCGGTGACCGACCTGGCCGCGCTCGGCGCTGAGGTGCGAGGCACCGTGCGCGCCAGTGGCCTGCAGTCCGCGACGCGCCGGCTGCTGATTCCCGCGGTCGCGGACATGAGGAGCCGGCATCCCCGGGTACGCACCGAGATCAGCGAGCTCGAACTCGAGCAGGCGTTGCCGGGGCTGCGGCTCGGGTCGATCGATCTCGTGATCAGCGACGAGTACGACGGTCACCCGCGCCCTCGCCCGGCGGGGCTGCGGTTCACGCTGCTCCTCGAAGAGCCCTTGAAGCTGGTCCTCTCGGCGGGTCATCGGCTGGCCGGGCGCGACGGTCCGGTCGCGTTGTCCGAGCTCCGGGACGACGTCTGGGTGGCCTCCGGCCGAGGCACCGGCCACCACGAGATGGTGGTCGGGAGTTGTCGATCCATCGGCGGTTACGAGCCGGACGTGCGCCATCGCTCCAACGACGCGGACGTCCAGCTCGAACTCGTACGCACGACCGGAGCGGTAGCGCTGCTTCCGGCGCTGACGCTGCCCACCGTGGGTGATCCCGCCGTGGTCATCCACGACATCGCGGAGGTCAGGCTGAGGCGCCGGCTGGTGGTCATCGTCCGGGAGGGCCCGTCGGCCCCCGCGCTCACGGCGTTCCTGACCGTCGTCACGGAGCAGGCGCACCGGCACGCGGCGGTCCTCCGCTGAGGGTCGAGGCGTCCGCTCGGCCGCCGACGGCGCGCTAGACGTAGGCCGCGACCGTCATTGCGGCCCGCAGCGGCCCCGGAGAGTGGCGACGCCCGGACCGGTGAGGTCGTCGCAGTACGCGGCGCGGCCGGCCAGGGCCATCGTCAGCGCGAGTGTGGTGCCGCTGACCAGGGGGCCGGTGCCGGCGGCGAACGGGCCGTCTGTCGCCTCCAGGCGGAGGCCGGCCGCTGCGGTGCGGCTGGCGACGGTGAAGTTCCGGGCCGTGAAGAAGCGCGCGACCGGGGTGACGGACTCGACCGGCGGGGTGCGGGGGAGCCCGAGCGGGCGGCGGATGTCCTGGGCGTGGACGACGACTTCGCCGAGCCAGGCGGCGGTGTCCCCGGTCGCGGCGGTGGTGCTGGTGACCACGGCCCGGAAGCGCTCGAGGGTCTCCGCGTGGGTGGCGCCGCGGTGCTCGGCGAGGCGCCGGTCGTTGTGCCGGTCGGCGTCGAACCGAGCGCCCACGATGCTGACCAGCCATCGCGCCGTGCCGATGCTGGCCGCGGCCGTGAGGTGCGCGACGACCTCTTCGACGGTCCAGCGTCCGCAGAGCGTCTGCCGGGCCCACTGGGCGTCGGCGAGGTCGGCGAGGTCCTCGGCCAGCGCGGCACGCTCGGCGTGCGTGGCCGCCCACAGCGCGGCGCGGGTGTCGGTCTTCGTGCTCACGGAGTCCTCCGGTGGTTGGGGCTGTCACCGGGTTCGACTCCGCCGGGGCTCCGAAATCATCGCAGTCCCGACGTCGGTCCGAGGGGGCCTCCGACCGACGTCAGGACCGCTAGATGCGCCGGGTCTACTTGGGGGGCATCCTGATGCCGCCGTCGACGCGGATGACCTCGGCGTTCATGTAGCTGTTGGTGAGCACCTCGACGACCATGCGGGCGAGCTCGTCAGCGGTACCGAGCCGTTTGGGGAAGAGCACGCTCTGCCCGAGCTTGGCCTTGAACGCCTCGGCGCCTTCGCCTTCGCCGTAGATCGGGGTGTCGATCAGCCCGGGTGCGACGGTGTTGAGGCGCACGCCGACAGCGGACAGGTCGCGGGCAACCGGAAGCGTCATCCCGACGACGCCACCCTTCGAGGCGGAGTACGACGCCTGGCCGATCTGCCCGTCGAACGCGGCTACCGACGCGAGGTTGACGATGGAGCCCCGGGAGCCGTCGGCGTCGGGCTCGTTGCGGCTCATCGCGGTCGCGGCCAGCCGCACGACGTCGAAGGTGCCGATCAGGTTGATCGCGATCACCTTGCGGAAGGCTTCGAGGTCGTGGGCGGAGTCGAACGCGCCGTCGCGCCCGACGGTGCGCTGCGCCCAGCCGATGCCCGCGGAGTTGACGACCGCGCGCAGCGGGGCGAGCTCGGTCGCGGCGTTCACGGCCGCCTTGATCTGGTCGGTGTCGGTGACGTCGACCCGGACGAAGACGCCGCCGATGTCCTTCGCGAGTGCCTCGCCCTTGTCGGCCTGCAGGTCGGCGACCACGACGGTCGCCCCCTTCGCGGCCAGCTGGCGGGCGGCGGCGGCACCGATGCCTGACGCGCCACCGGTGACGATGGCGCTTGCGCCGTGGATCTCCATGCTCGGGCGTCCACCAATCTATTGCGGAACAGTTGGATGCCGCACGACGACTCAGCAGTGCTGTCGCGGGCAATCAGGCGTTCACTCTAGTGAACAGCGGTTCTCATTTTGCGCGTAATGGTGAAACACCGACCAGCAGTCCTCCGCCGGCGTCGCGGCGGTACCGCTGACGGTACGGGAGGGGCTGCTGAGGTGATCGGCCGCTGTGCCTTCGCGGTGTTGCGCCGGGAGGGCACAGCGATCTCAAGGTGGCCCGACGGCGGCCGCGCGGAGCGCGTTGAGCACGGCGTGGATGTCGTCGTCGTTGGTGAAGTAGTGGACGCCGAACCGGACCCGGTCGCCGTGCGTGCTCGCGCGGATCCCTCGCCGCGCCAACGTGTGTGCGACCCTCGCGGGATCGTCGACGCGGACAGCGACGATCTGGGACCCGCTGCCGCACGGCGTCAGGCCGAGGTCCGCGGCGCCCTCGACGAGCAGCTGCGCGAGGTGCAGGCAGTGTTGCTCAACGGCCCTCGGGTCGAGGGTCGTGAGAAGTTCGAGGGCCGCGACCGCCCCGACCCACGAGAACCAGGCCGGTGACGAGTCGCAGCGGGACGCGTCGGGGGCCAGTGCGGCGGCACCGAAGTAGCCTCGGGGGACACCGGTGGAGTGCCAGTTGGGGCTCAGCGGCCGCAGTTGTTCCACCCGGTCGGGGCGGGCGACCAGCCAGGCCGCCCCGCGTGGGCAGAGCATCCACTTGTAGCCGTGTACGGCCAGGTAGTCCGCACGGACAACGGCCGGATCGTGCGGCAACACCCCGCAGGACTGGGTGAGGTTGACGAACAGCCGGGCTCCGACGGCATCTGTCGCCGCGCGCAACGCGGGCAGGTCGAGCCGTTCTCCCGCCCAGGTGGTCACCTCGCTAACCACGAGCAGGTCGCAGCGCTCGTCCAGCGCCGCGATCAAATCTTCGGTGCGGGTAACGCCGTCGCGCGAGGGCACCGGCACCACCTCGTGCCGGTCCTGCCAGGGCAGCAAGTTGCTGCGGAATTCGTTCTCCCCGAGCACGACCCGCCCCGGCGGCAGCGAGTTCGCTACGGCGGAGGCCGCCTCCGCGAGCGATCCCACTCCGGCCACGGTTTCGGGTTGGACGCTCAGTAGGCATGCGAAGCGCTGGCGTGCGTCGTCGATGGCGTTGTCCCACGCCGGCCAATCGAACTCACCCGACGACCAGTCCGCGACGGCCTTCTGCAGCGCCGCCGCGACCGGCGCGGCCGCGGGTGGCGCGGCCGGAGTGTCCAGCCAGATGATCCGCCGCAGCGCGGGGAAGGCGGCGCGGAAGTCCCCGTGTCCGGTGGCGGCCGCTTGAGTCCCGGTGGAAGGGATCATCGCGTCGACGCCTGCGTGAGCGCCCAGACCAAGAGGGTGCCGGTGGCGCCGAGCGTCGTCAGGCGGATGTAGTTCAGCCTGGCCCAGCGCCGCGCCAGCATGACTTTCTGCTCCGCTGGTGTGTCGGCGACGAAGAACAGCGGAAGGTTGACCCGAGCCACGATGTAGCCGGTGACAGCGGCGCTGATCAAGGACAATGCGACCCCCAGCCCGAGCGCGGGATGGGGTCCGTCCGGGGTGCGCCAGCCGGCTATCCCGGCGGAGACGGTCACCAGGACGGTGAGCGGGGTGATCGGGACGTAGTAGCGGACCGGGCTTCCAGGCGCGAGTACACCACCCCCCACACTGAGCGGTTCGTCGGCCATCGATCGCCAGCCTGGCGCGAGCACGATCGCCTCGTACAGGTTGCCGAAGAACCAGTGCGCATGGCCGAGGACCGCAAGACAGGTCAATGCCACGAGGGGGTCGCTGACTGTCATGTCCGACTCCGGACGTGTTCACGCACGCGCAGGCCTTTCGATCCCTCATTTGTTGGCTGTGGTGGTCGTGGTGGTGCGGACGAGGTGGGCCACCGATCGGTCGGGTGCCGGTCGGCCGGGCCACCAACTGGACCGGCCGGTCAGGCGGACGATCGCGGGCACGAGTAGCCCTCGGACGAGGAAGGTGTCCAGCAGGATGCCGAACGCGAGCGCGAAGCCGAACTGGAACAGGGTGTCCAACGGTTGGGTCATGAGTACCGCGAAGGTGCCGGCGAGGATGAGTCCGGCCGAGGTGATGACGCCTCCGGTCCGGGTCAGGGCGAGGCGCAGTCCCTCGGTGGTGCCGTGTGCGGCGGTCTCCTCGCGGATCCGGGTGGCGAGCAGGATGTTGTAGTCGACGCCGAGCGCGACCAGGAACACGAAGATGTACAGGGCAGCGCCCTCGGCGATGCCGGCTCGACCGCCGAGAACGACGGCGGTGAGCACGGTGGCTCCCAGAGCGGCGAGGAACGAAGCCACCATCGTGGCGACCAGGTACAGGGGTGCCAGCACGGAGCGCAGCAACGCCGCGATGAGGATCGTGATCAGCCCGAGCAGGAGGATCGCGATGATCGTGGCGTCCCGGGTGGCGGCGGTGCGGCGGTCCAGCGCGGCGGCGCTCTCCCCGCCGACCAGGACCTCGACGGAGGGCAGGGTGGCGGCGGTGGCGGTGTGCACGATGTTGCGTAGCTGCCCGGTCCGGTCCAGTGCTGCCGGGTGGTACGGGTCGTCGGCGTAGACGACGTCCAACCGGGCGGTGCGTCCGTCCGGGGACAGGTAGGACCGTCCGGCGCCGTCGGCCAGGGCGGTGAGGCTGGCCGGCCCGTCCGGCGCGGTGCCGCCGGGTCGGGTGGGGCCGGTGACCTGCCGGACGCCGGGGATGGCCGCGATCCGTGCGCTGAGCTGCTCGACCGCGTCGAGATGGGGGTGGAGAGCGGTGCGCGCGTCCAGGACGACGTGGGTGGGTGCGAGTCGGCCGGCCGGGAACGCGTCGCTGAGCACCTGTTGGCCCCTGGCGGAGTCCGTCTGGGCCCGGAAGCCGGCGATCGCGTCGTAGCTTTCCCGGTAGCCGACCAGACCGGCGGAGAGCGCGGCCAGCACAGCGAGGCAGGCGGCGGCGGTGAGTGCCGGGCGTCGGATGACCACAGTGGCGACCCGGCCCCACGGAGAAGACGTCGCCACCGTCCGGGTGTGTGTCTTGAGCGGCCAGAACGCGTACCGGCCCAGCAGCAGTACCAGCGCGGGGACGAAGGTCACCGCGACGACGAGCATCACCGCGACGGAGACGGCCAGGTAGGGGCCGAGCGACCGGTAGGCGGGAAGGTCGGCGGCGAGCAGGGTGAGCAGGCCGACGATCACGGTGGCGGCGCTGAACACGATCGCCGGACCGACCCGGCGAAGTGCGACGGCCATCGCGGCGTAACGGTCCGGGGCGCCGGCGAGCTCCTCGCGGTACCTCATGATCAGGAACAGGCAGTAGTCGGTGCCCACGCCGAAGAGCAGGACGGTTCCGATCGAGGCGGTCATCTCGCTGACGCTGACCACCCCGGCGCGGGCGAGCACCGCGCCGATCGCGCTGGTGACCGCCATCGCCACGCCGACCGCCAGCAACGGCACCGCAGCCAGCACGGGTGACCGGTAGATCACCAGCAGGAGCATCAGGACGAGTCCGACGGTGACCGTCAGCAGGGTGGTGTCCGCTTGGCGGAACACGGTCACGCTGTCGCGGATGACGCCCGCCGGCCCGGTGACCAGAATTTCCAGGTCTCCGGTGCCGTCGCCGGCGATGGTCCTGATCGCCTCGACGGTGTCGCCGAAGGCCGGGTCGGCCGGGTCGAGCTCGATCCCGGTGACGATCATCGTCGTGGTGCCGTCCGCGGACCGCAGGCCGGCCGCCTCGGAGCTGGTCGCGACCGACACCACACCCCGCACGCCGGCCGGTCGGCCGTCACCGGTCAACCGCTCGGTGATCCGCCGGACCTCGGCCAGGTCGCGGTCGGTCAGGCCGGTGGGATTGCGCAGCACCACGATCGCCGGAGTGCCGGCGCCGTCCGGAAACGCTTCGGCCAGCAGCTGCGTGGCCCGTACCGACTCGGCCGTCGCGGGCGCGGCGCCGGGACCCTCGTTGTCGGTCACCTCGTCCGTCGTGGGGGCCAGCATCGGTGCGATCGCCGCCAGCACCAGCCACCCGGTCACGAGGCCGAGGGCTAGGCGCTTGATGCGGACGGAAGGACCGGTCACGACACCTCCAGGCAGAGTTTTACCGACGCAGCGTCGACAAGTTACCAACGAGGTGTCGGTAAAACAAGGTATGAGCTAGTGGCATGACTAGACTGCCGATGTGCCTCGGATCACCGCGCCGACCGTTGCGGAGCACCGCTCTCGGCAGCTCGCGGTGCTGCTCGACGCGGCACGTGATCTCGTCGTCGAGGAGGGGCCCGCGGCCCTCACCCTGGCCGCGTTGGCCCGCCGAGCCGGTCTGTCCCGGCCGGGCCTGTACGAGTACTTCCGCTCCCGCGAGAGCCTGGTGGCGGCGATCGTCGAGGACGAACTGCCCCGCGCCGCGGAGACCGTCCGGCAGGCCCTGGACGAGGCCGGCCCCGACCTCGCTGCCCAGATCCGCGCCTATGTGCACGTCCAGATCGAGATGATGCGCGATCCCCGCCACGCCACCGTAAGCACGCTCGCGGTTCAGTCGCTACCCGCCACCGACGTCCAGCGCATCCTCGACGGACACGGCGCCGTGATCACACCGCTCGCCGACGTCCTCACCAGAGCGGGCGTACCCGACCCGGAGCTGCGAGCCGAACTCGTCCAAGCGGTGGTGGACGCCGCAGCCCGCCGCGTCCAGCACGACGGGGCGACCGCCGACGCCGTTGCCGGCGCGGCGGTCGCCCAGATCCTGCACGGTCTGACGCCGGTCAAGCCTCCCCGCCGTCGGCGTACCGCCGCGCCTCCGAGCTGACCACCGTCCGCAGCCCGTTCGCCTCCACCGACCCGGTCCGGACGCTGATCACTGACCGGCGAGAGCCGGTGCACGGTCGAGCTCGTCCGTCGGGGGCGGCGGATCATCGGGACGCCGAGAGAGCTGGCTGGGCCACCACATCCACCAGCCCACATCGAGGGTCAGGGCGGTGACCAGGATCGAACGGACGATCAAGGTGTCCAGCAGGACGCCGAAGGCGACCGCAAATCCGAGTTCGGCCGCGAACACGAGCGGCAGCGACGCCATCGCCGCGAAGGTTCCGGCCAGCACCAGTCCCGCTGAGGTGATGACGCCGCCGGTGGCGGACAAGCCCTGGAGAGCGCCGCGTCGGGTGCCGTGCCGAAGGGCCTCTTCACGCACGCGGGTGACGAGGAAGATGTTGTAGTCGATGCCGAGGGCGACCAGGAACACGAACGTCAGGAGAGGGAACGAGGCCTCCGCCCCGGCGAAGCCGAAGAGGTGGTTGAACACCAGGCTGCTGACGCCGAGGGCGGCTGCGAACGACAGGACCACCGTCGCGATGAGCAGCAGGGGTGCGACGATCGCACGCAGCAGCAGCACGAGGATCAGGAAGACGGTGACCAGGACGGCGGGGATGATCACTTCGGAGTCGCGGGCCGCTGCGTCCTGCGTGTCCAGGCTGATCGCCGTACTGCCTCCGACCTGGGCGTCCGCACCGTCGATCCGGTGGACGGCAGATCTGGCCTGTTCGACCGCGCGGATCGCGGCCTCGCTACCGGCGGGACCGGCGAGCTCACCGACGAGGAGCGCGTCGCCGTCTTCGATCAGCGGCGGAGAGACCGCCACGACTCCGGGTACCTCGGACAGAACGGTTCGGACCTGCTCCGCGGTGGTGGCCTCGGCGACGACGTAGAGCGGGTCACCCGACCCAGCCGGGAAGTGCCTGGACTGAATCTGCTCACCGACGGCCATCTGCGGTTCGTTGGTGAACTGGTCGGAGTTGGCGAGCCCGTCAGCCTTGAGCCCGATCACCCCGATCGCCATGACGCCGAGCGCGAGTGCGGTGCCGACCCACACGAGCCGCGGGCGGCCCGACACCGCCGTCCCGAGCCGCGTCCAGATGCCCGCCTTGCTCTCCTCGACCGCTCCGTACGTCGGCTTGACCGGCCAGAAGATCCACCGGCCGCAGATGACGAGAAGGGCAGGCATGAGCGTCACCATCGCGAGCAGTCCGACGAGGATGCCGACGGCGCAGGCGGGTCCCAGCCCCTGGGTGGAGTTGAGGGTGGCGAGCATCAGCAGCGTCAGGCTGACCGCGACGGTCGCCGCACTCGCGATGATCGCGGGACCGGACCGGCGCAGCGCCTCCGCCATCGCCTCGTGCCGGTCTTCCTGCCGCCGCAGTTCCTCTCGGTACCGGGCGATGAGCAGCAATGCGTAGTCGGTGGCGGCCCCGAACACCAGCACGGTCAGGATGAAACTGGTCTGTTTGTTGACGACGAGCCCGGCGTGTTTCGCCAGCAGATAGATGACGGCCTCGGACATCAGCAGTGCCCCGCCCGCGGTCAGCAGCGGCAACAGTGGCAGCAACGGGCTGCGGTAGGTGAGCAGCAGGATGAGGACCACCACGATCGCGGTGATCGTGGTCAGGCCACCGCCGCTGCTGAAGGCCTTGATCGAGTCGGACGCGTACCCGGCCGGCCCGGTGACGTGGAAACCGAGACCGTTGGCGTTGGCTTCGCCCACTTCGGTCATCGCGTCGACGACCTTCCCGATCCCTTCCCAACCCTCCTTGTCCGTCCGCACCTCCACCACCGTTTGGATGGCCTTACCGTCCCGGGAGGGCAGAGGGCCCTGGGGCAGCCCCGCGACGTCCGGAATGCCGGTGAACGCTTCCGCGTCGGCTCGCGCCTTGGCCAGGTCAGCAGGGGTGACACCGGCGGGTCGGTCGTAGATCACGATCGCGGGCACGGTGTCGGTGGGCCGGAACTTCGCGGCGCGGTCGATGACGGCGGTCGACTCCGCGTTGCCGGGTAGCCAGGCGGCGTTGTCGTTCTGCTCGACGTCACCGAGCTTTCCCGCCAGCAGGAAGGCCGGGATCAACAAGGCGATCCACAGCGCGACGATGACCCACTTCGCCACCCGCCCGCTCGGCAGCGACGCCAGTTTTCGCATGGTGAGTAGTCCTTCGTCGTCAGTCGAGGTGGGCGAGCTTGTCGGGGTTGGAGACCGTGTAGATCCCGCACACCTGGTCGCCGTCGGGTGTCAGGTCGAGCACGAGGACGGCGTGGACGGTGTCGCCGGCGTAGAGCACCGCCGAGGGATCGCCGTTGACGCTGCGGTACGCGATGTCGAGACGCTTGTCGAACCGGCCGCCGACGAGGGCGAGTAGGTGGGCAACCCGGCTCCTGCCCCGGACCGGCCGCAACTGGCCCGCCGTGGCCTTACCGCCCCCGTCGCTCCACAGGGTCACGTCCGGCGCCAGGACCTCCAGGAGAGCGTCCAGGTCGCCACCGAGCGCGGCGGCCAGGAACCGTTCGGTCACCTGCCGCCGGACGCCCGGGTCCGGCTCGTACCGGGGCCGTCGGGCATGGACGTGTTCCCGGGCTCGATGGGCGAGCTGGCGTACCGACGAGTCAGTCCGGTTGAGGATGCCGGCGATCTCGGCGTGCGCGTAGCCGAACACCTCGTGCAGGACGAACACCGCCCGCTCCATCGGAGTGAGCGTCTCCAGCACCACGAGCAGCGCCATCGACACCGACTCGGCACGGACGACCGCGTCAGCGGCGTCGTCGGCGTCGGAAGCGCTGGACAGGGGTGTCACCAGCGGCTCGGGCAACCACGGTCCGACGTAGGTCTCCCGGCGGCGGCGCACGGCGGCCTGCTGGGCGAGAGCCCGGTTCACCGCGATCCGCACCAGGTAGGCGCGAGCGTTCTCGATCCGGCCGGTGCTCGGTACTGCGTTCCTGCTCATCCACGCCAGCCAGGTCTCCTGCACCACGTCCTCGGCGTCGGCGACGCTGCCGAGCATGTTGTAGACCACGGAGAACAGCAGCTCGCGGTGGTCGTCGAAGACCTGTGTCGGGTGCGTCGCCGGAGCTGAGCCAGGCGAAGTGTCGGGCATCGTGTGACCTCCCGGTTGGGCGATTGCATCCTGAGAGCGATCCCGGGGCGCGGATGTGACACTCCGCGCCGTGTTGTGACGGGCATCTCACCAGGGAGCCTCGCCGACCACCGAGCCGGTCGGCATTGACGAATAAGCGCGACGCCGGAGGTCAGCAGGCGCCGGTTCTGGCCACAATGGTCCGTGCTAATTTCCGCACATGGTCGAATCGAGGTTTCGTGACGCAGTAATTCGGAACCCGCTCGCCGACGATCATCCGCGTATTCTCCGCGTGCTGGATCATTGGTGGGGCGAGTTCGAGGGAAGTGCGGGAAGCCTGCAGCGCGCAATGCTCCTACCGCGCTTGTATTTTCAGCACTTCACCTCGGGGAGCTTCCTCGCGGAACGGAACGGCGAGTTGGTCGGCTTCTTGATCGGGTTCCTCTCGGAAAGCCGACGGGGCGAGAGTTACATTCATTTCGTCGGGGTAGCGCCGGAATGGCAAGGAGGCGGTCTCGGCGGGTACCTCTATCAACTGTTCTTCGATTACAGCCGAGCTCATGGCCGCACGGTCGTGCGGGCGATCACTTCTCCCGGAAATGCAGGCTCCTACACCTTCCATCGGCGGATGGGTTTCGACGTGGAGCCAGGTCCGGTGGCGTTCGACGGCCGGCCTGTGCATCCCGACTACGACGGACCCGGCCTCGATCGGGTCTGCTTCGTCCGCAGCCTCTGATGCGCGGCGGTCAGCAAGCGATCGAACGGCCCGGTGTCAGGGGGCGGTCGCTCGAACCTTCGTCGCAGCGTCGCGGAGGACACCCGGCGTCAGTCGCCGGTGCACGCGGGACAGCGGACGCCAGATCCATCCACCCAGTCGTCGGTCGTAGCGGATGAAGGTTCCCAGCGAGACCTGCCCGTCGGCGGCTTGCACGACGAGGTTCGCGGACAGGAACCAGGACGCGGTCTCCAGGCGGATCCAGCCGTTCCCGCGTTCGCCGATGCGCCAACCGGCGACGGTGTCGGGCGATCGCCCGGGGCTGAGGCGAAGGCCGAGCAGGCCGCGCCAGATGAACCGCTCGCCGGGATTGGGCACGTCGCCGAACATCGCCCGTGCCCACTGCTCCGGGGTTGCGTCGGCCGCCGAATCGGTGACGAGGGCAAAGTGGTCGGCGTAGTGGGCGTCGGCCAGTGAACTGAGCGCACGAACGGACTCGGTGACGTTCAGCCTGGTCACTGTACGAGTGGTCATCGCGGCGTCCTCCTCTATACGGTGCCGTATAACGAGCAGCATAGCGGCTTAATACGGAGGCGTATATAGAAGGAGTGCCCGATGCTCGAGCCATGGGCACCCGACTGGCGACGTTCCGTTTCCCGGACGGCACCACGCTGTACGGGACGCACCACACGACGACCAACGCCACCGGCGGCCCGCTCTACCGTGATCATGCCGAGGACGGCTACCGCGACCGCCCGTGCGGCGAGCCGGTGCCCGAGCGGCCCGACGTTCCACCGGCCCCGCTCGACCGGCTGATCCGGGTGGTCGTCGGCTATGCCTACGGCGACTACGAGTGGTACGGCCTCTACGATCCCGAGCGGTGCGAGTTCCTCGGACCGGTCTCGGGCACCTGGTACGGGTACCTCCAAGACCAGCAGGACCTGGTCCGTGGCGACGACGGCCGCCGCCACCTGATACCCGAGGATCTCCCGGTCCGGCTCCGGGTCCGCTCCGGACGGACGGTGTGCGGTGCCGACGTGACCGACGTCCCGGTCCTGCCGTACCACCGGCCCGACGTCGTCCTCGGGCTCTCCGAGGACGAGATCCGCCAGTTCGACGACGTGGAGGACGTCGACCTGCTCGCCGACTGGGACGAGCCGGACCTCTGTCGCGCCTGCGTCAAGACCGCCGCGACGCGCAACCGTGGCTGGTGGTGCTAGTCCGGTTCGGACGCTTGACCAGGTCGCGCAGTAAGTCTTAGTTTGTGACGCACGCCACACTCCGCGCCGTCGGATCCGGACAGCCCGCCACCGAAGAGGTCTTGGTGAGGAGCCCGTATGCGCTCACGACGACGCGCCTCGATGATCGCGACGGTGGCGGCGGTGATCTGCGCGCTCCTCGCCGGAGGCGGTGGCGCGACCGCGACCGAACGCCCGTGGTACGAGCCGGTGAGCAGGCCCAGCCCCGACGCCGAGATCGGCGTCACGGGTGCGCCCTTCAAAGGCACGGACGCGCGGGGACGGGTGCGCGGGTTCGTGGACACCCACAACCACGTCATGACGAACGAAGCGTTCGGCGGGAAGGTCATCTGTGGTCGGCCGTTCTCCGCGAGCGGCATCGCCGACGCGCTCAAGGACTGCCCGGAGCACTATCCCGACGGTGGTGGCGCTCTCCTGGAGAACCTCACAGTGGACTCCGACGGGCGCCACGACCCGGTCGGATGGCCGACGTTCCGCGACTGGCCATCGCACACCACGCTGACGCACCAGCAGAACTACTACGCGTGGATCGAGCGCGCCTGGCGAGCGGGCCAGCGCGTCATGGTCACCAATCTCACGTCCAACGCGGTGCTCTGCACGATCCACGTGCGCGACCGCGGCTGCGACGAGATGGAATCGATCCGCCTGCAGGCGCGGAATACCCGTGAGCTGCAGACCTACATCGACACGATGTACGGCGGGCCCGGCAAGGGCTGGTTCCGGATCGTCTCGTCGCCGGCCGACGCCCGCAGAGTGATCAAGGCGGGCAAGCTCGCGGTGGTTCTCGGTGTCGAGACGTCCGAGCCGTTCGGCTGCAAGCAGACCTTCGACTTCGCCCGGTGCACAACCGCCGACATCGACCGGGGCCTCGACGAGTTCAAGGCGCTCGGAGTGCAGAGCATGTTCCTCTGCCACAAGTTCGACAACGCGCTCTGCGGCGTCCGGTTCGATCAGGGTGCGACCGGCACGATCCTCAACGTCGGCCAGTTCGTCTCCACCGGAACGTGGTGGCAGACGGAGGCCTGCAAGGGACCGCAGAAGGACAACCCGATCGGCAGCGTCCCGGTCCCGGCGATCGAGAACTGGTTGCCGCCGGGGACGACCGTTCCGAAGTACCCGAGCGGCGCGCAGTGCAACGTCCGCGGGCTGACGGAGCTGGGGGAGTACGCGCTCCGCGGAATGATGAAGCGCGGCATGATGGTCGAGCTGGACCACATGAGCGTCAAGGCCGCCGGGAGCGCACTCGACCTGCTGGAGGCCCGGCGCTACGGCGGGGTGATCTCGAGCCACAGCTGGATGGATCAGGCCTGGATCCAGCGGCTCTACGCGCTGGGCGGGTTCATCGGCTCCTACGGTATGGACAGCGAGAGCTTCGTCAGGGACGCCGGCGCCACCGCCGCACTCCGGCGGCAGTACGGCGTCGGGCTGGGCTTCGGGTCCGACTTCAACGGTCTCGGCAGTCACCCGACGCCTCGGGGAGCCGACGCGCCCGACAAGGTCACCTACCCGTTCCGGACGTTCTCCGGCGGACCGCTGGTCGACCGTCAGGTAACTGGTCAGCGCACCTGGGACGTCAACACCGACGGTGGTGCCCACTACGGTCTCGTGCCCGACTGGATCGAGGACGTCCACCGCCTGGGCGGCGACGACGTTCTCCACGAGTTGCTGGCTGGTGCACAGTCCTACCTGAACACCTGGAGCCGCGCCCGCGGACGAAAGGCGCCACCGTCCTGACGGAGGGATGGTGTGTCGGGCGCGGTCAGCCGCGCTCGCGGACGATCGCGAGGGCAACGGACCGCAGTTCGTCGTGGTCGGGCGCGAAACCGGCCGCGATATCGGGGTGCAGGCCCATCTTGGTCTGCGTCACCAGCTCCGCCACCACCTGCTCGACGTCCTGCCCGGCGTAGGCCGCGCCGACGGTCTCGATCGCGTTCTGGAGCGCGGACGTCAGCTGCTCCTCCAGCGGACCGCGCAGCCTCTCCACCGCCGGACTCAGCGACGCGGCGTCGAGGCTGACGTGTGCTTCGGTCATGAGGTTCCTCCGGAGAGAGCGGTGCCGGGATGTGCTGGGACGCGTTCCGGCCAGTATCGCCGGTCAGGGCTCCCGCCGTTGTCGCGGATAGACACAACATTTGATCCGGTTTGCACTAAAGCGCACGTCTAGTCCATGTTTAACCCTAGATTCTGAGTAATCTACGGCCGCCTGCCCATTTGGGTGGCATCACAGGGTCATCCAGGCCCACGGGGGAGAACCATGGCTGGTCGCAGAATGACGATGCTCGGACGGCTCGGGATCGCGGTGCTCAGCGTGCTGGGGGTGATGCTGACCTCCGTCGAGCCGGTCACCGCGCAAGTCCGCACGGTCGATCCGCCCGACGGGCACTTCGGAATGAGCGCCGTGTCGGTGCGGGGCACCGGGTGCCCGGTCGGCACGACCAGCGTGATCGCCAACAGCGACAAAACCGCGTTCACGGTGACCTACAGCAACTACACCGCGCAGAACGGGGGCGGGGTTGCCCTCTTCCAGGCGCGTGCGCAGTGCGTCATCGGCGTCAGCGTCAGCGTTCCGCAGGGCTTCACGTTCGGAATCAAAAGCACCACCTTCCGTGGCTACGCCGACCTCGCCGCCGGGGCCACCGGAACGCTGGACACGCAGTACTGGTTCGTCGGACAGCCGATGACCGGTCGCATCCAGCGGGAGTACCGAGGCCCGTTCCAGGACAACTGGCAGGCCACCGACGAGGTCCCGATCTCCGCTGTGCAGTGGATGCCGTGCCGAGCCAACTATCCGTTGAACATCAATTCTCAATTGATCGTCCGGGCCGGCAGTGTCAATCCGAACACCACCAGCCTCATGACGATGGACGCCACCGACAGCCAGATCACCACGCTCTACGGCGTCACCTGGCGTGCTTGCTAGCGAGCGCGGTCGCTCATCCTGCTGGTCGTCCGGGGGGCGTGCTGCGCGTCCCGGGCGACCGGCTCGGCAGGTCAGAAACGAACGGAGCGAATCGACATGCTCGATCAGTCAGACAAGGCTCTCCGCAACAAGACCTCGCTCGGTGTGCTGGCGGTTGCGCTGACCGCTCCGCTGCTGGCCGGCGGGCTCACGACGCCCCACGCGGCGGCTGCGGTCCCGTCGACCGTTGATCCACCGGCCGGGCGGTTCGTCGTCCAGTCGATCAACGGCACCGGGTGCCGTGCCGCCGATACGCAGGTCACGACGCGCGGCCTGGGCAGGCTCAACGTGAACTTCGGCGCACTGCAGGCGCGGACCGGCGGTGGTGCACCCGCCACCGCTGCGCGCGCGAACTGCGTCGTGTCGGTCCGGGCCAGTGCCCCGCGTGGGTACACCTTCGGCGTCGACAACATTCTGGTGCGGGGACGTGCGTCGCTCCCCGCGGACGCGGTCGGTACGGCGAGTGCGAGCTTCTGGTTCGTCGGCCGGACCGACACGGCAACCACTGACCGCACGGTCCCTGGCCCGTACATCGCGACCTGGGACCTGCGCCGGGTGGTTCGTCCCGCGTCGATCGCGTGGATGCCGTGCCGGGCGAACTACCCGATCAATCTCAACATCGCCGTGGCCGTCCGGGGTGGGGCACGTGCGGGCGCCCCTGCGTCGATGACGATCGGCGACGGCACCAATGAGCCGTCGGCGTCCTATCGCTTCGCGTGGAAGCGCTGCTAGCCGGTCGACGCGTCCGGCCTAACCGGCCCGGATTCGCCCAGCGCCAACACCTGCCTCCGAACGATGTGGCGCCGAGCTCGTGATAACGAGCCTGGCGCCACATCGTTCGACTCGATTCCATCGTAGAACCCCCATGAAGGCGGACAACGCGCACAGGAGTAGCGGGATCGGACTAGCTGTCTCGAGTAGTGAGAAAGCGCCCGCATCGTGGAACGAGGACGTCCGCGATGCCGTCCGGCCTTCCCGCGATCGCAACGCCCGCTCCTCGAGGGCGTTGGCGCGGAACGCGCGGGGGATTCGGTGTGTGCGGCGAGCGCCTCCAGTTCGGTGCCTGCGCGGATCGCGGCCCGGGCGCCCCGGACGACGGAAAGCGCCGCCTGCCCGCGCCCCGGTCGTCCCAATCTCCGGAATCCTAGTTGACAGATAGGATTACAGGGCTAAGGCTCTAGGCACTCCGACTCCCGTGGAAACGCGAAGGAGCCTTCATGTCTTCATCCGTGCTCGACCGGCGCACCCCGCCGGCCGTCCCGGCCTCCGCGTCCCGCGGTACCAGCCCCGCGGCGCCGCCACCCTGGCGCCGCTTAGCCACCGCCCTCACCCCTGCACGCCGGCTCGTCGGCCTGCTGTCCGTCCTGATCCTGTGGCACGTCGGTGCCGGCTCCGGATGGCTCGGCAGCACGACACCGTCCCCGGCCGACGTGTTCCGCGCCGCCGATGAGCTGATCAGCTCGGGCGAACTGGCACACCACCTCGGCGTCTCGCTGACCCGGGTAGCCAAGGGCCTCGCCATCGGGCTCACCGCCGGGCTGCTGCTCGGCCTCGCCGCCGGCCTGCTCCGGCTCGCCGAGGACCTGGTCGACGCCCCGATCCAGGCGCTCCGGATGCTGCCGCACCTGGCTCTCGTACCGATCTTCATCATCTGGTTCGGCATCGGCGAAACCTCGAAGATCGCTCTGATCGCGATCGGGCCGATCTTCCCGCTCTACCTCAACGTGCTGCACGGCATCCGAGGCGTCGACGAGCGGCTCGTCGAGTCCGCACGCTCCTGCGGGGTGGGCCGGTTCGGGCTGATCCGCCGGGTCATCCTGCCCGGTGCACTGCCCCAGATCCTGATCGGACTGCGGCAAGCCCTCGGCATCGGGTGGCTGAGCCTGGTCGTCGCCGAGCAAACCGCCACCACGAGCGGGGTCGGATTCCTCATGAACGATGCGCGCGAGTTCCTCCGGACCGACGTCATCTTCGTGGTCCTCGTGCTCTACGCCCTGCTCGGCCTCGGCACCGACCTGTTCGTCCGGTTGATCGAGCGGCGCGCGCTGGCGTGGCGTCGCGGATTCGCGGGGGAGTGAGATGACCGCGGTCGTAGTGGAGGACGCGCGGCGCGAGTTCGACGGGCGCCTCGTGCTCGAAGGGGTCGACCTGACGATCGCGCCCGGCGAGTTCGTCGCGCTGCTCGGAGCGAGCGGCTCCGGCAAGAGCACGCTGCTGCGCGCACTCGCCGGACTGGATCGGGGCGCTACCGGCAGCTTCGACGTGCCCCAGCGGCGGGCGGTCGTGTTCCAGGAACACCGGCTCATGCCGTGGAGCCGGGTGTGGCGCAACGTCACGCTCGGCCTGGACGGCCCCGACCTGCGGAACCGGGCGCTCGCCGCGCTGACCGAGGTGGGGCTGGCGGCCCGCGCCGACGCGTGGCCGCGGACGCTCTCCGGCGGTGAATCGCAGCGGGTCGCGCTGGCCCGCGCGCTCGTCCGCACCCCTGAGCTGCTGCTCCTCGACGAGCCGTTCGGCGCACTCGACGCGCTCACCCGGCTCAAGGCGCAGGGCTTGGTGGCACGGCTCTGGGCCGAGCACCGGCCCGCGGTGCTGCTGGTGACCCACGACGTGGAGGAGGCACTGCTGCTCGCCGACCGCGCGCTGCTCCTGCGGGACGGCCGAATCGCCGAGGAGTTCGTGGTCGACGTGCCACGGCCCCGCGTCATCGACAACCCCCGACTACTCGCACTGCGCCGCGCGCTGCTCAGCGGGCTGGGCGTGAACACCGAATCGGAGGATTCCGATGATCACTCTTGACCTCACCGCCGACGTGGTCGTGGTCGGCGGCGGACCGGCCGGCACCTGGGCCGCGCTGACCGCCGCCGAAGCCGGCGCCGACGTGATCCTGCTGGACAAGGGTTACTGCGGCACCAGCGGTCCGACGGCCTCCGGCGGCACCGGCGTCTGGTACGTGCAGCCCGACCCGGCCCAGCGCGAGAAGGCGATGGCCAGCCGCGAGGCGCTGGGCGGGTTCCTGCAGGACCGGCGCTGGATGAGCCGGGTGCTGGACCAGACGTACGAGAACATGAACCGCCTCGAAGCCGAGGCCCGCTACCCGTTCCCGGTGATCGACGGCGTGCCGCACAAGCGGGGCGTTCAGGGCCCCGAGTACATGCGCCGGATGCGCTCCTGGATCAAGCGTGCCGGGGTGACGGTCCTCGATCACAGCCCGGTCAACGAGTTGCTGGTCGACGGCACCGGCACGGTCGCCGGGGTGCGCGGGCACCGGCGTCAGCACAACAGCGACTACCGGGTGCGTGCGGGTGCGGTGGTGCTCGCCACCGGCGGGTGCGCGTTCCTCAGCAAGGCGCTGGGCTGTGACGTGGCCACCGGGGACGGGGCGCTGTTCGCGGCCGAGGCGGGCGCGGAGATGTCCGGAATGGAGTTCTCCACCGCGTACGCGATCGCGCCCGCTTTCACGTCGGTGACCAAGACCGCCTACTACGGGTTCGCGACGTTCTTCCGAGGCGACGGCACCCCGCTCGAGGGTGCGGGCAGCCAGGGTGGCCGGTCCGTGATCGCCAAGGAACTGCTGCGCGCCGGAACCGTCCTCTGCCAGATCGATCAGGCCACCGCGGCACAGCAGCAGCAAATGCGGCTGGGCCAGCCGAACTTCTTCCTTCCGTTCGACCGGCTGGGCATCGATCCGTTCGCCGAGAAGTTCCCGATCACGCTGCTGCTCGAGGGCACGGTCCGCGGCACCGGCGGCATCCGGATCGTCGCCGACGATTGCGCCACCACGGTCCCCGGCTTGTACGCGGCCGGTGACGCCGCCACCCGCGAACTCGTGTGCGGTGGCTTCACCGGGGGAGGGAGCCACAACTCGGCGTGGGCGATGTCGTCCGGCACGTTCGCCGGCCGGGGTGCCGCGGCGTTCGCCGCCGGACTGGGCGCGGCCGCCACCAGGCGCAAGCTCACCGGCGTCGGCGCGACCGGCATTCGACCGGCGTCCTCGGCGACGGGCGTGGGCCGCGCCGAGGCGATCGACGTGATCCGCCGCGAGGTGCACCCGTACGACAAGAACTACCTGCGCAACGGCTCCCGGCTACGGCCGGCGCTGGCCGAACTGGACGCGATCTGGGAGAGCCTGCGCGGCGGAGCCGTCGCCGACGGCGGGAACCTGGCCGGACTGCGGCAGGCGGCCGCGATGGTGGCGCACGCGCGGTGGATGTACACGAGCGCGCTGGCCCGTACCGAGAGCCGTGGCATGGCCCGGCGGGAGGAGTTCCCGGAATTGGACCCGAACCAGTACCACCGGCTCGCGGTCGGCGGGCTGGACTCACTGTGGACCCGAGCCGAGCCGGTCACCGGGCGCGAGTTGGCGATCGCCTGATGATCGAACTGGTCTCCGAGAGCCGCTGCGTGACCTGCGACGTCTGCGTCGCCGTCTGCCCCACCAACGTCTTCGACCGCGGGCCCGACGGGATCCCGGTGATCGCCAGGCAGGGCGACTGCCAGACCTGCTTCATGTGCGAAGCGCACTGCCCGGCCGATGCGCTGTTCGTCGCGCCGCTGACCCATCCGGTGCCCGAGGACTCCCCACTGCGCGACGAGGCGCATCTGGCCGAGGCGGGGCTGCTCGGCAGCTACCGCCGGGAGATCGGCTGGGGGCGCGGGCGCAAGCCCGGCGCCCGCCTGGCCGTCGGCCCCGAACTGGGTCGAGCCCGGATCACCCCCGCAGCGTTGTCATGAGGAGAGAGACGATGTTCCGAAAGTTACTCGCCGCCGCTGTGGCCGCCGCCGCGCTGCTGGCCACCGGTGCGTGCGGCGGAGCGTCCCAGGCCGCAGCGCCCGGCGACAAGTTCGTGCTGCGCGTGGGCTCGATCGGCAACTCCAACGCGATCAGCGGCCCGATCGGGTACTGGCACGAGCAGGGCAAGCTCGTTCCCGCCCTGGAGTCGCTCGGGGTCACCGACATCAAGGTCGTCACGTTCCAGAACGGCCCGGACCTGAACCAGGCCCTCGCCGCCGACGAACTGGACCTCGCCCTCTACGGCGACACCCCGGCGCTGGTCGCGAAGGGGGCGGGGCAGCCGACCCGGCTGATCGCACAGTCCCAGATCAAGCTGGACGCGGGCATCCTCGCCAAGAAGTCCGGCGGCCCGGCCTCCGTCGCCGACCTGGCCGGTAAGAAGGTGGCCGTGCAGACCGGCTCCTACATCCACCGGTACCTGCTGGGTGCGCTCGCCGACGCGAACGTGAAGCCGGCCGAGGTCGTGCACATCTACAGCACCGACGTGGAGGCGGCGCTGGAGCGCGGTGACGTGGACGCGGCCGCGGTGCCGATCGCGAACTACGTCGCGCTCAAGGCGAAGGGCTACCCGTCGATCGACCTCGCGTCGCAGACCCACCCGAAGTACCTGGGCACCAGCTCGGCTGTCGTCACCGAGAACTTCCTCGAGGCCAAGCCGGGCATCGTCGACGCGTGGCAGAGCGCCCACCGCGAGGCGGTCAAGGCAGCCAAGGCGGACTGGGCCGGTTTCGTCGACTACTCGGTGAGCATCCAGGGCTTCCCGAAGAAGATCCTCGAGGAGTCGCTGAAGCCCGAGCAGTGGGTGGAGGAACCCTTCTCCGAGGAGGGCCTGGCCCTGCTCACCGGCACCAAGCAGTTCCTCGCCGAGAACAAGTTCATCCGCAAGGACTTCGACCTCGACGCATGGCGGGTCAAAGACTCCGCCTGACGACGGTGATCGGCGGACCGCGCCGCAGCCGGTGCGGTCCGCCGAGGAGCCGTTCACGGCAGCGGCGCGGCCTCGGCGACAACACGGACAGGAAGGCCGCGCGGCGTGCGCAGGGTTTCCGGCGTGTGTCCAGAGACGGCGGCCAGAATCACAAACACGGCCCCGCGGTGGTCCGTTCCGGGGCGAGGTGCCAAGCTGCAGTCCAAAGCTGGCTCCGGCCGCACCGTCGAACGAGCCAGAGGACCATCGCCGCGGTGACCCCGCGGGAGCGATCGATCCGGAGAGCGACCCGATGACCGGACCAGGGCAGCCGCAACAGGCCGACGACGTATCGGAGGAGTTCGACCTCCGCTTCGGCGACGAGAGCCTTCCGATACCGGTTCGGAAGGCCACCGAGGGCGCAGACGGGCTCGACATCGGGCCTCTGCTCAGCCGCACCGGCAAGGTCACCCTCGACACCGGGTTCGTCAACACGGCGTCGTGCACCTCGGCGATCACCTACATCGACGGCGCGGCCGGCATCCTGCGCTATCGCGGATACCCCATCGACCAGCTCGCCGAGCGGTCCTCGTTCCTCGAGGTCGCCTACCTGCTGATCTACGGCGAGCTGCCGACCGAGGCCGAGCTGGGTGGCTTCGTCGACCGGATCAAGGAGCACACGCTGCTCCGCGAGGAGATGCGGCGCTTCTTCGACGGTTTCCCGCGGGACGCGCACCCGATGGCGGTGCTCTCCTCCGGGGTGAGCGCGCTCTCGACGTTCTACCAGGACAGCCTCGACCCGTTCGACACCGCGCAGGTCGAGATCTCCACCGTGCGCCTGCTCGCGAAGCTCCCCACGATCGCGGCCCACTCGTACAAGAACTCGATCGGGCACCCGACGCTCTACCCGGACAACTCCCTCTCGTACGTCGAGAACTTCCTGCGGATGACGTTCGGCCTGCCGACGACCCCGTACGAGGTCGATCCCGTCCACGCGCGCGTGCTGGACATGCTGTTCGTCCTGCACGCCGACCACGAGCAGAACTGCTCCACGTCGACGGTCCGGCTGGTCGGGTCGAGCCAGGCGAACCTCTTCGCGTCGGTGTCGGCCGGCGTCAACGCGCTCTTCGGCCCGCTGCACGGTGGCGCCAACGAGGCAGTGCTCACGATGTTGAGCCAGATCCAGGCGAGCGGCGGAGACGTCTCGGCGTTCGTCCGCGCGGTCAAGGACCGCACGGCCGGTACCCGCCTGATGGGCTTCGGTCACCGGGTGTACCGCAACTACGATCCGCGCGCGACGATTGTCAAGAAGGCGGCGCGGGAGGTCATCGATCGGATGGAGCGTCCCGACCCGCTGCTGGACATCGCCGTGCAGCTGGAGGAGATCGCGCTCTCCGACGACTACTTCATCGAGCGCAAGCTCTACCCGAACGTGGACTTCTACACCGGGCTGATCTACAAGGCGATGGGCTTCCCCACCCGGATGTTCACCGTGCTCTTCGCGCTCGGGCGGCTGCCGGGCTGGATCGCGCAGTGGCGCGAGATGATGGCCGACCCGGCGACCAAGATCGGCCGTCCGCGGCAGGTGTACACGGGCTCGGGGGCCCGCGACTACCAGACGTTCGACCAGCGCTGACCGTGCCAATCGCGGGTCGGGGCCTGGACAGCTGCCGCTGAACCCCGGAAGAATTCGTCCGGGCACAGCCGCACAGCCAGTAATGCCGGCCTCCACTCGACCCTCGATCGGGCGTGTTCCCCGCGGGTGACGCGTCGCCCAGGCAGGGGTGCCATGGCGTTCACGTCGCTGCAGAGCCGCCTCGGTCAGCTCCCGCTGGTCCTGGCCGGCCCGATCCTGCGCCGCACCGACGCGCGGACCGTCACCGTGTGGGTCGCCCTTCGGGAGGCCCGCTCGGTCGCGGTGGAAGTGTTCGCCGACGGAGCCGGAGCCGTACCACTTCTCCGGGGCGAGCGAGCCACGGTGCGGCTGGGCGAACGCTTGCACGTCGTCGCGGTCACCGCCCGGTCGAGCCAGGCCGTGCTCGAGCCGGGGAAGATCTACCTCTACGACCTGGACTTCGGGAACAACCAGCGGCTGGCCTCGCCGAACGTCCTGTCCTCCACCGGTGGAGTCACCGCGATGGCCGCGGTCGCGTACGCGGGCTTCTCGAAGACCCTGCCGAGTTTCGCGCTCCCGCCGTCCTCGCTCGGACAGCTGCGCATCGTGCACGGGTCCTGCCGGAAGTCGCACGGCGGCGGGGCGGATGCGCTCACCGCCCTGCACACCATGCTGCTCGACAGCGTCACCGATCCGTTCGCACGCCCCCACCACCTGCTCCTCACCGGCGACCAGATCTACGCCGACGACGTGCCCGACGTGCTGCTCCACCTGATTCGCGACGCGCGAACGGCGCTGGGGCTGCCGGGCGAGGCGCTACCCGATATCGCACCCGACTCGCCGGAACTGGAGCCGGGGCATCGCGGCCTCTACGCCACCGATCAAGCCGGCATGACGGCGGTCGTCGGTATCGGGAGCTCGTCGGATTTCAAGGTCGCGAAGAGCCATCTGCTGACGTTCGCCGAGTACGCCCTGATGTACCTTTTCGCGTGGTCGCCCGTCCTGTGGCCGGCCGCCGGCGATCTGCCCGCCGTCGACCGCGTGCACCCGCCCGGGACGACCGTCGACGGCAAGGATCCACGCAAGTACTACGCGGAGGAACTAGCTGCTGTCACGCGCTTCCGCGCGGCGCTGGCCGACGTGCGGCACGGGCTCGCCAACGTCCCGACGTACATGATCTTCGACGATCACGACGTCAGCGACGACTGGTTCCTCAACCAGGCGTGGTCCCGGCGAGTGCTGACCAAACCGGCGGGCAGGCAGGTGGTGCAGAACGGGCTCCTGGCTTTCGCGCTGTTCCAGGCCTGGGGCAACACCCCGGAAGCATTCGAGAGCGGCTGGGGCGCCGGGCTGCTTGCCGTCGCCCCCAACTGGGCCGGCAGTACGCCGATCCTCGAGTCGACCCTCGAGAACAACCGGTTACGGCACCCGAGCGACTGGCCGACCTGGAACTTCCGCGTCACCGGGCCGGACGTCGAGGCGGGCGGGGTCACCGGGCCGCGTTACGAGCTCATCGTGCTCGACGCACGGACCTGGCGGTCCTTCCCGGGAGGCATGTCCGACCCACCCGCGTTGATCGAGGACGGACGGATGGCGCTGCAGTTCCCACCGCGGGAGCAGACGGTCGAGGTCTCGTTCGTCGTCGCTCCGGCGCCGGTGGTCGGGAACCCGCTTCCGGAGCTGATCCAGGAGAAGGTCGGCACCGGACCCTACGGAGCGTTCATCGGCGACCGGGAGACGTGGGAGCTGCACCGGGGCACGTTCGAGGCTCTGATCACCCGGCTCGCGGCCCGCGGCAGGCCCGGTGCCGACGGGCGTCGCAAAGCGCGCGTCGTCCTCCTCAGCGGCGACGTGCACTACGGGTTCACCACCCGCCTGCAGTACTGGGGCGACCGACCGTTCCGCGAACTGGCCCCGGCCGGGAGCGATCTCGTCGCGGCCCAGCTCACCGCGAGCGCGTGCAAGAACCAAGAGATCAAGACGTACGTCGTCCACGCAGCCGGGTACGGGGGCCTGCCCGAGTCCGGGAGCAAGCGGACGCTCGGCTGGCGCGCGCGACCGCAGGTCCGGACAGGACTGCCGAGCGTTCTCCCCGCCGCCTGGGTGAAGACTCGCTGGCAGCCGTGGCTACTCGCGGGCGAGCCGCCGGTGCTGGAGCTCGAGACGACGCCACCGCTGATCGACGTCACCCCGCCGCCCGACTGGGCCCACCGTCGTGACTACCTCGTCGCGGCGGGAGACCTGCCGACCGCGCTGGACTGGGCCGCCATTCTTCCCGTGGGAGTTCCCGGGAACCCCGACCCGGAACAGTTCCGTCGGGCCATCGGGAAGTTCCTCGGCCGACGCGCCGTCGGCGTCAACAACTTCGGAGAGGTCCGCCTGACCTGGGGGTCCGGCGAGGACAAGGCAGTCGTCCACACACTCTGGTGGCGCAGGAAGGGCGAATCCACGGTACCGATCGAACCTCTTCGCGTCTTCACGGTCTCGCTGTCGTTCAGCGATGCGAACTATCCCCGGCCGACGGCGGCGGGTGCACCGTGACCGCCGATGCACT
This sequence comes from Cryptosporangium minutisporangium, assembly GCF_039536245.1. NCBI lineage: Bacteria > Bacillati > Actinomycetota > Actinomycetes > Cryptosporangiales > Cryptosporangiaceae > Cryptosporangium > Cryptosporangium minutisporangium. The sequence goes on along the minus strand of NZ_BAAAYN010000023.1, from coordinate 158,345 downwards.
CGGGGCGCTGCTGCGCGAACTCGAGCGTCTCGTTCAACCGCTCGACGACGCGGTGGAGAGCGAGGAGGCACGACGGCTGCTGCTGATCAGCCTCGGCTGGGATCTCGATGCGGTCGACGGTTACCCGATCCCGGAGCTGCTCACCGGACTCGGGCAGATCGGCGGGGCGCTCCGGGCGCTGACCACGCGCGGCGAACCGACCGGCCTGTCCGACGTCGTGGCTACGCTCGGCGACCTGGGTGAGGCGGCATCCGGGCTCCAGCGCCTCGCCGAGCTCGCCGACCAGGTGAGTGCCCTCGGGGCCGGCGAGGTCGCCGCCGCGCTCGGGCACCTCGGCGCCGAGCTCGGCGAACTCGTCGTCTTCGTCTACCTCGCCCGGTACCGGCCGACCGCCTTGCAGGTGGCGCGGCTGCTCACCCTGGCCGTGACGCCGGATGACGTGCCACTCGACGAGCGCACCGAAGTCCTCGTCGACGACGCCTCCGGGCTCGTCCGGCGCTATCCGGTCGCGCGGCCGAGGCTGCGATTGGACCGGCTCCCCGACCTGGTGCGCGATCCGGCCGGGCTGCTGAAGGCCGAGTACCCGCTGCACGACATGGCCGACGACGCGGCAGCGCGGGAACTGGCCGCCCACCTGTTCGGACGGCTCGGACCGCTGCTGGCCGGGCTCGGCGTCGACGTCACCGTGGGCGCGCCGCTGGACCCCGGCGACGGCGCCACACCCGCCGCGGCGAGCCTGGTCGCCCGCTCCCTCATCCTGCGGTTCCCGGCCGACGCTCCGGCAGACGCGTCGGCGCTCGAGCTGACCCTGGCGCTCGTCCCGGCGTCGGACGGTGGACCCGCGGTCACCGCCGCGCTGGCCGGTACGGTCGCATTCACCTGGGAGGGCGGCGCCTGGCGAGTCGGGATTTCGGTGACCGGCACCGTGACGGGCTTCGGCGTCGGCCCGAACGGGGTGACGCTGCCGGACGGCGTCGAGGACGCCGACGTCCGGGCTACGGTCACCGCGGAGCGCGTCGGTGTCGACCCGAACGCACCGGCACTGCGGATCGGCGGCGCGGAAGGCACCCGGCTCGAGCTCGGCCGCATCGGCCTGCGTGCCGACGTGGGGCTGACCAGCGAGCACCAGGAGTACGGGCTCGCGCTCGAGATCGGGACCGCCGCGATGGTGATCGCGGCGGGGGACGGAGACGGCTTCCTGCAAAAGATTCTCCCCGCCGAGGGGATCCGCGCTCCGTTCGATCTGGCCCTCGGCTGGTCCAACACCCGCGGTCTGCACTTCCGCGCGGGAACGCCGAGCGGTGGCGGCGGCGCGCCGGGCCTGTCGACGACGATCGACGTCCCGCTCGACCTGGGGTTCCTCAAGATCCCCTCGGTCTACCTGGCGGTCGAGCCGACCGACGGGGAGGTCGCCGCGACCGTCGCGCTGAACGTCGAGGCCAAGCTGGGACCGTTCTCCGCGTCGGCTGAGCGGCTCGGGCTGCGCCTCGTGCTCACGTTCCCGGAGGACGGCGGCAACCTCGGGCCGGTCGATCTCGCCGTCGAGTTCCAGCCGCCGATCGGCGTCGGACTGGCGATCGACAGCAGCGTCGTCACCGGGGGCGGCTACCTGTTCATCGACCGGGTCAACCGGCAGTACGCCGGAGCCCTGGAACTGCAGTTCGCCGGCATCGCGCTGAAGGCCGTCGGGCTGCTCGCCACCCGGATGCCCGACGGTTCCGACGGGTTCTCGCTGTTCGTGTTGATCTCGGCGGAGTTCACGCCGATCCAGCTCGGCTTCGGCTTCACGCTGAGCGGCGTGGGCGGGTTCCTCGGCGTGAACCGCCGCATCGCCATCGACGCGATCCGCGACGGGCTGCGCACCGGTGGACTCGACTCGGTGTTGTTCCCCCAGAATCTCGCCGCGAACGCCCGCCGCGTGGTCAGCGATCTCGGGCGATTCTTCCCGATCGCACCGGGCCAGTTCCTGCTGGGTCCGATGGTGAAGCTGAACTGGGGCTCGCCACCGCTGATCACGGCCGTGCTCGGCGTGATGGTGGAGCTGCCGAACCCGGTACGCGTCGTCCTGCTGGGCAGGTTGACGATGGCTCTGCCGAAACCGGAGTCGCCGGTCGTCGACCTCAAGATCGACGTGCTCGGGACGCTCGATTTCGCCGCTCGGGAGCTGGCCATCGACGCCGTGCTCCGCGACTCCCGGATCGCGGCGTTCACCGTCGCCGGCGAGATGGCGATCCGGGTCAACTTCGGTGCCCGGCCCGAGTTGATCATCGCCGTGGGCGGCTTCAACCCCCGCTTCGCCCCGCCCGCCGGCTTCCCACGCCTGCGGCGGATGACGATCGCCCTGGCCAGCGGTGACAATCCCCGGCTCCGGCTGGAGACCTACCTGGCCCTCACGCCGAACACTGCGCAGATGGGCGCCCGCCTGGATCTGTTCGTGGGCGTCGGCCCGTTCAGCATCGAGGCCAACTTCGGCTTCGACGCGCTGCTGCAGTTCGTGCCGTTCGCGTTCCTCGTCGACGTGCACGCCGGAGTGGCGTTGAAGTGGGGCGGCTCGCCCCTGTTCGCGATCCGGCTGGAGGGCACGCTCAGCGGACCGGCGCCGACGCGGATCGTCGGCGCAGCGACGTTCGACTTCTTCGGCTCCCACACGATCCAGGTCGACCACACGTTCGGCCTACCCGAGCCGCCGGTTCCGCCGGAGGTCGTGGACGTCGGGGATCGGCTGCGGAAGGCACTCGGCGACCGGACGAACTGGCGCGGCCAGCTCCCGCCGGACGGCACCACGATGGTGAGTCTCCGCGCCGGCGACCCGGACACCGACGACCCGGACACCGACGAACCGCTGCTGCTCCATCCGTTGGGCACGATCGCGGTACAGCAGCGCGTCGTACCGCTGGAGCTGGAGATCACCCGCTACGGCAGCGCCCAGCTCGCGGGGGAGGAGCGGTTCTTCGCGATCGGCGCTGTCCGAGTCGGGAGTGAGAGTCCGAAGCTCGCGACCGTCCGCGAGCCGGTCGCGCTCGGCCAGTACCAGGATCTCTCCGATCCGCTCACCGCCCCGTCGTTCCAGCAGCTACCGGTGGGCAAACGAGTAGAGCCCGCCCGGTACGGCCTGCCGCCGACCGGTTCCGGGGCCCTCACGATCGACCTGGGCTACGAGGACCGCGTCTACGACCGTGCTTCGCCCGACAGCGACGACCTCGTCGTGGCCTCCCGGAGCACGCGCGACCTCACGGACGAACGCGCGACCGGACTCGCGGCCGGCGGGGCGGCGGGCCGCACGGAGCTGCGCCGCCTCGGTGGGAGACCGCTGGACGTCAGCCTGCAGGAGTCGGCGTGGGTCGTCGCCGTCACCGGCGAGCGTGTCCCGGCCACGCCGTTCACCGCGGAGTTCGACTCCGGCGTCGGGTACGGCCAGGCGGCCGGGCTTCTGCGGCGGCTGCGGATCGAGCAGCCGGGCCTCGCTCGCGGGCTGCGCCTGACACCCGCGCACGAGGTGACGCCGTGACCACCGCACGTTCGACGCTGCTCTCGTGGGTCCGCGAAGGAACCGCCGTGGGCATCGAGGCCCGCGACGGGCAGGACGGACTGACCAACCGCGTCGAGCTGACCCTCACCGCCGAGGTGAACGGTGTGCCGGCTCCGGACGTCCGGGCGCATCTCCTCGGCCCGGGTGACGTCGTCGGCCTCGATCCCCGGCTGGTCGTGCGGACCGATCCGCCGCACCTCGGCGTCGACTACGAGCCGAACAACTTCCCGAGCATCGAGTTCGACCCGCCGGCGTTGCCGTGGCTGTTCACTCCGGCCAGCGCCGACGACAACGGTCGGCTGCGCCCGTGGATCAGTCTGGTCGTCGTTCCGCAGCAGGGTGCCACGGTGACCGCGGATCCGCAGCAGCCCACGCCGGTCCTGCGTGTTCCCGGCGCCGAGCTGCCGAACCCCCGCGAGGCCTGGGCCTGGGCGCACACCGAGGTCACCGGGGTTCCGGCGATGCCGGACGCGTTGACGACCATCCTGAGCGACGCGCCCGAGCGCACGGTCTCCCGCCTGATCTGCCCGCGGCGGCTCCGTCCGTACACGGCGTACCTCGCCTGCGTCGTGCCCACGTTCCTGGCCGGGCGTCTGGCCGGTCTCGGCGAACCCGTGGAGAACCGCGGACCCCTGCTGCCCGCGTGGGAGCCGACCGATGCCGAGGTCGCTCTCCCGGTGTACTACTCGTGGCAGTTCTCCACCGGTGAGCAGGAAGACTTCGAGTCGCTCGTCAGTCGGCTCACCGGACGGCGGGGGATACCGGGCGTCGGCACGCGGGTGCTCGACCTCGGCGGCCTCGGTCATGAACTGGCCGGGCTCGACCTGGGACCGGACGAACGCCGGCTCGGCTTCGAAGGAGCGCTCCGGGTCCCGGAAGCCGATCGCGCCGAGGAAGCGGATCCCGACGTCGCCGTCGATCTGCGGGCGCGTCTCGCGCAGCTGGTCAACGCCGGAGCCGCGGACGGGACCCCACGGCTCACCCCACCGTTGTACGGCGGCATCCAGACGACGGCGACCGGGGTCGATCCCGACGCGCCCGGGTGGTTGGCGGAGCTCAACCTGGACCCGCGGTTCCGCGCGGCTGCCGGACTCGGCAGCCGCGCGGTGGCCGATCGTCAGGAAGAGTTGATGGCTGCGGCCTGGACCCGTGCCGGAGACCTCCCCGCGGTCAACAGGCTGCACGCTCGCGCGCAGCTCGCCCGCAGCGCCGCGGAGTCGCTGCTCGCCCGACATCTGGGACCGCTCCCCGCCGACGCGCTGCTCCGCATCACGGCGTCCGTTCAGGCCGGTGTCGACTTCGGATCCTCCACGGTCACCGGAGACCTACGGACCGCTGGACTACCGCTGGCGCTGCTCTCGGTGCCCGCTCGTCGGCTGCTGCGCCCGCGCGGACCGCTGCTGCGGCGCGCTGGACTCACCGGGACGCCCGACGGCGAGCGCCTGCTGCGGATCAACCGCGCGCCGGACGCGCCGTCGGACGCGCCCCCGGTGATGAACACGCTGGACACGTCGATGCTCGATCTGACGTCGACGGCCACGGACTCCGCCGCGGCCTCCTTCCGGACAGCGACGACCCGGGTGCTCGACCCGCTGACCGCACTGGCGCCGGTACCCGTCCCGACGATTCCGGATCTCGCACTGCCCCAGCTGCGGGCGGCACTGCTCCTCGGCCTCGCCCCGCGGAACACGGTCGGCCGTCGGGTGCGGGCGCGGGTGCGGCTTCCCGCCGGACATCAACCGGCGGGCGACGACCTCGCGCCGGCACTCGCGCCGCCCACGTTCACCGACGCGATATACGAGGCGCTGAAGCGGATCAGCGACGACCTGCTGCTGCCCGGCGCCGAGCGGATTCCCTCGAACACCGTCCTGCTCCTGGAGACCAACCCCCGTTTCGTCGAGGCGTTCATGGTGGGTCTGAACCACGAGTTCGCCCGCGAGCTTCGCTGGCGCGGCTACCCGACCGACCTGCGCGCCACCTACTTCCGGCACTTCTGGGACGTTCGCGGTACCGGTCGGGCAGCGGTCGACGGGGACATCCTGCCGATCGACGAGGAGAACTGGCCCGCAGGCTCCGCACTCGGCAGCCACCTGACCGCGCAGCACGCCGCCGACCAGCTGGTGATGGTGCTCCGGAGCGATCTTCTTCGCCGCTATCCGCGGACGATGGTCCGTGCCGTCCTCGCCGCGCGCGAGGCCGGAGCCGCGCAACGCACGCTCGCCGACGACTCGATCGCCGCGAACGTGAAGGAGCCGGTGTTCGCCGGCAGCATCGGTACCGACCTCAGCTTCTTCGGCTTCGACCTGGACGAAGAGGAGGCCCGAAGCGGCGGGGGCCCGGGCGAGGGCTGGTTCGTGGTACTCGAGCAGCCTCCGACCGAGTCCCGCTTCGGTCTCGATCAGCCGGACGAAACGCTGCCCGAGGCGGAGTGGGTCGGCGGCCGGCCCGGACGCGGGGCCGACCTCAGCTGGGGCCACCTCGCCGACTCGCGCGCGGAGTACGACCAGTTGACCTACGCGCCCGCCGTCGTCGATCGCCTCGCGGACCTGCCGATGCCGGACCGCGCCGGAGCACGGTGGGGAGCGGGGTCGGCGGATCTGGCGGTTCTGACCAGGCAGCTTCCCGTGCGGATCGCCCTGCACGCGGACCTGCTGCTGCCGCCGCGCCGAGCCGAGGAGCCGCGGCAGTGATCGGGGTCGACGAACTACTCGCGTGGGCGGGCGTGCAGGCCGATCTCGCCGCGACGGCGGCTGCCGGGCAGTTCCCGGACAACCTGACGCGGTTGCGAGCCCTGGAGTGGGCGGTGCGCACCGAGCAGTGGCGCGTGGATCTCGGCGCGCTCGCCGGGGCGCTGCGCCGCGTTCCCGCCGATCCGGGTGTCCTCCGGGCCGGGGATCGCGCGCTGGCCGACATCTCCGACCAAGCCGGTCAGGGCAGGGTCGAGTGGGAGCCGCGGACGGGCCTCCAGCTCGACCGGATCCGGGCGGCGATCGCGGTGCTCCTCAGCGGGGACGCCCCGGGGGGCTGGCCGGTCGCGCTGTTCCCGGTGCGGCTCGAGGTGTGCCTCAGCGACGGTCCCGACGGTAGCGAGCTCGTGCTGCGCGTCTTCACCGATGAGGTTCAGCAGTACGCGTTCGAAGCCGAGCTGACGTCCGACGAAGCCGAGTGGGGAGCCAACTATTGGGCCCAGCGCGGAGCCGAGGGCGGAACCCCCGCCGACCGCGCTGCCTGGCGTCAGCTCGCCGAGCGGTACGGACCGCGGCGAGCGGCCTGGATCGCTCGGCAGTCCGCCCCCGGTGCGCGCGGCGCCGGAACTCGCACGCATACCTGGAACCGAGCTGACGAGGCGCGTCTGTTGCCGGACCGCTGGGTCGTGTTCGGATACCGGGGCGGCGAGCGGGTGCTGGTGGCCGCGGGCGCCCCGATCCGCACTCCACTGCAGACCGGGCCGTCGCCGAACGCGGACCAGCCGGGTGGTCCCGCCGTCGACGAGGGGATCCGCTGGCTGGTCGAGATCGACGAGGCGGTCGCGGCGGGTATGGCGGTGCGCGTACCGCTCGACCCGGACGCGGCGGGCGGGCTCGATCGGCTGCTGGTCCTCGGAGTGCGCACCGGGGAAGGGCCGGACATCGGCGCCACCGCGCTGGCGGAGGTGCTCGACGGTCACCACTACACCGACGGGTTGGCGTTGGTTCCGCGCGGGACCCCGACGAACAATACGGTCGAGGGCGGTTCGGGATGGTCGGCGAAGCCGTCGGCCGAGAGCACGTTCTCCGCCGAGCGCGGCGCACCGTTGTGCGCGAGCGGCGACGGCTCCGACGGTGATCGGCTCGCGGTGGCACTCGGGCTGGACAGCGGCGTCTTCGCCCACGTCGCCGGTGCGGACGGGCGGCAGGAAACCGACGCCCTCGCGATGAACACCGCACTGTGGCCGGCCACTTGGGGATACTACCTCCGCCAGCTGATGGCACCGACGCTGAGCGATACGGCGATCGCACACGGACGTCGTCACTTCACGGACTGGGTGCGGGCCGGCGGTCCGCTTCCGACCGTCCGGATCGGCCGTCAGCCGTACGGCGTGCTGCCGGTGACCAGCCTGGACCGGTTCGTCCCGGACGACGGCGCCCCGATCGACGCCGCCGTCACCGGCTTCCTCCGACGCGTGCGCGAGCTGTGGCGCGCGGCCGCGGCGACCACCCCACGGGTCCGCCCGGAGGGAACGAGCAGCGACGAGTTCCTCCGCATGCTCCAGCAGGAGCCGGTGTCGGCGAACTACACATGCCGGGCCGTCTTCGGTACCGAGTGGGTCCGCAACGCCCTGTCGTTCATGGGCATGCCCCGCGCCGAGATCCTCGACCTGCTGGCGCGCCAGCGCGCACTGATCACCGAGGCGCTCGCCGGAGTGGGCAAGCCCGACTGGCAGCCACGGATCGCCGGCGCGTTCTTCCTCCCACCCGACCGGTCGTGGGCGCTCGCACCACCCGTGGTGCAGCCGGGGAACGGGTCGGCCCCGGTCTGGTTCGCCGAATTGCGGGGCACCGACCCGATCGCGCTCGCTGCGCGCGCGCTCGATCCGGACACCAACTCGCTGCTGTTCCTGTTGCTCCGGCACGCGCTCCTCCGGCAGTACCTGGCGGCCGGTGACGCGCTGCTGATCGAACACGGCCTGCTCGCGCCGGACGCCACCGACGAGACCGAGCTGGTCGGTCTGGCCGGTGGGGGCCCGCTGCCGCGGGAGCGACTCGCGACCGCCGTTCCCGCGGTCACCGGCGCGACTCCGCTGGGCACCTGGCTCCAGCAGCAGCACGTCGCCACCCCGGCAGACGACCTGCGCTCACTCGCGGCGCTGGACGCGCCGCGGCGACCCTCGGCCACGCCGTCGCAGGCACTGGCCGAGGTCCGCGACGGCCTCGTGCACCTCGAGTCGTGCGCGCCGGCCACCCTCGACCGGTTGCTGCGCGAGACCCTCGATCTCTCCGCTCACCGGCTAGACGCCTGGATCACGTCGTTCGCGACCAAACGGCTCGCCACGCTGCGGGCTTCGTCGCCCGAACGCTCCCGCGGTGTGCTGGTCGGCGGGTGGGGAGTGCTCACCGGGCTTTCGCCGGCGCCCACGCGTCGCCCGGTGACGGTGCCGCAGGAGGTGGCGGAGGGCGACGTCAGCGAGGCGGTCGACAACCACGGCTACGTGCACGCGCCGTCGATCCCGCAGGCCGCTGCCGCCGCCGTGCTCCGCAACGGTCACCTGAGCCACCCCGGTGACGCGTTCACCTTCGATCTCTCGTCGGCGCGGGTACGGCTCGCCCACGGCTTGCTCGAGGGCTCGCGGCAGGGACAGACACTGGGAACGTTGCTGGGTTACCGCTTCGAACGGGCGCTGCACGACGCCCGGCTGGACCGCTGGATCGACCCGTTCCGGCGGCTCGCCCCGACGGCGGTCACCGTCGCGGCCGACCCGCCGCTCGCCGCCGGGATCGTCGTCGACGGGTTGAAGCTGGTGGAGCTGCACACCGGTGCCGGGATCCCGTTCGGTACCGGTGACCTGCCGCCGTCCGGCGGGCCGGATGCCGAGAAGATCCTCGCAGTACTCGCGGAGCTGGCCGACGTCCTGGACGCGACCAGCGACCTCCTGGTCGCGGAGAGCGTCTACCAGGCCGTACAGGGCAATCCCACCAGGTCCGCGGCCGCGCTGCAGGCGGCGGCAACCGGTGACGAGGCGGCCCCGGAGCCCGAGTTCTCCCGCACACCGCGCACCGGCGTCGGCATCACCCACCGCGTCGTCCTGCTGTTCGGCGGCGCGCCCCCGACCTTCCCGCACTGGCCGACCGGCGCCCGACAGGTTCGTGCTCACGCGGAGCCGCAGCTCAACGCCTGGGCGGGTGCGCTGCTCGGGGATCCGGCGCGGATCACCTGCCGGGCCCGGACAGTCGGCAGCGACGGGCAGTCCACCGAGCGCCGGGTGGGCCTGGACGAACTGCAGTTGTCCCCGCTCGACTTCGTGCACGTCGCCGGGCGCCCGGCAGAGCTCGAGGAGCGGTTGCGCTGGCTGGTCGGGCGGGGCGCGCCACCCGGCGCGGTCGTCGAGCTGATCGTCGGCCCCGAGGGATCCGGTGCGGACGAGCTCAGCATCGCCGAGGCGCTGGAGGTCGCTCGTACCGCCGGCGTGCTGATCGCGTCCGCCAGGGCGCTCGACGACCGGGACCTCGCACCGTCTGGCGAACGCGTCGAGTCCGGCACGGACCCGGAGGACCTGGCCGATCGAGCCGAGTTCGTCGTCGGCGTCCTCGACGAGATCCGCGCGGTCCTGGCGGCGAACCTGAACGGCGACGGAACGGTCAGCGACGCCGAGGCCGTCCGGTCCACGCTGCTGGACGCCGCCGGGTTCGACGACCCGGACGCCGTTCCGCGCCTGGACGGCCCGGACGGCCCGGACGGCCCGGATGGCCCGGACGGCCCGGACGGCCCGGGCGGCCCGCAGGCAGCGGCGGCCCTCGGCAGGCAGGCCGGCCTGGTCGCCGCCGAGATGTCGCGCCGGGCCCGCATCGCGACGGAACTGGCCGACGCCCTCACCGCGCCCGGCCGCACCGCACCACCCACGTCCGACGAGCGGGCAGCCGCGCACCTCGGTCGGTTGCACGCGCTCCTCGGAGCCGAGTTCCGCGTCCTTCCCCGCTTCGTCCTCGCCGAGCCCCATCGGCTCGCCGAGGCGTTCGCCACCACCGATGCGACCGGCGAGGACCCGGCCGACCATCCGCTCACCTGGTTCGCCCGGGTGGGCCGGGTCCGCCCGGCGCTCGCGGTCTTCGACGAGGTCGCGGCCTACGGCGAGGCCCTGGGGACCCGTCCGCCGCTGGCGCTCCGAGTCGGACAGTTGCCGGTACCGGGCGGCCGTTGGGCGGGTCGTGCTCTCGACGGAGCGTTGCGGCCACCGGGCGGGCGGCTCTCGCTGGTCCACTGTGCGGAGGCCCTGCCCGCGCTGACCGGCCCGCTCTGCGGCCTCCTCGTCGACGACTGGGTCGAGGTGGTGCCCAGCCCTCGGGAGACGACCGCGATCACGTTCCACTTCGACACGCCCGCCTCCGAGCCGCCACAGTCCGTCCTTCTCGCGGTTCCACCCGACCCGCGTGCCGAGACCTGGGACCTCGCCACGCTGGAGGCGGTCGTCGACGAGACCGTGGACCTGGTCCGGCTGCGCCTCGTCGAGCCCGGCACCGTGGGCTCGGCCGAGCAGTTCCTGCCCACGGTGTGGCTGGCCAACAACGCCGACGGCGACACGATCACGGTTCCCGCCGACGCGCTGGGCTCCCTCCCGGAAGGCTTCGGCGTCCCGCAGGTGGCCGGGGTACCGCGGGTGACCGCCCTGGATCGCGCCCAGGCCGAGCAGGGCGAAGGCCCGTTCGACGTGGTGGTCACCGGCGAGCGCTTCCTGTCCGAGATCGGCCTGGCGGTCACCGGGGGCGGCGTCCGCACCGAGGTCCTCGGCGTCGCCGGGCCGACCAGGGTCCGGCTGCGGGTCACGGTCGAGCCGGATGCGGTCCCCGGGCCGCGTGGGGTTCGCGTGGAGACGATCGGCGGTGCCACCGAGACGCCCGGGCTGTTCACCGTGGTGCACCGTCCCGTGATCTCCGGTGTCCGTCCGACACAGATCCGGCGCACGCGAACCGACCAGACGGTGTCGGTCACGATCACCGGACAGCGTCTCGCCACTGCACAGTCGGTCAGGTTCAGCTTCGGCGGGCAGCGGTTCGCGGTGCAGAGTTCGGACACCGAGCTGGTCGTCAACCTCCCGCTCGCCGGTCACCAGCCACCGGCGTTTCCTCCCGGCGTCTGGATCGACGTGCGCGAGGAGGTCCCGCTGGGAGTGATCGTGACGCTCGCCGACGGTCGAGAGCTGGACAGCGGTCCGATCGGGACGTTCATCGAGCTCGATTTCCGGGAGCGGTTCGGGTGAGCGGGCGGGGGAGGGACCCACGATGGCGTCGGTGACCGGCTGGACACGACTCGAGCCACACGTGGTCGACCGCGAGTTGACCGGGGCGCTCCAGGCCCGCATCGCCGATCCGCTCTGGCTGGTCGCCCGCCAGTACGCGATCGGTGCGCTGCACGGCGAGACCGGTGCGGCGACACCGGTCTGGGTGCAGGTACGCGGCGAGGCCGGACGTCTGACCCGGTTCCTTCCGTCGAGGCCGGACGGATCCCCCGGCGTGCTCTACGACAGCGCGACCGTGCCGCTGGAGGAGCTGGTGGAGGCCGAGCGGTTACCGGTCGACGCCGAACACCGCCGGGTCCGGCTCGCACCGCTCGCCGGTCTCCAGTTCCTGCGCTTCCTCGCGGACGCCGGGCAGAGCGCGTACCGGAACGCCTATCGGGAGCGCTATCGCTCGCTCGACTCCGCCGACTCGCCGTTCGGATCGGTCCTCGGCCGTCGGGCGCCCGACGGCGTGAGGCTCCACGACGAGCTCCGGCAGGCCTTCGACGCAGCCGGAGGCGCAGTGGGAGGCGCAGCGGCCTGGCTGCCGAACGAGCCCTCGATCGCCGGGCCGGACGTCCCGGCGGTCACCGCGGCGGCCGCGCGATTCCTGGCCTGGTACGAGGTGCTGATCGGCCGGATGCCGGAGGGCGAGCCGGCGTGGCGTCCCGAGCGGCTGGAGTACTCGTTCGCGGTCTCCGCCCGCCTGTCGGATCGCGAGAAGGTTCTCACCGCCGGCGAGTACGCCGAGGGGAACCTGGACTGGTACGCGTTCGACCTGGATCCGGACGCGGAGCTGGGGGCATCGAGCCTGGACCCGGGTGGCGAGCTCGCCACCCTCAGCCACGCCGGACCGCCGGTGCCGCTCTCCTACCGCGGCATGCCGTCGGCGCGTTTCTGGGAGTTCGAAGACGCCGAAGTGGACTTCGGGGAAGTCACCGCGGCCACCGACGATCTGGCGACGCTCATGCTCGTCGAGTTCGCCATCACGCACGGCAACGACTTCTATCTCGTTCCGGTCGAGGTCGATGTCGGCTCGCTCTGCCGGATCAACTGGCTCGTCGTGACCGACTGCTTCGGGCGGCAGACGCTGGTTCGCTCCAGCGCGGAGCGCGACGAGGCGGACGGCCGGTTCCGGCTGTTCGAACTCACCGTGCCCGGGTCGACACGGCAGAGCGTGCTGTTCGTCCCGCCCGCGCTCGGACCCAGCGCAGAGTCGTCGCCGCTGGAGCACGTCGTGGTGTTCCGCGACGAGGCCGCGAACCTGGCTTGGGCCGTCGAACGGATCGCAGGCGGGCCCGCCGGGACACCCTCTGACCGCGCCGAGGCCTATCAGGAACGCCGTCGCCGCGAGGAAGCCGCCACGCAGACGGCGCCGCAGCCGGCGACCGGTGCCGTGCCCGACTTGAGCTACCGGCTCCGAACCGACCTTCCCGACCACTGGTACCCCTTGCTCGCCGCTCCGGCCGGGGCCGGAGCGAGGCAGCTGGTGCTCGGGACCGTGCCGAGGGCGGACGGCAGTCCGGGACCACCGCCCTGGGGGCGGGTGCTGAGCGAGCTCACTGACGTCGCGGTGCCCGAAGAGGAGGTTCCGCGGAGCGGCGTCGAGGTCACGCGGGCCTGGCAGTACGCCCGCTGGACGGACGGCGGGCACCGGCTCTGGGTGGGCCGACGTAAACGCCCGGGATGCGGGGAGGGCGTGAGCGGGCTCCTGTTCGACGTCGCCGTACCGCGCTCGGGCGCCGCGGGGCCGCAGTGACCCGGCTGCGGATCACGTCGTCGGCGGATCCGCCCGGCGGGCCGTCCGCGAACCGCGGCGGGCATGGGTGCTGGACTCCCGCACCACCAGCTCCGGCTGGAACACCACCTGTCGGTGGCGGTGACGCTCCGCGAAGTCGATCGAGTCGAAGAGCAGATCCGCGGCCACCTGCCCGAGCTCTTCCCGGGGCTGCTGCACGGTCGTGAGGGGAACCGCGGCGCCCGCGGCGTAGTCGATGTCGTCGTACCCGACGATCGCGACGTCCTGCGGCACCCGCAGCCCTTCGCGCGTCACGGCTTGGAGCAATCCCAGGGCGAGCAGATCGTTCGCGCAGAACGCCGCGGTGGGCCGGGTACGGCTCGCGCGCCGGGCGATCGCGGCCCCCGCGGCCCGACCGGCGGCGACGGTCAGGCCGGGAGTCTCGATCACCTCCACCGCGGTCCCGGTCTCGTCCGCCACCTCGCGGGCGCCCGCGAGGCGGTCGGTCACCTGCGGCACCACCAGCGGGCCGCCGACGAAGGCCAGCCGTCGATGTCCTTGCTCGACGAGGTGCTCGGCGGCGAGGCGACCTCCCCAGACGTCGTCGACGGCGACCGAGCAGACGTCGCGGCGAGCGGAGTGCCGATCGACGAGGACCACGGGTGTGCCCCGGCGCAGCAGCTCGTCGAGGTGCCTGCTCTGCTGGTCGACCGGTGTCACGAGGACGCCCTGTACCCGACGTTCCTCGAGCTGCCCGAAGTAGCGCAGCTCGCGCTCGGGCGAGGCGCCGGTGTTGTAGAGGATCACGACCACGTCGTGCCGGTCGGCCACCGCCTCCGCGCCGCGAGCCACGTCGGCGAAGAACGGGTTGGTCACGTCCGGCACGACCAAGCCGACGGTGCGGCTGCGACCGGCGCTCAGCGCGCGGGCGGCCTCGTGCGGAACGAAACCGAGCTCGGCGATCGCGGCGCGGACGCGCTTCAGGGTGGCCGGCGCGACCGCTTCGGGCCGGTTGAGCACGTTGCTCACGGTGCCGGCCGAGACTCCGGCGTGCGCAGCCACGTCCTCGATCCTCGCCACGCGCTGAGCGTACGTGAGTAGTGATGTCGCGAGCCGCACGCTCGGCCGCCACCCTTGATTGAACCGTTATAAACGCCTTCCCGCAGGGGAGAGTGCGTATCCGGCAGGTTAATGCGCGGTATCAGCTTCACCTTCTTGACGCGTACGCGCAGCGCCCGCACTATTTAGACGCTTCAACTAACCCCCAGTCAAGGAGGACCTGTGGCACGTGCATTCCGGTGGGCCGGACATCGGCCCGCGTACACGGCAGCGGTTGGCGCCGCGGCTCTCGTGCTCTCCGTCGCGGCCTGTGGCGGCGACGGTGGCGGGAACTCCGGGGGGTCGGCCAAGAACTTCACGTTCCTGGCCATCAACGAGAACACCACGATCCCGACGACGCTGACGACGCTGAGCAAGTCCGCGTGTGCGGACGAGAACAAGACCCAGCCGTTAGTGATCAAGAAGCAGGCGCAGGGCAGCCTCGACCAGCAGTTGCAGCTGCTGGCCGGTCAGGGCGCGCTGCCGCAGGCGTTCATCGCCGCGAACGCTCCGGCGCTGACCCAGCAGCTCTTCGACAACGGCTCGGTGCTCGACCTGGGCAATGCGGTCAAGTCCGCCGGGCTGGAGGAGAACATCCTGCCGGCCGCCGGTTCGACCATCGAGGCGCTCTACGACGGCAAGCAGCTCGTGCTGCCGTCGGAGCTGAACATCGAAGGCATTTGGTACAACAAGAAGCTGCTCCAGGACAACGGCATCGCAGTGCCGACGACGTGGGAGCAGCTCGTCGCGGCGTTCGCGAAGCTGCAGGCCGCGGGCGTGCAGCCGATCTCGAACGCCGGCAAGGGCGGCGACGGCTGGGGCGTCACCCGGTGGGTCGGCAACTACATCGTGCGCGAGCAGGGTCCGGACGCGCTGAAGAAGGTCGCCGACGGGGACGCGAAGCTGACCGACGCGGCGTACGCCAAGGGCGCGCAGGCCATCTCGGATCTCGGCAAGAAGGGCTATTTCGGCAAGTCGCCGACGTCGATCGACTACGCCACGGCGCTCAACACGTTCGCCACCGGCAAGGCGGCGTTCATCTACATGGGCTCCTGGGCGCTGTCGGCCTTCAACGACCCGAAGCAGACCACCATCGGTGCCGAGAACATCGGCTTCCTGAAGTTCCCGACCGTCTCCGGGGGCACCGGGACGGCCGACCAGGTGTCGGCCAACGTCGGTACGGCGATCGCGATCTCCAAGAAGGCCTACGACGGCGACAAGAACACGCAGGCCTGGGTCGAGTGCATCGTCGAGAACTACGGCAACGTCGCGCTGCGCGACTCCAGCCAGATCACCGGCTTCAAGACCGACGGCAGCGTCGAGGTGCCTGCGCTGACCAAGCAGATCCAGGACGAGATCAGCAACATCCAGGACAGCGTGCTGTGGTTCGAGGCCTACTTCCCGGCCAAAGCCACCACGGTCAGCCAGAACAGCGGCGGTCAGCTCGGTAGCGGCCAGCTCTCCGGAGAGAAGTTCATGCAGACGGTCAGCGCGAACCTGAGCTGACCACCGCCCGGCAGTGGCTCCCTCCGTCGACGTACCGAGGGGCCGCTGCCGGGTCGAGAAGTACTCGCAGGACGCTCAGAGCTGAGAGGACAGTCGATGCACAGCGTGTTGGGCGATCGCCGATCGATCGCCATCCTTCTAGGACCGGCACTCCTGGTCTACTCCCTGGTGATGCTGCTGCCCATGCTGTGGTCGCTCGGCTACACCTTCTTCACCGGCAGCGTCATCTCCGGCTTCTCCTACGCCGGCACAGCCAACTTCGAGAAGCTCTTCAACGATCCGGCGCTGCCCAGCTCGCTCTGGTTCACGGTGAAGTACGCCGCCGCGATCACCCTGGGCCAGGTCTTCGTCGGGTACGCGCTAGCGCTGCTCTACGTGTTCTTCCTCCGCAAGGCGGGCTCTGTCGTTCGCACGCTCGTGTTCTTCCCGGTCGTGCTGCCCACGGTGGCCGTCGGCCTGCTCTTCCAGAAGTTCTTCGAGTTCGCGCCGCAGACCGGCCCGGTCAACTCGATGCTGGAGACGTTCGGCTTCGAAGCCGTCGACTGGTTCGGTACGCCGGGTAAGGCGTTCTTCGTCATCGCGGTGATGGACATCTGGCGGTCGATGGGCTTCTACGCGATCTTGCTGTACACCGGCCTGCTCGACATCCCCGACGACGTGATGGAGGCCGCCGCGATCGACGGCGCCTCGACGTGGCGGCTGATCCGGAGCATCATCGTCCCGCTGTCCCTGCCGGTCCTGGTGTCGTCGCTGGTCTTCAGCATCAACGGGACGCTCAAAGCGTTCGACTCGATCTACGCGCTCACCGGAGGCGGGCCCGGCAACGCCACCACTCCGTTGACGCTCTACATGTACCAAACGTCGTTCGCGTACGGCGACTACGGCTACGGGGCGACGATCGCACTCACGCTCACCGTGCTGTGCCTGCTGGTCACCGCGTTCATCTTCCGCGCGACCCGCCGCGCTCCGGAGCAGGGGTAGACATGGCTCTCACCATCGACTCGCCACCCAGCTCGCCCGCCGCTCAGGTTCGGCCGCGCCCGCGGAAGCCGCGCCGGGTGCTGCGCTTCGTACGTCGTATCCCCGGTTACCTCTGCGTCGCGGTGCTGCTGCTTCTCGTCGCCTACCCGCTCGTCTGGCTGTTCCTCGGGTCGTTCAAGACCCAAGCGGAGTTCCTCAACGACTCGACGCTGGCGTTGCCGGACAGCTTCACGAACTTCGACAACTACTCGCAGGCGTGGTCGTCGGTCGCGCTCTATCTCCGGAACAGCCTGCTCACCGTCCTGCCGGCGCTGGCGATCATCGTGGTGATCGGCACGGCGGCCGGCTTCGCGCTCGAGGTCATGGTGTGGCGCGGACGGGGCACCACCCTGCTGCTGTTCCTCGCCGGAATCATGATCCCCGGCCAGATGATCCTGCTGCCGCTGTTCACGGCCTACTTCGAGCTCCACCTCACCGGAACGCTGTGGCCGCTGATCATCACGTACACGGCCACCGGTCTGCCGCTGACCGTGTTCATGATGGCGACGTACTTCCGCGCGATCCCGCGTGAGGTCTTCGAAGCCTCCACCCTCGACGGCGCGAGCATCATCCGATCGTTCGTCTCGGTGGCCTTCCCGATGATGCGCAACGCGGTGCTGACGATCGCGCTGGTCCAGTTCTTCTTCCTCTGGAACGACCTGCTGATCGCACTGACGTTCACGACCTCGGACGAGCTGCGGACCGTCCAGGTCGGGCTGCTCAACTTCACCGGCCAGTTCGGCGCGGTGGAGTACGGCCCGACGTTCGCGGCCATCTGCATCAACGTGCTGCTGATCCTGGCGATCTACCTGTTCCTCAACCAGCGAGTGATGCGCGGGCTCGCCGCCGGCGCCGTGAAGGGCTAGGCGTGACGTCGCACAACAGCCTGGTATCGGCACCGCGCGTCGAGCAGCACACGGAACCACTCGGTATCGGCGAACGGACGCCTCGACTGTCCTGGCAGGTGCAGACCGGTGCGCGGGGCTGGCGCCAGCGGGCGTACGAGATCGAAGCGATCGGAGCGGACTCGGATCGGTCCTGGTGCAGCGGCCGAGTGGAGTCGTCCGACAGCGTCCTGGTGCCGTGGCCAGGGCCGCCGCTGCAGAGCCGGGAGCGCGTCGACGTCCGGGTCCGGGTGTGGGGTCTGGACGAGAGCGACCCCATGCCGTGGAGCGAGCCGACCACGGTCGAGGCCGGGTTGCTCGACCCGGACGACTGGACCGCCACGTTCGTCGGCTCGACCGAGGAATCGGACGGGGACCGGCCGCCGGTGCTGCTGCGCCGCGAGTTCGCCGTGCGGGACGGGCTCGTGCGTGCCCGCGCGTACGCCACCGCGTGCGGGGTCTACGAGCTGGAGATCAACGGCGCGCGCGTCGGGAACGAGGTGCTCGCCCCCGGCTGGACGAGCTACTCCCACCGGCTGCGCTATCAGACCTACGACGTCACCGACCTGATCCGCCCCGGCGCCAACGCGGTGGGAGGGTGGCTGGCCGACGGTTGGTGGCGGGGAAGCTACGGCTGGAACCGCGTCGGTGAGCGTTACGGGGCACGAACCGGGCTGACCGTGCAGCTCGAACTCACCTACGACGACGGGTCGGTCGACACCGTCGTCACCGATCGGACCTGGACCTGGACCACGAGTCCGATCACCCGCGCCAGCATCTACGACGGCGAGCGCTACGACGCCCGGCTCGCGGACCCGGACTGGTCCCGGCCCGGTTCCGTGGCCGGCTGGTCGAGCGTCGACGAACTCACTCCGAACGTCGGCGCGCTGGTCGCGCCGATCGGGCCACCGGTGCGCCGCATCGAGGAGGTCCTGCCGGTCGCCGCGACCCGCCTCGACGACGGCACCTACCTGCTCGACTTCGGACAGAACCTCGCCGGACGGTTGCGGCTGCGGGTCAGTGGACCGGCCGGCACCACCGTCGGCCTGCGGCACGCCGAGGTACTGGAGAACGGGCGCCTCTGCACCCGTCCGATCCGCACGGCCGCCGCTCATGACGAGTACGTGCTGAGTGGTGTCGGAGTCGAGACGTGGGAGCCGCGGTTCACCTACCACGGGTTCCGGTACGCCGAGGTCAGCGGCTGGCCGGGTGACCTCGAACGCGGTGACGTGGTGGCGGTGGTGTGCCACGACGACATGGCGCCCGCAGGTGAGTTCACCTGCTCGGACCCGCTGCTGCGCCGTCTGCACGAGAACGTGCGCTGGAGCATGCGGGGGAACTTCGTCTCGGTGCCGACCGATTGCCCGCAGCGCGACGAGCGTCTCGGGTGGACCGGTGACCTCCAGGTGTTCGCTCCCACGGCGGCCTACCTGTACGACTCGACCGGCAGCATCGCCGACTGGCTCGCCGACGTTGACGCGGAGACCGGCCCGGACGGCCTCGTACCGCTCTACGTGCCGCACATCGAGACGTCGTTCCCGCAGTTCCACTGCGCGGTCTGGGGCGACGCCACCACGGTGGTTCCGCTGGTGCTCCTCGAACGCGCCGGTGACCTGGGGCCGCTGACCAGCGGATACGAGACGGCGCGGGCCTGGGTCGAGGGATGCAGGCGCCTGCTCGACGAGCGGAACGTGATCTCCGCCGGGCTGCAGCTGGGGGACTGGCTCGACCCGGCCGCGCCGGCCGACCGCCCTCAGGAAGCACGTACCGATCCCTATCTGGTCGCGACCGCCTACCTCGTGCACTCCGCCCGGCTGCTAGCCCGGCAGGCGGACCTGATCGGCAAGACCGACGACGCCGCGGAGTACCGCGACCTCGCCGACCGGGTGGCTGCGGGCTTCCGCCGGGAGTTCGTGACCGGCTCCGGTCGATGCGTCTCGGACACCCAGACCGCGTACGCGCTCCTGCTCTGCTTCGACCTTCTCGACGACGCGGCGCAGCGACGCCACGCCGGTGACCGATTGGCTCGGCTGGTGCGGGACGCCGAGTTCCGGATCGGGACCGGGTTCGCGGGGACACCGCTGGTGCTCGACGCGCTCAGCGAGTCCGGGCACCTGGAGGAGGCCTACCGGCTACTCCTGGAGAAGGGCTGCCCGTCCTGGCTGTACCCGGTCACGATGGGCGCCACCACCATCTGGGAACGCTGGGACAGCCTCCTGCCGGACGGCACGGTGAACCCCGGCAACATGACCTCGTTCAACCACTACGCGCTCGGGGCGGTGGCCGACTGGATGCACCGCGTCGTCGCGGGGCTCGCCCCGGCGGCGCCCGGCTACCGCTCGATGCTGGTCCGGCCCCAACCCGGCGGGGGCCTGACCTGGGCGGCCGCGCGGCACCGAACCCCCTACGGGCTGGCCGCCGTCAGCTGGCGCCGGGAGGGCACCACGCTGCGCGTCGAGGTCAGTGTCCCGCCGGGATGCGACGCGACGGTCGCACTGCCCGGCGCCGGGACCGTTCCGGTCGACGCGGGCCACCACATGTTCGAGGTGGCGTACCGAGCGGCGCACGACGACCCGATCGAGCCGCTACCCGCCCCTCACCGCTTCTGACGCCACGATGGCTCCCGTA
Source organism: Cryptosporangium minutisporangium (assembly GCF_039536245.1). NCBI lineage: Bacteria > Bacillati > Actinomycetota > Actinomycetes > Cryptosporangiales > Cryptosporangiaceae > Cryptosporangium > Cryptosporangium minutisporangium. The sequence goes on along the minus strand of NZ_BAAAYN010000023.1, from coordinate 137,973 downwards.
CCCTGGCTACGGGAGCCATCGTCGGCGGACAGTCCGACGCGAGGTGCATAGGACCAGGTGAGAGCTGTGGCGCGCGCGACCATCCGCGACGTGGCGCGCGTGGCCGGGGTGTCGGACGGCACCGTGAGCAACACGTTGAACCGACCGCATCTGGTCAACGAGACCACGCGGGAACGCGTGCTGCGCGCGATCGAGACGGTCGGCTACATCCCGAACGCCGCCGCCAGAGCCCTGCGCGTCGGCCGGAGCCGATCGATCGGCCTGGTGGTGCTCAGCGTCGGCAACCCGTTCTTCGCCGATGTCGCCAACGGAGCCGAGCAGGCCGCCACCGACGCCGGGGCCGATCTCGCGCTCTTCGAGACCGGTCTCGGTGAGCGGCAGCGCGAAGAACGCCTGCTGCGCCGGCTCGGCGAGCGCCGGCTCGATGGCCTGATCATCACGCCGCAGGACGTGGAGGATCCGCTGCTGGAGGACCTCGAGCGGCGCGGCACACCCGTCGTGGTGCTCGCCCGGGAGGTGCCCAGCCGTCGTCGTAGCGCGGTGCGCAGCGACGACGACCTCGGTGGCGTCCTCGCGGCGCGGCATCTGCTGGAGATGGGCCACCGGCGCCTGGCGTTCGCGGGGTGGCGGCGGGACGAGCGCTACGACGGTGCGATCCGAACGGCCAGTGCGGCGGGCGGCTCGCTGACCTGGATGGATACCACCAGCGACCGGATCACCGACGGGATCGCCGTCGGTACTCACCTGGTGTCCCTCGACGCGGCCGAGCGCCCGACGGCGGTGTTCTGCGCCAACGACTTGATCGCGGTGGGTCTCGTCCGCGCGGCCACCCACGCGGGCCTGCGTATCCCGGAGGACCTGGCCGTGGTGGGGTTCGACGACACGGATCTGGCCAGCGCGGCCAGCGCCGTCGAGCTGACCAGCGTGCACCAGCCGGCGACCGAGATCGGCCGGGCCGCGGTGCGGATCGTCCTCGACGAGATGGCCGACCGGACGCGGGAACGCCGTGACCTGGTCTTCGAGCCCGAGTTGGTCGTGCGGGAGTCGAGCACCGCCCGCCAGGCGCGCCGCCGTTCGTCGGGGCGCCGGACCTAGAGTCCGTTCTTGCGCAAACGAGCCGGATTCAGCGGCATCGTGCCCCAGGGCACCCGGATCAGCAGGCGGACCAGCAACAGCCCGAGCAGGTAGCCGCCGATGCTGTCGGTCAGCCAATGCCAGGCCAGATAGACGGTGGCGACGAAGACGAGGACGCTGGGGACCCAGCGCAGCACCTCGCGCAGGGCCGGACGCAGGAAGCCCGCGAGGAGGAAAGCCAGCACCGCGAAGTAGACGAGGCTGTTGCTGACGTGCCCGGACGGATACTCCACCGCCGGGTCGCCGCTGAACATGCGGATCGATCCGTGGTGTGGCGCGCCCCGTGAGGTCCACTGCTTCAGTACCTCGATGACCACGCTGTTGACGGTTGCGGCCACGACGACCAGCAGGACGGGCCGAACCGTGCGCCATCGCACCGCCAGCACCACCGCGACGACCAGCGCGACCGGCAACACGAGTGCGCGCTGACCGAGGCGGTCGGCCCCCACCGCGATCGTGTGCGCCCAGGAGGGCCGGTGCGCGTCGCACCAGTCCCGCACGGCGCGGTCGAGGTCCAACAGCGGCGGCCACCAGACGAGAGCGGCGGTGAGCGCGACGAAGCCGCCGAACAACAGCCCTTCCACCCACCAGCCGGACGGGGAGATCCGGAGCGGAACGAAACCGCGCGGCGCCCGGGCCCGCGAAGCGGCGGCGGATGGCTGCATCGATTGACGCTACCGCGCATCGGTCGTCCACCGGTCCGTCCGTTGACCAATCCGCCGCCAAGGGCGAACGTTGGTTTACAGAGCACATGAACCAAAGGAGTCTCATGTCTCGACCGGCGTCCGACCTCACCACGTCCACCCCCGCCCGGCGGCGGGTAGCGAATTGGCTCGGCGACTTCGAAGCAGCGCTCGCCGCTCGCGACGCGGAGCGCGTGGCCCAGCTGTTCGCGCCGAGCAGCTTCTGGCGCGACCTCACCGCGTTCAGCTGGAACATCACCACTGTCGAGAACCCCGACGGGGTGCGGGATCTGGTGGCCGCGACCGCGGAAGCCACCGACGCGTCGAACTTCCGCATCACCGAGGGTGAGGAACCCGACGAGGCCGACGGTGTCACCACGGCGTACTTCACGTTCGAGACGGCGGTCGGGCGAGGCTCCGGCCTGTTACGGCTCCTCGACGACGGCGCGTTCACCCTCCTCACCACCCTCGACGAGCTGAAGGGCCATGAAGAGAGCCGCCCCAAGGGCGTCGAGCACGGCGCCCGGAGGGACCGCGTCACCTGGCGGGAGCGGCGCACCGCGGAGATCGAGGGCCTCGGCAAGGACCGTCAGCCCTACGTCGTGGTCGTCGGTGGCGGGCAGGGCGGTATCGCGCTGGGCGCGCGGCTGCGCCAGCTCGGCGTCGACCATGTCGTGGTCGACAAGCACGAGCGCCCCGGTGACCAGTGGCGTAGCCGCTACAAGTCGCTGTGCCTGCACGACCCGGTCTGGTACGACCACCTGCCCTACCTCCCGTTCCCCACCAACTGGCCGGTGTTCGCGCCGAAGGACAAGATCGGCGACTGGCTGGAGATGTACGCAGCCGTCATGGAGGTCAACTACTGGGGTTCCACCACCGCGAAGAGCGCGGTCTGGGACGACGTCGGCAAAGAGTGGACGGTCACCGTGGACCGCGCGGGGGAGGAGGTCGTGCTCCGTCCCCAGCAGCTCGTCTTCGCCCTCGGTGTCTCCGGGAAGCCCAACGTTCCGGTCATCCCGGGACAGGACGTGTTCGCCGGCGAGCAGCACCACAGCTCGCACCATCCCGGCCCGGACGCCTACCGGGACTCTCGTGTCGTCGTGATCGGGTCGAACAACTCGGCGTTCGACATCTGCGGCGCGCTGTGGGAGGCCGGGGCGGACGTCACGATGGTGCAGCGCAGCTCGACCCACATCGTGCGGTCCGACTCGCTGATGGAGTTCGCGCTCGGCGACCTCTACTCCGAGCGAGCCCTCGCCGCGGGCGTCACCACGCACAAGGCCGACACGATCTTCGCGTCGCTGCCGTACCGGCTCCTGCCCGATGTCCAGATCCCGGTCTACGCGGCGATCGCCGAACACGACAAGGACTTCTACGCCCGCCTGGAGAAGTCCGGCTTCCGCCACGACTGGGGCGACGACGGGTCCGGGCTGTTCCTGAAGTACCTGCGTCGCGGATCGGGCTACTACATCGACGTCGGTGCGGCGGACCTCGTGGCCGATGGCGAGGTCAAGCTGGCGCAGGGCCAGGTCGTCGCTCTCACGGAGAACTCCGTTCAGCTCGACACCGGTCAAGAGCTGCCGGCCGACGTCGTCGTCTACGCCACCGGCTACAACTCGATGAACGGCCTGGCCGCGGACGTCGTGGGGCAGCCCATGGCCGACAAGGTCGGCAAGGTGTGGGGGCTCGGGTCCGACACGGCCAAGGACCCGGGCCCCTGGGAGGGCGAGGAGCGCAACATGTGGAAGCCCACCCAGCAAGAAGGACTGTGGTTCCACGGGGGCAACCTGCACCAGTCGCGCTACTACTCCCTCTACCTCGCGTTACAGCTCAAGGCCCGGCAGGAGGGCATCCCCACGCCCGTTTACGCACTCCAGGAGGTACATCACACGTCCTGACCGCGGCTCGTCGCTCACTGATCACTCCGGTGACGAGACCTGCGGCGATCGCGGAGACGCCGGCTGCGGCGGCGAAGCGAACGCTGCGCGGTCTGCTGGACGTGAGCGCCGTGGTCAGCAGGCCCCACCCGGCGGTCGCGGCAAGTGCTGCAGCGCCGCGTCGGCTTCCCGCTACACCGGCGGCTACCGCGGCGCCGACCCCGATCAGCCCGGCGACCGAGGCTCTGACGGTGCTCGGCGAGGTCTTCTGCGCCGCGGCGAGGTTCGCGCCGGCGGCGATGTTGACCGCGCTGGCGAGCGTCGTCCAGCCCAGCAGCAGGCCGGTGCTGACCGGCGTGACCCGCGCGAATCCGTGGTCGGCTTCGGCCGGAAGATCTTGCAGGCGGACGTGTGCAGCGGCGGCGAAGGCGGCCGCCGTCGGCAACAGGAGCGGCGTCAGTGTGAAGCGGTCGCTCTGGGCGGCCAGGGACCAGAGGGCATTGGTGGCGTAGGCGCCGACGAGTGGCCAGCCGGTGCGGCGGCTCAAGGCCAGGCGACGGCCGTCGGGCGCGCATTGGCCGACCGTCGAGAGTGCGCAGCCGGCGAAGATCGGCGCCCAGACGACGAAGGCGTAGTTCGGAGGGGTGAGGACGGTGTCGTATCGCTCCGTCTGCTCGCCCTCGCCGATCAGGGCACCGACGTTGGGAACCGCGATGAAGGCCGTGCACGCGCCGGCCAGCGCGAGGGAGCGGATGCGGTCCTGTGTGTCCGGGTCCATGGCGGCCTCCCCAAGCGAGGGTAGCTCAGATACTAAGCTACCCTGGCCGGCGTGGAGCTGGATTGGGCCGTGCACCACTTCGCAGCGGCCGCAGCGGAGCTGGATGCCGCCATGGCCCACCGGATGAGCCTGACGGCCGGGGACTTCCTCGCGTTGAAACACCTGTTGGTCACCGACGAGCCTGTCGGCTCGGTAGAGCTCGGACGCCGGCTCGGCATCACGTCAGGTGCCGCGACGGGGCTGGTCGACAGGCTGGAAGCGGCCGGGTACGCGCAGCGCCGACCTCATCCGCGCGACCGCCGCCGCCGGATCGTCACCGTGACCCGGCGCGCGGAGGACGACATCGTTCGCGAACTGCGCCCGTTGGCCGAGGAGATCAGCCACCTCGCCACCGGCCTCACCGCCGACCAACGGCAGGTGGTCAGCGAGGTGCTCGCCCAGCTGGCCACGCTGCACCGACACTACGCCCGAGGGCGGTGACCACACCCGGCGAGTTCTTCGCCGCCTCGGATCTCAGGAAGCGCTCGGGAACCAGGGGCGTCCGGGACGGCGGGAAGCGAGCCTGGTGCGGGCCAACTCGAGGGCGACCGACACACTGTCGGTGTGCGTGGCCTGAGCGCGGCTCAGGATCGCCACCGCGGTGTCGCCGATGCCGTCGACCCGGTCCAGCACCCCGGAGTCGTCGCCGCGGAGCTCCGCCTCGCAGGCGATGAGGCCACCGGCGTTGGCGACGAAGTCCGGGACGTGGACGATCCCGCGCTGCATGAGTCCACCGGCGAGGCTCTGGTCGGCGAGCACGTTGTTGGCGGCACCGATGACGTAGCGCGCCTTGAGGCGGTCGAGTACCGGCTCGGTGATCGCTGCTCCGCCCGCGCAGGGGCAGACGACGTCGGCGTCGGTGATCAGCACCTCGTCCGCCGGGACGGCCGTGGCCCCGAATCGATCGCGAACCTCGCGGACCCGTGCCGCGTCGATGTCGCCGACGGTCAGCCGGGCGCCCTCCTCGGCGAGCAACGCGACGACGTGCCGGCCGACGTGACCGAGACCCTGCACGGCCACGTGCGCGTCCCGCAGGCCGGTAGCGCTGGTGAGCCCGAGCGCGGCGCGGATGCTCGCGACCACACCGCGCGCGGTGAAGTACGACGGATCGCGACGCTGGCTCGCGACCGTCGGCACGTAGTGACCGACGAGCTCCAGGTCTTCGGGGCTGGTGCCCATGTCGACCGCGGGAATGTAGCGGCCACCCAACCCGGCGATGTAGCGCGCGTGCGCGGCCAGCAACTCTCGACGGTGGGGGGACGTCGGATCCGCGTTGATGACGCTCTTGCCGCCGCCGAGCTCCAGACCGGCGAGGGCGGCCTTGTAGGTCATCGCCTCGGCGAGGTCCAGCGCGTCGGCCAGAGCGGCGTCCTGGCTGGGGTAGGCCCGCATGCGGATGCCACCCAACGACGGGCCGAGGGTGGTGTCGTGCACGGCGATCACCGACTCGAGGCCGCTGTTCGGATCACGGCAGACCACGACCTGCTCGAAGTCGCGGGCGGCCATCGTCTGGGACAACGTCATTGAATTCTTTTCGACCGACCCCTGCGGACGGCGCTCACCCTGCGGAGATGTGTGAGGTTGAAAAGAGTTCATCGTTGTTCCTCTCCGAGGGATGTGAGCAGGGCTGCTGCCTGCGTCCGGAACCGTTCGACGTTCGCGAGCTTGATGTCCTCGTATCCGCGGACGACGTCGGGAAGGCCGGCGAGCGCCTCGACCCGGTCCGCGGTGCCCGCGTCGAGATGGCGGAGCGCACGGCGCACGAGCGCTCGGTACTCGCCGATGAGTGCCCGCTCGACCCGGCGGACCTCGGCGTAGCCGAACGCGTCGAGTCGGGTGCCGCGCAGACGCCGCGCGGCGCGCAGAGTGGTGAAGGCGGCGGTGGCGCTGCGGCCGCCCAGCCGGATCTTGCGCTTCATCCCGAGGGCCCGCAGCACCGGCGGGTGCAACAGGACGGAGACAGTGGCGTCGGCGCCGAACTGCTCGGCCCGGCGAGCCCGCTCCACCGGATCGAGGTGGAGCCGGGCCACCTCGTACTCGTCCTTGTACGCCATGAGCTTGTGCAGGCCCCGGGCGTAGGCGAGGCCGATCCGGTGCCCGGCGTCGACACCGGCGCGCTCGGTCGCCAGCGTGGTGACCCGGCGGACGTCCTCGGCGTAGCGGGCCGCGTAGGCCTCGTCCTGGAAGCCGGTGAGGTCGGCGACCCGGGTGGCCAGCACGGAAGTCAGCGCATCGGCCCCCGCTCCGGCGAGCGCGCGGTCGCGCGGGCCGACCTCAACCACGGCCTGCGCGGGCGTGGTCACCGCGGCGAACACCGCCTCGCGGTCGAGCACCGCGGCGCGGCCCCAGCGGAACGCGGCGAGAGTCTTGTCGACCGCCGACCCGTTGAGCCGGATCGCCGCTTCGATGGCCTCAGCCGGGATCGGTATCACCCCGTGCTGGTAGGCGGCGCCCACCAGCAGCATGTTCGCCGGCAGGTGGTCGTCGAAGAGCAGTTCGGAGAGGCGCTGCGCGTCCAGGTGGAGCGGGTCCACCGTCGTCGCGGCGATCCGCTCCAGCGCGTCGTCCGGAGAGCCGGGCAGCACCCGGCCGGTGACCATCGCCGCCGTCGGAACGATCGCGGAGTTGATTACTGCAACGGTGTGGCCGGGCCGGGTGACGGCGAGATTGGCGGCGTCGGCGGCACCGAGCAGGTCGAAGCCGAGCAGCACGTCCGCGGTGCCGCGCGACGCCCGCAGCGAGCCGCTCACCCGGCTCTTGGCGATTCGGACGTCGGAGACGACCGGACCACCCTTCTGCGCCAAGCCCACCTGCTCCAGCCCCGCGGCGAACCGCCCGTCGAGGTGGGCGGCCATCTGCAGGATCTGCGAGACGGTCACCACGCCGGTTCCGCCGATGCCGGGCATCCGGATCAGCGTGCTGTCCCCGGTGAGCCGCGACTCCGGCTCGACCAGGTCGACGGGGAGCGCGGGCACCTCCCGGCGGGCCCGGCTGCCGGGCTCGACCAGCAGGAACGAGGGACAGTCACCCTTGAGGCAGCTGAAGTCGGAGTTGCAGGACGGCTGGTGGATGCGGGTCTTGCGGCCGAACTCGGTCTCGACCGGCTGCACCGACAGGCAGGTGGAGACGTCACCGCAGTCGCCGCAGCCCTCGCACACGCGCTCGTTGACGACCACCCTCTCGGCGGGAGTCGGGAGCGCTCCCCGCTTGCGCAGCCGCCGCTCCTCGGCCGCGCAGCGATCGTCGTGGATCAGCACGGTGACGCCGTCGAGCGCGGTGAGCTCGTCCTCCGCCGCGGCGAAGTCGTCCCGGTGGCGGACCGAGGCGATCGGGTCCAGTGCGACGCCCCGGTACCGATCCGGGTCGTCGGTCGTGACGACGATGCGGCGCACACCCTCCAACGCCAGGAGCCGGGTGATCGTGGGGACGTCCATCCGCCCCTCGGCGCGCTGCCCACCGGTCATCGCGACCGCGTCGTTGTACAGCAGCTTGTAGGTCATGGTCAGGCCGGCGGCGACCGCGGCGCGGACGGCCAGCGACCCGGAGTGGAAGAACGTGCCGTCCCCGAGGTTCTGCACGAACGTCCGGTCGTCGGTGAACGGCGCCAGACCGATCCACTGGGCGCCCTCCCCGCCCATCTGGGTGAGGCCGATCTGGTTGCCGCGGCCTTCCCCGGAGATCGCGATCATCGCGTGGCAGCCGATGCCGACGCCGACCAGCGTGTCGTCGGACGTGCGGGTCGAGGTGTTGTGCGGGCAGCCGGAGCAGAAGTAGGGGGTGCGGCGGCCGGAATCCGACGCCAGCGGCAGCGCGATCCGAGCCGTGCGGACCGGCCGGATCGACTCCAGATACGCCGTCGCGCTGCGCGGCAACCGGTCGGGGCCGAGCACCGTCTCGATCCGAGTGGCCAGCGCGCGAGCCACGTCCTCGGCGCCGAGCTGTCCACGCGGCGTCAGCAGCGGCCGCCCGCGCTCGTCCCGCCGCCCGACGACGTTGGGCGCCTCCGCCCGACGGTACAGCGACGCCTTCAGGTGATCCTCGAGGAACGGCACCTTGTCCTCGACGACGAGCACCTCCTCGAGGTCACCGGTCAGCTCGGCGAGCGTGTCGGCGTCGACCGGGAACGGCATCGCCAGGCGGATCAGGCGCAGGCCGAGCGTCGCCATCGCCCCCTCGTCCAGGCCGAGGTCCTCCAGCGCCCGCTGCACGACGGCGTAGCCGGTGCCGGAAGCGAGAATGCCGAGGCGGGCGCGGTGTGCCGAGAACGCGACGCGGTTGAGCCCCGCCTCCCGGGCATAGGCCCGAGCCAGGTCCAGCCGGCGGGTGAGGACGTCGAACTCGGCGTCGAGCGCGGCCGGACCGACCAACGGCGGTGAGACGGAACGGGCAGCAGCCGACGTCCTCGGGATCCCGTGCCCGCACCCACCGATGTCGATCACGGCCGAGGCGTCGGCGATGTCCGCGACGATCTTCAACCCGGTCCACAAGCCGGAAGCCCGCGATATCGCGACGGCGTGCAGGCCGAACTCGATGATCTCGGCCACCGACCCCGGAGCGAGCAGCGGCATCGACAAGCTTTGTGCGATCGGCTCGCAGGAGCTCGGCACGGTCGAGGACTTGCTGGCCGGGTCGTCCCCGATCCAGGCGACTGCCCCGCCGAGCGCGGACGTGCCGGCGAGGTTGCCGTGGCGGATGGCGTCGGCGGCCCGGTCGAGGCCGGGGTTCTTGCCGTACCAGTAGCCGGTGACCGCGTCGTGCCGTCGACCCGGCAGCGCGCCGAGCAGCTGGGTGCCGGCGACCGCGGTCGCCGCGAGCTCCTCGTTCACGCCGGCCCGGAAGACGACCCCCCGCTCGTCGAGGAAGCGCTTCGCCCGGCCCATCTCCGCGTCGACCCCACCCAGCGGCGACCCCTGGTAACCGGAGACGAAGGCTCGCGTGTCGAGTCCCCGCGCCGCATCGATGCGGCGTTGTTCGAGGGTCAGCCGAACCAGTGCCTGGATGCCGGAGATCAGAACGTTGCCGCGTTCGGCGAGGTACTTGTCGTCGAGGGTCACGGTGCTGGTCATGCGTCCTCCGTCCTGGGCGAGGAGCCGAGGATGTGCCTTCGGTCGAGGAGTACAGGAGAAGGTGTCGCCCATCACAGACGCAACCTTCTGACGCAATCAGGCGAAGGCAACGCAAAGGAAGTGTTGAATCAGCGCCGGAGCCGGCAATAGTTTGCGCAGACGGATGGAGGGTCCGAGCGTGACCACCAGCGAGATCGACGAGATCGACGAGCGCCTGCTCACCCTGCTGCGCGAGGACGGCCGGCGCACCTACTCGGACATGGCGAGCACCGTGGGGCTGTCCGTCGCCGCGGTCAAGCGCCGGGTGGACCGCATGCGGGAGATCGGGGTGATCACCGGCTTCACCGTGCAGGTCGACTACGCGCGCCTGGGGTGGGGGATCGAGGCGTTCACCGAGTTGCGCTACACCGGCCGGACCCGGGTGAGCGAGATCGTCGCGTCGGCGTCGAAGGTGCCTGCGGTCCAGGCCATCTACGGGATCGCCGGCGACCCCGACGCCCTCATCTACCTGCGGGCCCGCGACGTGGCGCATCTGCGCGAGACGATCGACACCCTGCGCAACGCCGGCCCGGTCACCGGCACGAAGACGCTGATGGTGGTCGGGACGTGGACACGCGACCAGTGAACAGGCACCGGGTTTCAGTGCCTGCCTGATCCGCCCCGCCGCAGCGCCGGTCCGTCCTCGCCCCGGGCGGCGCCGCAGCGGGAGAGGTCAGCAGCACCCGGGCCGGGTGCTGTACGGCGACGAGTAGCAGGAGTTCTCCCGCATCGCAAAACAGTACTGACCGCCGGACACGTACTTGTTCCAGTAGTAGACGCAGGTGCCGCCGCCGCAGGCGGTGTAGGCATGCCGGCACATGATGCCGCACGCGGACGCCTTCGCCTTGGGCAGCATGCTGGCGAGCATCTTGTCGCCCATCCGGTTGAGGAGCTTGGTCATGGTGTTCCTTCCGCCGCTGGAGCCGACGCCCTGTCGGCAGAGGGACCCTTACACGTGCCCTTAACGTTCCGCTAACGATGTGCTATCGGCCCGGGACTGCCGGATCGCGCCGATCAGGCGGCTGATGCGCACCCCCGGTGCCGCGCCGAGATCTCCCGCGAGAATCCGGCACAGCTGCTCGTGCACCGCGAGTGCGGACGCGAGATCGCCGCGTCCCAGGTGTGCGCTGATCAGGTGCTCCCACGCACGTTCCCGGTAGGGCGTCAGCCGCACCAGCGACTGCATCGCGTCGATGACGGCGTCGTGGTCGCCGAGCGCCAGCCGCGCCTCCGCGAGGTCCTCGGTGGCCCGTCGTCGGCGCTCGTCCAGCGACGCCGCCACCGCGGCCACCCAGGGGGAGGGGACGTCGGTACATGCGTCCCCGCGCCAGAGCCGCAAGGCCTGCTCCAGTGCGGCCGCGCGCCGGGCCGCGCCGGACGGAAGCGGCGTGCTCCGGGCCTGCTGCACGAGGTCGTCGAAGGCGGCGAGGTCAGTAGCCGCGTCCGGCGCGCAGAGCACGTACCCGGGGCGCCGCGTCCGGACGACCCGCGCGGCTCGCGACCCGCCGAGCCGCCCGAGTCCTTGCCGGAGCGCGCACACATGTCCCTGCAACTTGGTCGTCGCCGTAACCGGTGGGCGGTCGTCCCAGATGGCCTCCAGTAGCTGGGAGACGCCGACCACGGTGCCGACGTTGAGCGCGAGCGCCGCGATCAGCGCTCGGCGTCCGGGCCCGCCGAGCCCGAGCGGCTGGCCGGCGACGGTGACCTCGATCGGGCCGAGCAGGGATACCTTCACCGGGGCGTCGGTGCTCACGGCGCGATCCGATCGGCGTGCGCGTCGTCGTACCCGGACGCCTGCAGGCGGAAGAGGTCGGCGTAGTGCCCGTTGGACGCCATGAGTTCCGCGTGGGTGCCGATCTCGGCGATCCTGCCCTCCCGGAGGACGGCGATGGCGGTGGCGTCGCGCACGGTGTTGAGTCGGTGGGAGATGAGGAGGCCGGTTCGCTGCTCCCGCAGCGCGGTGAGCCGCCGATGGACCTCGTGCTCGGCCTCGACGTCGAGCCCCGCGGACGGTTCGTCGAGGATCAGCACGTCGGCCTCGACGCGCAGTGCCGCCCGCGCGAGCGCCATTCGTTGCCACTGCCCGCCGGAGAGCACGACGCCGGTGCTGCGGGGGCCTCCGTCGTCGTCGTGGAAGGCCCGCGTCAGCAGGGTGTCGTAGCCACGCGGAAGCCCCTGCAGGGTTTCGTCCAACCCGGCGGTGCCCGCCGCCGTCCGTACCTCGTCTCGGTCGTCGAGCATGCGCAGCTCGCCGAGGGCGATGTTCTCGTGCGCGGACAGGTCGTAGGTCATGAAGTCCTGGAAGGTGGCGCCGATACGGGCCCGGACCGAATCCGGGTCGTACGAGCTGATGTCGACGCCATCCCAGCGGATGACGCCCCGGGTGGGGGCGTAGAAGCCGCAGAGCAGCTTCACCACCGTCGACTTCCCGGCGCCGTTGCCCCCGACGAGGGCCAGCGACGTCCCGCGCGGGATCCGGAGCGTCAGGCCGCGTAGTACCCAGTCGTGGTCGGCCGCGTACCGGAACCAGACGTCGTCGAACTCCACCGCGTCCAGCAGCCGGGGAGCGGGCGGGAGCGGGGCGGTGCTCGCGGACTTCCGGGCCCCGGCGGTGACATCCACGTAGTGGCCGAACATGATCAGGGTCTCTCCGAGGCTGGCGATCTGCTGCACCAGGCTGGCCATCGACATCTGGAGGGCTCCGAGAGCGGCGATCACGACGATCAGGTCGCCCACGGTGGCCCGCCCGGCGGCGACCTCCCGGACGAACACCGCGAGCGCGGCCAACGACACGAGCCCGGTGAGGGTGGCCAGCGCACTGTCGACGCGGAGCGCGAGCCGGTCCTGGTCCCGTTCCTGCCGCTGCGCCGCCCGGAGTTCGCGCAGCATGCGGCCGCGGAAGAACGTGCTCAGACCGAAGAGCCGGATCTCCTTGGCGGCGCGCATGTCGAGGAGGAGAGCGGCGTAGAACGCCTGGCGTCGGAAGATCGGGGTGACCCGCTCCATCATCGCGCCACGGAGTCGTGCCAACCGCACCTGGGCGACGAAGGTCGGGACGGTGGCGAGGAGGATGAGCAGACCGACCAACCCCGACCATCGCAGCAGCGGAGCCGCGAACCCGACGATCGTGATCACCTCCTGACCGACGCCGAGGAAGACCATGCTGAGCTGGGCGGGTGCGAACTGGCTGGCCTCCCGGGCCAGGCGGAGGCGGTCGTGATAGGTGCTGTCCTCGAGTTCAGCCAGGCCGGGGTTGGCTGAGACGGCCGTGAACAGCTCCACCTGGGTCCGCACCGTCACCCGGCGTTCGGTCTCTTGACGTACGTAGCCGGAGAGGTGGCTGACGACCGGTGCCAGGACCGCGAGCGCACCGAAGCCGAGGACGCCGACCCAGATCCGTGTGTCGTCCCGCGCGGACAGACCGTCGACGATCGCGCGAGTGGACCAAGCCAAGGCCACTGGCGCCAGCCCGGCCACGATCATGACGACGACGCTCATCGCGGCCGCCCACGGCGCCGCTCCGACGTAGATTCCCAACGCGCGTCGGAAGATCGACGCGGCTCGGCGGACCTCCCGCAGCGACCGCCGGGTCATCCGCTACCCAGTACGTCGCTCAGTTCATGCCCCTTCCGCATGAGCCGTCCCTCCGCGTCGAAGAGCAGGAAGCTGGGCGTCGCGGTCTCGCCGAACACGGCCATCAGGCCGTCCGGACCACTCTCGGTGAGCAGCCGTCCGGCCTTCCGGAGCGTCGGGGTGAGGTCGTCGGTCGTCCCCTCGGCCACGGCCAGCACGCTGACCACTCGTGTGCCGTGGCCGGCCAGCTCGTCGGCGCGTGCGGCCAGTCGTTCGGCCTGAGCGGGGCAGTGCGGACAACCGGTGGAGAAGAAGGCGATCACTGCGGGCTCGCCGACGAGGTCCCGGCTGCTCAGGTCGCCGTTGACCGCACTGAACTCCGGCATGGTCGCCCCCACCGGCAGCCCGGTGTCGGGAGGCGTACGGAGCTCGATGAGGGTCGTCTCGGTTTGCCGAAGGCGGCGGATGATCGCTGCGCTGAGCACGAGGTCGACGAGGACGAGGACCGCCAGTACGGCCACTATTGCGGCGAGTAATTCCACGTGAACTCCCCTGTGGAGACGGCTACGCCCGATCCGGGTCAGGAGGGGGACGCAGGGCGGCGGAAGAGCCAGACCAAGTCGTCGAGCCAGACGAGGCCCGCCACGAGAATTCCGGCGGCCGCCAGCGCGGCGATCAGCTGTGCCGCCGGGAGGCCGGTCAGTCGTTCGGACGAGGTGGTCGCGGCGCCGCAGAACGCGGCGAGTGAGGTGACAGCGAGAAATCCGCTGCGCACCACGTGACGTGGGGCGACCGGAGCGCTGGTCACGCCGAAGCAGTGGCAGCCGACGGTGGCCCGTCGCCGAACCGCGACGGACAACGCCACAGTGAAGCCGGCGAAAAGAACCGCGCCCCCGGCCAGGCCGACGACGGTGCCGCCGGGCCACAGGAGAGCGCCGACCACCGCCATCTCGGCCGCGACGGACAGCCCGGCCAGCGCAGGCGCCCAGCGGCCGGGAACCACTCGGAGTGCGGCCAGGCCGTCCGCGAATGCGCGGAAGGCGGCGCGGCTGCGGAGCTTGCTGAGAAGTGACACCGAAAGTACCCCGATGACCAGTAGAGCCACCGTGGCGACGACGACGCGCATGAGGCCCCCCGTGGGCCGATGGTCGGGTCGTGGAGCTACGAGTCCTGAAGGAATGGCTACCTACGGAGAATCGCAACGTACGCTTTGTTAGCGTTAACGTCAACTGGCTGCCGAGGCGCCGTAACGAGCGACAGGTAGGAACGTGAACCACTGTGGACGCTGGCGATCCACCCCCCGCCCGGTGTGGCCGGTGGTCGCCCTAGCCGTCGCGGGCGCCCTTCTTGGAGGCGTCTGGCTGGCGCGCCGGCGCCTACTCCTGGTCGAGGTGGTGGGCGACAGCATGTCGCCGGTCTTCGACCACGGTGACCGCCTCCTGGTCCGTCGGGCGCGTCGGTTCCGGGTCGGTGACGTGGTGATCGCCCACCATCAGATCGGTGGCCGCCGGACGGTCAAGAAGGGCTCTCCCGAGACGAATTGGCTGGTCAAGAAGTTGGCAGCGATGCCAGGAGACCCGGTTCCGGCGTCGGTCGCCGCCGCAGTCGGCAGCGACCGACGAACCGTGCCGCCCGGCGCGGTGGTTCTCCTCGGCGCCAGTCCCGACAGCGCGGACTCGCGGATGTGGGGCTTCGTCCCGGTCGAGGATCTCGCCGGGGTGGTGATCACCGGCCTCGGCACCGGCCGCGGTGCCGATCAAGGGCCGGACACGCCCGGCCGCTGATCGAACGGCGCCGCCGGACGCGGCAACTGATCCAAATAGGAGATGCGTTCTGGATGTTAACGGTCCCATTCGCCACCGGCGATTTCGGTCGAATGGGGTCGGCGTCGGGTCGTGATGGATGTCCCTACGGGCCGGGAACGATCGCGATCGCCGCGATCTCGATCTGCCAGTCCGGAGACGCCAGGGAGCCGATCTGCGCGATCGTGTCGGCGGGAAACGGCTGCGAGAAGAACTCCCGGCGTAGGGCGATCACCTGGTCGATCACCGCCATGTCGGTCACCAGGATCGTCACCTTGACGACGTGCTCGAGGCCTGAACCGGCGGCCTTGCTGGGCCGCAGCCTCGTCCCGTTGCTCGACGAGCTGCGCAGCTGGGGCCAGCAGTACGGGCGTCGCTACGCCGCGATGGTCGAGGTGGCCGAGGGTCAGTAGCGCCGTACGAAGGGGATGGTCTGCGGCCCTTCCGGCAGCACGCAGACCCGCGCGTCCGGGCCTTCGGCGGCGATCGCCGCCGCGATGTCGTCCACCTTCGCCAGGTGCGCGCTTCGCAGGTCGTCGGCGGAGAGGTGATCGGTGTAGACGCCGACCCGCGCGTGGTCGAGCACCCGAGCGAGGATCTGGACCTGCCATTGGTCGGGGACCGTGCGCTCCCGCGCGGCGATCGTGGCCAGTAGCGCCTGCGGGGTAGGAGCCGAGGCCAGCACCTCGCGGAACTCGCCGTGGTCGGGGAAGCCGTCGGAGCACTCCGCGGCACAGATGATCAGGCCGCCTGGGCGGACCACGGTCGCCGCCGCGGACATGCCCTTCACCGACTGGTAGAGGTTCTGGTCCAGGGGATAGCCGGCGTTGGTGGTGACGACGACGTCGAACAGTCCGTCGACGGGACACATCGAGATCTCGCGCACCGTGTCGCGGGCCACCGCGTGCATGCTCAGCACGTCACCGCCGAACGCGGCGATGATCTGCTGCTCCCGGTTGAGCACGACGTCCAGCGCGTAGTCGACGCCGGTCGCCGCGGCGATGGCGCGGACGTCGTCGTGGACCGGGTTGCCCTCGCAGACCGCCCAGGTCGCCCGCGGATCGCCGATCCGGCGCGCGTCGTGGAGGACGAGGACGGTCTCCAGGCCGGCGAGTCCCGGTGCGACGAGTTTCGGGCCCCCGCTGAAGCCGGCGAAGAAGTGCGGCTCGACGAAGCCGGTCGTGATCCGCACGTCCGCCTCGACCCAGTGCCGGTTGAGCCAGACCGGCACCCCGTTGCCGTGGACACCGCACCAGCGCAGTGCGTCGGCGTCCCGGGCGTCGTGGTTGACGATGCGCATCGTGTCGACCAGTTCGTCGCCGAGCATGCTGCGCAGCTCCGCGTCCGTGTTGCCGCGGTGCGTACCGGTCGCCACCAGCAGGGTGACGTCGTCGCGCGACACGAGCCCGGTGAGCTCCGCGAGGAGCGCCTCGACCATCTCCCGCCGCGGCTGCGGCCGGGTGACGTCGCACAGCGACACCGCCACCCGCTGGCCTGGCCGGACCTTCTCCCGCAACGCCGGCCCGACGACCGGTGTGCGCAGCGCGGCGGCGAGCGTCGCCGCCGGGTCGGCTGCGGGTGCGTGGTGCTGCGGCGTCACCACCGTCGTGCGGTCGTCGGGGAACCGGACGCGCAGCCCGGTTCGGCCGTACGCGAGCCGAACGTCGGGCATCTCAGGTCCGGGGCCGCAGCCTTAGCCCGGCCATGCCGCCGTCGACGGCCAGTTCGGTACCGGTGGTCGACCCCGCACGGGGAGAGGCGAGGTAGACCACGGCGTGGGCGATCTCCTCGGCGCTGACCAGGCGACCGTGTGGTTGCCGTGCCTCGAGGGTGGCACGTTCGGCGTCCGGGTCGGGCGCGGCGGCCAGCAACCGTCCGATCCAGGGGGTGTCGGCGGTGCCGGGGTTGACCGCGTTGACGCGGATGCCGTCCGGCATGCCGTCCGCCGCCATCGCGCGGGTCAGCGCGAGCACGGCGCCCTTGCTCGCCGAGTAGATCGCGCGTTCGGGCAGACCGGCGACGGCCGCGATCGAGGACGTGTTGACGACCGCCGCGTGCGCCGACGCCCGCAGGTGCGGCCAGGCGGCGCGGGAGACCCGGGCGGTGCCGACGACGTTGACGTCGAGCACCCGCTGCCACTCGGCGTCCGTGCTCCGCTCGACGGAGCCCTGCGCGCCGATCCCGGCGTTGTTCACGAGGATGTCGAGCCCGCCGAGCGCTTCGGCGGCGGACGCGACGGCGGTGCGCACCGCGTCGTCGTCGGTGAGGTCGGCGCGCAGGTAGAGCACGTCGGCGGGTCCGGAAGGAGCGACGTCGAGGACCGCGACGCGCGCGCCCTTGGCGCGGAAGGCCTGGGTGATCGCCAGGCCGATGCCGGACGCGCCGCCGGTGACCAGCGCGATGAGGCCGTCGAGTTCGCTCATCTCAGGCCTGCCGGAAGATCTGGCGCTGCCGGCCGAGGCCGCTGATCTCCAGCTCGACGACGTCGCCATCGCGCAGGAACGCGCCGTCGGGGCGGCCCAGCGCCACCCCGGCGGGTGTACCGGTGTTGATCACGTCTCCGGGGTAGAGCGTCATGAACTGGCTCACGTACCGGACCACCTCGTGGACGCCGAAGATCATGTCCTTGGTCGTGCCGTTCTGGCGGAGCTCCCCGTTGACCGAGAGCCGCAGCGCGAGGTCCTGTGGATCCCCGGCCTCGTCCGGGGTGACCAGCCACGGGCCGAACGGATTGAACGTCTCGCAGTTCTTGCCCTTGTCCCACTGCCCGCCGCGCTCGATCTGGAACGCCCGCTCGCTGACGTCGTTGCTGATCGCGTACCCGGCGATGTACGCCGCGGCGTGCTCGGCCGACGGCAGGTACCGCGCCGTCGTGCCGATGACGACGGCCAACTCGACCTCGTAGTCGGTCTTCACCGACGTCCGCGGGATCAACACGTCGTCGTCCGGGCCCACCACGGTGTCGGGCGCCTTGAGGAACAGGATCGGCTCGTCCGGCGGCGGCGTGTTGGTCTCCGCGGCGTGGTCTTGGTAGTTCAGGCCGATGCAGACGATCTTCCCGATCCCGGACAGCGGTGGCGCGTAGGCCGTGGGGGCGTCGACCTCCGGCAGTTCGTCGGCGTCGAGCGCGGTGCGGATGCCGGCGAGCGCGGTCGGACTCAGCGTGGCCGGAGCGATCGCGGCGGTCAGCGGACGGAGATCGAACCACCGTTGGTCGTGGCTGACGACGGGCACGTCACCGGCGGCGGTGCGGGCATGGGCGAGGCGCATGATCAGTGCCCTTCTGGGGTGAGACGGTAGATCCGTTCCGCGGT
The DNA here is from genome assembly GCF_039536245.1 of Cryptosporangium minutisporangium. Lineage (NCBI taxonomy): Bacteria > Bacillati > Actinomycetota > Actinomycetes > Cryptosporangiales > Cryptosporangiaceae > Cryptosporangium > Cryptosporangium minutisporangium. The sequence goes on along the minus strand of NZ_BAAAYN010000023.1, from coordinate 119,668 downwards.
GCCGCCGAGGACGGCGTCGCGTGCGTCCGGGTCGAGTGCGGTGACCGTGCCGCGCAGCGCGGCGTGCACGTGGGCGTAGGAGTCCGCGGCGAGCAGGGCGAACGGCCAGTCGCCGCCGTACATCAGCCGGGCCGGGCCGAACACCTCCAGGGCATGGTCGACGTAGGGCTGGAAGCTCGCCGCGGTCCAGCCGTCCTCGGCTGCGGTGTTCAGTCCGGAGAGCTTGGCGACCACGGTGGGCGCGGCGGCGGCGTCCCGGAGTAGACCCGCCCACGGTTCCCAGCCGCGCGAGCGGATCGGTGGCTTGCCGAGGTGGTCGACGACGAGCGTCAACGTCGGGTGGGCGGCGGCGAGCGCGGGCACCTGCGCCAGCAGCTCCGGCGTCTCCGCGCAGACGTCGAAGGTCAGGCCGCGTTCGGCGAGCAGCGCCAGTCCGTCCGCGACGTCGGCCCGCAGCAGCCACTTCGGATCGGGATCGCGGTGGACCATGTGCCGGACCCCGACGATCGGGCCACCGGCCCAGCGGTCGAGGAGGGCGGCGGCGTCGTCCGGGCGCGCCAGCGGTATCCAGGCCACCACTCCGGCGATGGTGGGGTCGGCCGCGGCTTCCCGCAGCATGTTCTCGGTGTCGGCGACGTTGTCGGCGGCCTGCACCAGCACGGTCCGGTCGACTCCGGCGGCCCGCAGTTGGTCGGCGACGTCCGCCTGCGTGAAGACCCGGTCGAGAGGCACGAGGTCGGGCGTCAGCCACGGGTAGTCCGCGGTCGCCGGATTCCAGAGGTGCTGGTGCGCGTCGACGACGGTCATGGCTCCTCCGTACGGTGTCCGCTCGTCGGCTCGTCGGGCAGGTGCCACACCTCGGTCGCCGGGGACCACTGCGCGCCGGGCGGAGCGTCCGGTAGGCGCTCCTGGCAGGGGTCGGTCAGCGCCCACCACCGACGAGTCTCCGGGTCGGCGGCGATCCGCGCTTGATCAGCCGCGAAATCGTCCCCGTGGTACTCGTAGTAGCCGAAGAGCAGGTCGTCGTGCAGGAAGATCGTGTAATTGCGGATCCCGGTCGACCGGAGCGTCGCCTCCACCGACGGCCAGACGGCGGCGTGCAGCGCGAGGTACTCCTCCCGGCGCTCCGGACGGAGCCGGATCACGGTGCCGTAGCGCTTCATCGACTGTTCTCCGGTCGGCCGACCGGCCAGCCGGCGTCCCGCTGGTCGCCGAGGATCTCCTCGACGGCGGCGAGCAGCTCGGTGTCGGGCGGCTCCGCGGTCCACGCCAGGTTCCGCGCGACGGTCTCCGGATCCGCCATCCCCACGATTGTGGACGCGACGCCGGGCAGCGCCAGCGCGAACTGCAGCGCGAGCCGGGCCAGTTCCGCACCCTCGCGGCGGCAGAACGCCGCGGCCTCGGCGCACGCCGCCCGCAGCTCGGCCGACGCCGGGTGCCAGTCCGGCGGGCCGGCGTCGGTGAGCAGGCCCATGCCGAGGGGCGAGGCGTTCAGCACGCCGATGTCCCGCTCGGCGAAGAACGGTAGCTGCGGGGCGAGCGTCCGATTCTGCACGGTGTAGTGGCAGTAGGAGAGAACCGTGTCGACGGGGGCGCGGCCGGCCACCGAGACGAGCGCGGGCAGTGGGTAGCCGGTGATGCCCACCGCCCGCACCAGGCCCTTTTCCTCCAGTCCGCGCAGCGCGGGAAGTGTCTCGTCGACGACCTGGTCGAGGTCGCCGAACTCGATGTCGTGGCACTGGATCAGGTCGATGTGGTCGGTGCCGAGCCGGCGCAGGCTCTCCTCGACACTGCGGACGACCCGGTCGGCGGAGAAGTCGAACTCCGCGACGTCGTAACGACCGACCTTGGTGGCGAGCACGTAGGAGTCGCGGTCGACGCCGCGGAGGGCGTCGCCGAGAACCGTCTCCGCCGCGGTCCGTCCGTAGTACGGGGAGACGTCGATCAGCGTGACGCCGGCGTCGAGAGCGGTCCGGACGGTGGCGGTCGCGGTCGCAGGTTCGATCGTCCCGTACTCGCCGCCCAGCGGCGCCGCGCCCAGCCCGATCGAGCTCACGGTCAGCGTCGTGCCGGGCAGTGGCCGATAGATCATTCCTGGGCCCTTCCGCTGGTGATTCGCGAGATGATCAGCGCACAGAGGATGATCGCGCCGTTGAGCGCGGCGATCCACTGGGCCGGCACACCGGCCAGCGTCAGCACGTTCTGGATCACGTAGAGCAGCAGGATGCCGGTGAACGCGCCGAAGACGGTTCCCTTGCCGCCGTTGAGGCTCACCCCGCCGATCACCGCCGCCGCGAAGACCGTGAAGATCGCGCCGTTGCCCTGGGCGGCGGCGACCGACGCGAGCCGGCCGGAGAGCATCAACCCGCCCAGCGCGGCGAGCATCGACGCGATCACCAGAACCGCCCACAGCACACGGTCGGTGCGGATACCGGCGGCGCGAGCGGCATCGACGTTGCCGCCGATCGCGTAGAGCGAGCGGCCCACCCGGGTGTAGCCGAGGGCGACGATCCCCAGCCCGAAGAGGGCGAAGCAGACGTAGACGCTCACCGGGACCCCGAGCCAGACGGTGCTGCCCAGGTAGAGCATCGAGGTCGGGAGCCCGAAGAACGTCTGGCCGCCGGAGATGCCGGTGAGCAGCCCGCGGAGCACGATGAGCATGCCCAGCGTGACGACGAAGCCGTGCAGCCGGAACCGGACGATCAGCAGCCCGTTGATCAGCCCGATCACCGCACCGACGGCGAGCGTGATCGGAACGCCCGCCCAGCCGGGCACCGCACCGAGCCCGTGGGTGACGCCGGGTTCGACGATCAGCCACGCGGCGAGGCCGGGAGCCAGGCCGAACGTCGACTCGAGGGAGAGGTCCATCTTGCCGGCGACGAGTACCAGGGTCTGGGCGAGTACCAGCAGGCCGATCTCGGCCATCGTCTGCAGGATGTTGACCAGGTTCTGCGAGCTGAGGAAGACCGGGTTGACCAGGTAGCCGACGACCGCGATCGCCGCGATCGCGGGCACCAGAGCCAGGTCCCGCAGGCGGGCCAGCTGGAGCCGTCGCGGGGAAGTAGCGGCCACGGGCGGCGGGCCCAGACGGTCAGTGGTGGTTTCACTGGTCATCGATGCGCCGTCCTTTGTCGTCAACATCCAGGCCCTCCATCGCCGCGACCAGGTCGTGATCGCTCCAGTCGCTTCCGAATTCGGCCACCGTGCGGCCTTGGAACAGCACGAGCACCCGGTCGCACGTGCGGAGATCGTCGAGCTCGTCGGAGGCGATGAGGACGCCCGTGCCGCCCTCCCGGACGCGGTCGACGACGCCGAGCAGCGTCTCCTTCGAGCGGACGTCGACTCCCGCGGTCGGCTGGATGAGCACCAGCACCTTCGGGTCGTTGGCGAGCGCCCGGCCCATCACGACCTTCTGCTGGTTGCCGCCGGAGAGGGCGGAGACCGGTAGCTCCGGGCCGGGCGTCTTCACCGCCAGCTCGTCGATGAGCGTGTGGGCGATCGTGTCGCGCCGCTTGCGGGAGATCGTGCCGAACCGGCCGAGGCGCCGCGGAACCGTCATCGTGAGGTTCTCGGCGATCGACAGGTCCGGGACGAACCCCTCGTGATGACGGTCCTGCGGCACCAGCCCGACGCCGGCGGCGAGCGACGCCGGGACGCTGCCCGGCGCGAGCGGCGTGCCGCCGACCCGGACCGTGCCCGCCCGGGCCCGCCGCAGGCCCACGACGGCCTCGGCGATCTCCTTCTTGCCGCTGCCGCCGCTGCCGGCGAGCCCGACCACCTCGCCGGCCCGAACCGTGAACGACACACCGTCGAGATCCCGGACCTCCAGGACCGCCGGGGTCTCGGCGGGCAGCGGCGGACGGGAAGCGCGCTCGGTCAGCCGGGTCGCTTCCCCGGTCATCGCGGCGACGAGGTCGGCCGGTGGGAGTTCGGAGACCGGGCCGGTGACGATGTGCTGCGCGTCGCGGAACACCGTCACCTCGTCACAAACCCGGTAGATCTCCTCCAGGTGGTGGCTGATGAAGAGGAACGTCACCCCGCGGTCCTGCAGACCACGCATGCGATCGAACAGCCGGTTGATCGCCGGGCCGTCCAGCTGGGCCGTGGGCTCGTCGAGGATGATCAGCCGCGCGTCGTAGGAGAGCGCGCGGGCGATCTCCACGAGCTGGCGCTGCTCGACGGTGAGCTCACCAGCCGGCCGCGTCACGTCGACCGCCACGTCCCAGGTGGCGAGTAGCTCGCCGGCCTTGCGGCGGAGCGCCGACCAGTTGATCACCCCCCGGCCGGCGGGATGCCGGTTGAGGAACAGGTTCTCCGCGACGGTCAGCTCGGGGATGATCGTCGACTTCTGGTAGACGCACGCCACCCGCTGACGCCAGGCGTCGCGATCGGGGAGCGGCGGCGCCGGTTCGCCGCCGAACGTCACCGTTCCCTCGTCCGGTGCCTGGAGTCCGGTGAGGATGCTGACCAGGGTGGACTTGCCTGCGCCGTTCCGTCCGACGAGGGCGTGGGTGGCGCCGGCGCGGACCACGAGCCCGGCGTCGCGCAGCGCCAGCGTGGTGCCGTAACGCTTGGTGACGTGAGCTGCCTCGACGAGGTGCTCAGCTGACATTGTTGCCCCAGAGGCTCTTGTCGTCGAAGCGGAGCGTCTTCTCGCCGTCGATCGTGGCCCCGTCCCGGGTGACCAGCGGGGCGGCGAGCTGGTCTTCGAGGACACCGTCGCGCACCTGGATGATCGTGCTGTCGTGGTCGGTGGGGCCGGGCTTGAACGTCTTGCCGGCGAGGGCCTGCTGGACGTAGAAGAGGCCGTACTTGGCGTACAGGTCGGCCGGCTGCGAGACCGTGGCGTCGATCTGACCGGACCCGATGTTCTTGAGCTCCTCCGGGATGCCGTCGTTGGAGACGATGAAGACGTGCTTCGGGTCGGTCGGCGGCACCAGCAGGCCGCGCTGCTTGAGAACCTGCAGCGTGCCGGAGAGCGCGAAGCTGGCCTGCATGTAGATGCCCTTGATGTCCGGGTGGGCCGCGAGCCGGGTCTGCAGCTGGTTGGCGGCCGTCGCCCCGTCCCACTTCGACGGCTCGGCGAACACCGTGATGCCGGGGTAGTTCTTCTTCATGCAGTCGTTGAACGCCTCGGTGCGGTCGCGGCCGTTGATCGAGGCGACGTCGCCCATCAGCATCACGACCTTGCCCTTACCCTGCAGTTTCGTGCCGAGGAAGTGGCAGGACTTCTCGCCGTAGGCGCGGTTGTCGGCGCGCACGACCATGAACACCTTGCCGGTGTCCGGGCGGGTGTCGATCGTGACGACCGGGATCTTCTTGCTCTCCAGCTGCGCGAGCGTCGGGGCGACGGCTGCGGTGTCCTGCGGGGCCATGACGATGCCCTTGGAACCCTGGCTGAGCAGCGTCTGCACGTTCGCGGTGAGCTTGGCGATGTCGTTCTCGGAGTTGGTGGTCTTCAGATTCGTGATGCCGAGCTTCTCGGCCTCGTCCGGCGTGTAGCGGACGTAGGCGTTCCAGAAGTCGGTGTCCGACCGCGGATAGTCCGACCCGATCACCGGGTCGGAGCCGGAGGAACCTCCGCCTTCGGAATTGCACGCGGCGAGCACAGCCGCCAGCGGGATAGCGGTGGCGACTGCTAAGAGACGAAGCATTCTCGGACGCACGGGGACTCCTTCGTCGGTGCGGATGGGCCGTGATGCGGTCGGCGGAGTGCGATCAGGTCGACGAGGCCCACGCGGGGCCGTCGGGATACGTGAACTCGGCCAGCGACGCGGCGTGCATGCGGGCGCCGATGCCGGGCGTCGTCGGGGCGCGGTACCGGCCGCCGCGCAGCTCGACGGGGTCGACAAAATGCTGGTGCAGATGGTCGACGTACTCGATCATCCGGCCGTCCTGGGTGGCGCTGACCGCCATGTAGTCGAACATCGCCAGGTGCTGCACCATCTCGCAGAGGCCGACCCCGCCGGCGTGCGGACAGACCGGCACGCCGAACTTCGCGGCCAACAGCAGGATCGCGACGTTGTCGTTGATGCCGCCGACCCGGGTGGCGTCGATCTGGACGACGTCGATCGCGTGTGCTTGGAGCAGTTGTTTGAACAGCACCGGATTGGCGCCGTGCTCACCGGTGGCGACCCGGATCGGGCCGACCGCCTGCCGGATCCGCGCGTGCCCGAGGATGTCGTCCGGTGAGGTGGGTTCTTCGATCCAGTAGGGACGGTACGGCGCGAGCGCGGCCATCCACTCGATCGCCTCGTCGACTCCCCAGATCTGGTTGGCGTCGACCGCGATCGGAACGTCGGAGCCCACCGCGTCGCGGGCGATCCGCAGCCGGCGCAGATCGTCCGAGAGGTCGCTGCCGACCTTGAGTTTGATCATCCGGAAGCCGTCGGCCACGGCTTCCTTCGACAGTCGGGCCAGCTTCTCGTCGTCGTAGCCGAGCCAGCCGGGGGTGGTCGTGTAGGCGGGGTAGCCGTCGGCCAGCAACCGGCGTTCCCGTGCGGCGCGGCCGTCGGATGCGGCTCGCAGCAGGTCCAGGGCCTCGGCCGGCGTGAGGGCGTCGCGCAGGTAGCGGAAGTCGACCAGGCCGACGATCTCCTCGGGGGAGAGCCCGGCGAGCAACTGCCAGAGCGGGAGCCCTTCCCGGCGGGCCCGCAGGTCCCAGGCGGCGTTGACGATCGCACCGGTGGCCATGGCGATGACGCCCTTGTCCGGGCCGAGCCAGCGGAACTGGCTGTCGCCGGCCAGCCGCCGTCCGAACGCGCCGAGGTCACCGAGGACCTCGTCCACCGGCAACCCGACCACCAGGGACGACAACGCCTGGATGGCGGCGACCTGCACGTCGTTGCCCCGGCCCACCGTGAAGACGAGCGAGTGGCCTTCGGCGCCGTCGCTGGTGCGCAACACCAGATAGGCCGCCGAGTAGTCGGGGAACGGGTTCATCGCGTCCGAGCCGTCGAGGAAACGTGAGGTGGGGAACCGCACGTCCCGCGTCTCCAACTCGACGATCGAGGTCGTCACTGAGGCATCCACCTTCCGGCAGCTCGGCGGGCAGACCCAGTCCTCCGAGCGATTTCACTGAACAGCGGGTCATGAGTGAGGCGCAGGTCTCATTGGTGGCCGAGACATAGGAGGTTTACACCTGATCTCCTCGCGATGGCGAGGGGTCCGTTGGTAACGAACCGGTAACAACCCTCGGAGGTCTGCCGCTCTTGCCGGGCGAGGAGAGCCCGTCTAGCGTGGGTTCGCCGTAGATCCCTGGGATGTTTGCAACCGAAGAGGTGGTACCGCTGTCGCTGACCGACGAGGCGATCGCCCGCATCCGCGGTCTCATCCAGGCCGGCGACCTCGCGCCCGGTAGTCGGCTGCCCCCGGAGAACCAGCTGGCCGCGCAGCTCGGCATCTCCCGCAACTCGATGCGGGAGGCGGTCAAGGCGCTGCAGTTCGCCCGCGTGCTCGACGCCCGGCCGGGCGACGGCACCTACGTCACGAGCCTCGCTCCCGATCTCCTGCTGGGCGGGCTCGGCTCGGCGGTCGAGCTGTTGCGTGACGACACGCTGCTCGAGGTGATGGAGATCCGCTCGATGCTCGAGCCGGCCGCCACCTCCGCCGCGGCTCTCCGAATCACCGCCGACGACCTCGCCGAACTGGAGTTCCTACTCGGACGGATGCGCGCCTCGGCCGCCGACGCCGAGGAGTTGGTCCGCTACGACATGGACTTCCACCGCACCGTGGTGGCCGCGACCGGCAACCAGTCCCTCACGTCGGTTCTGGACGGGCTCTCCGGGCGAACCGCGCGGGCCCGGGTGTGGCGTGGACTGCTCAACGCCGATGCGGCGGCGCAGACGCTCGCCGAGCATCAGGCGATCTACGACGCGCTCGCCGCCGGCGACCCCGAACTGGCCCGCGCGGCAGCGCTGCTGCACGTCAGCTCCTCCGCGCGGTGGCTGCGGCACGCGCTGGCGGAGGGATCCGCCGGCTCGATGGTCGGTCCGGCGCTCGACCCCGGTCGCTGACCGGGGGAGGTGCTCCGACCGAGCCGGAACTCTCCGCCAGCTTCAAGCTATAGCGCACCCCAGGGCTTGCGGCAAGACCCACCTGGTGCCGCAGAATCCTCCGCCGACGGGGTTCACCAGCGGAAACAGGAGAGTGGATACGTGAGCGATGCCGACGTGATCATCGTGGGCGCCGGCCCGACGGGCCTGATGCTCGCCGGTGAGCTGTGCTTGGCGGGCGTGCGACCGCTGGTGCTGGAGCGGCATCCGCAGATCCGGGACATCCCGAAAGCCAGTGGGCTCGGCGGTCAGATCCTGGAGCTCCTGCGCTACCGCGGGCTGCTGGCCTGGTTCAGCTCGGCCAGCGACGATCCTCACCCGCCTCTGCGAGTCCCGTTCGGTGGGGTGCACGTCGACCTCACCGAACTGGTGGAGTCCCCGCTGCACGCGATGGCGATTCCGCAGTCGCGACTGGAGCGCTTGCTCGACGAGCGCGCCTGCGAACTCGGCGCCGAGATCCGCCGCGGACACGAGGTGACCGGGGTGAGCCAGGACGGCGCCACGGTGACCGTGGACGTGCGTGGCCCGGCCGTTCCGTACCAGGTGTCCACCGGCTACCTGGTGGGCTGCGACGGTCCGCGCAGCCGCGTCCGTGACCTGACGGGCATTCCGTTCCCGGGTACTACCTACCCCGAGGTCAACCGGCTGGGTGTGGTCACCGTGCCCGACTCGGTGACCCGGCTGGACAACGGCGACCTCGAGGTTCCCGGGCTGGGCACGATCCGCACCGGCTTCACCCGGACCGAGCGCGGTCTGTTCGGGTTCGGCGGAGCGAACGGCGGCACGATGTCGGTCTTCACCATCGAGGACGAGCCCGTCGAGTACGACGACGACGAACCGATGACGCTTCCCGAGTTCCGGGCCAGCGTCCGGCGGGTGCTCGGCGGGGATCTGCCGCTCGGCGAGGCGCGGCGGCTGTCGCGCTGGCAGTTCCAGGACCGGCAGGCCGAGCGGTACCGGGACGGGCGGGTCCTGCTGGCCGGCGACGCCGCCCACCTGCTTCCCGCCACCGGCGCGGCGCTCAACCTCGGCATGCTCGACGCGGTGAACCTCGCCTGGAAGCTGGCCGCGGAGATCCAGAGCTGGGCACCGCCCGGCCTGCTCGGGACCTACCACGACGAGCGGCAGTACGCCGGTGCCCGTGCGCTGCTCCAGACCCGTGCTCAGGTCGCCCTGCGGCGCGGACACGACCCCGCTGCCGACGCGCTCCGTCAGGTCTTCCAGGAACTGCTCGTCGACGAGCCGGCGCGGCGCCGGATCGGAGCCCTCATCGCCGGCGCCGACCTCCGCTACCCCGGCGGGAACTCGCATCCGCTGATCGGCACGTTCGCACCCGATCTCACGCTGCAGACCGACCGGGGCGAGACCAGCGTCGCCGGGCTGCTGGACCGCGCCCGGCCGGTCTTCCTCGACCTGGCCGGTCGCACCGATCTCCGGGACATCGCGGGGGACTGGGCGGACCGCGTCGAGATCCGTACCGCCAAGACCGACGATCGACCGGCCGACGCCCTGCTGATCCGCCCGGACGCCCACGTCGCCTGGGTGGCGGCGGTCAGCGAACCGGCGGACACCGCGGCGCCCGCGCTCCGCGAAGCGCTCACCCACTGGTTCGGCGCGCCCCTGGAGCCGGGGGGCTGACTACGAATCGGCGACCTCTCACAGTCCTTACGGTCGTCACGCTCATGAGATAGCCTCGTCAGGAGACCAGGGGGACGGAGACTTCTCATGAGCATCAGCAACGGCGAGCGCCCGCTCGAAAGCGGAGTGCGGACGGACTTCCGGGACGCGATGAGCTACGCGTCCTACCTCCGTCTGGACCTGGTTCTCGGGGCGCAGCAGCCGCTGAGCGCCCCGGCCCACCACGACGAAATGCTGTTCATCATCCAGCACCAGACGTCCGAGCTCTGGCTCAAGCTGATGCTGCACGAGCTGCGCTCCGCGCGGGAGCTGCTCGACGCCGATCAGCTGTCGTGGTCGCTCAAGCGGCTCGCGAGGGTCAAGCGGATCCTCGAGACGATGACCGAGCAGTGGGCGGTGCTGGCCACGATGACGCCGAGCGAGTACGCGGAGTTCCGTACGATCCTCGGCCCGTCGTCGGGCTTCCAGTCGCACCAGTACCGGGCGGTCGAGTTCCTCCTCGGCAACAAGAACGCCGACATGCTCGCGGTCTTCGAGGCCGACCCACCCGCCTGGGAGACGCTGAACACGCTGCTGGGAGAACCGAGCCTCTACGACGCGTTCCTGCGGATGCTCGCTCGTCGTGGCTACGCGATCCCGGCCAGCGTGCTCGGCCGGGACGTGCGGCAAGGCTGGGTCGAGGCGCCGGAGCTGATCGGGGTGTTCGAGGGCGTCTACGACGACCCGGCCGCGGCCTGGGACGTCTACGAGGCTTGCGAGGACCTGGTCGACCTGGAGGACGCGTTCCAGTTCTGGCGCTTCCGTCACCTGCGCACGGTGCAGCGTATGATCGGCACCCAGCCCGGCACCGGCGGCTCGTCCGGTGTGCCGTTCCTCCGCCGGGCCCTCGACCTCACGTTCTTCCCCGAGCTGTACAGCGTCCGCGCGCGGATCGGGGGCTGAGATGACGCTGGACCGCGCGGAAGCATTCGACGCCGCCGACCCGCTGGCCGCGTTCCGCGACCGGTTCGTGCCGGCCGACGTCGTCGCCTACCTGGACGGGAACTCGCTGGGCCGCCCGCTGCTGGCGACCCGGGACCACCTGGTGCGGTTCGTCGACGAGACCTGGGGCGGCCGGCTGATCCGCGCCTGGAACGAGGGCTGGACCGAGACGCCGACCACGCTGGGCGACACGATCGGCCGGGTGGCGCTGGGCGCGGCGCCTGGGCAGACCGTCGTCGGGGACTCGACGACCGTGATGCTCTACAAGGTCGCCAGGGCCGCTCTCGACGCGCGTCCCGGCCGCGCCGAGATCGTGCTGGACACCGAGAACTTCCCCACCGACCGATACGTCCTGGAGGGCATCGCCGCCGAGCGCGGCGCGACGCTCCGCTGGATCGACGCCGACCCGTCGGCTGGCGTGACGCCCGCGCAGGTGGCCGCGGTGGTGGGCCCCGACACCGCGATGGTCGTCCTCAGCCAGGTCGCGTACCGCTCCGGTTACCTGGCCGACGTGTCCGCGATCACTGCGATCGCCCACCGTGCCGGCGCGCTCGTGATCTGGGACCTCTGCCACTCCGTCGGCGTCGTCCCGGTGGAGCTGGACGCCTGGGGCGTCGACTTCGCGGTCGGCTGCACCTACAAGTACCTCAACGGCGGTCCCGGAGCACCGGCGTTCGCCTACGTCGCCAGCCGGCTCCACGACGAGGCCCGGCAGCCGATCCAGGGCTGGATGGGCTCGGCCGATCCGTTCGCGATGAGGCCGGGTTACCAGCCGGCCACCGGCGTCCGCCAGTTCGTCAGCGGCACCCCGCCGGTGCTCGCCATGCTCCCCATGCGGGACATGCTCGACCTCATCGACGAGGCCGGCCTGGACGCCATCCGCCGCAAGTCGATCGCGCTCACCGAGTTCGTGCTGGAGCTCTCCGACGAGCTGCTCGCCCCGCTGGACGTCCGGGTCTCCACTCCCCGCGACGCCGCCCTGCGCGGCGGCCACGTGACGCTCGACCATCCGGACTTCCAGGAGCTCGTGCCGTTGCTCTGGGAGCGCGGCGTCGTGCCGGACTTCCGCCACCCGGACGGCATGCGGGTCGGGCTCTCCCCGCTCTCCACGAGTTTCACCGAGGTCGCCCGCGGCCTGCTGATCGTCGCGGAGGAGTTGGGCGCCGGGCACCGGAAGAAGGCCGCGTGATCCTCGACGACATGGAGTCCTCGCCGGGCAGCACCACGTCGCTGCTCCGGACGATCGTCGGCACCTCGCTGCGCCGGATCGGTGGCTGGATCGCGGTCGCGCACCTCGTCGAGCTGGCCGGAACCGTCGGCCTCCCGGAGTCGCGCACCCGGACCGCGCTGGCGCGGATCAAGGCCAAAGGGCTGCTCGAGGCGGACAACCGAGAGGGTGTGCCCGGCTACGCGCTCGCCCCGGACGCGGTTCCGATGCTCGAACGCGGCGACCGGCGCATCTTCCAGCCCCGTTCGATGGCCGATAACGACCGCTGGTGCCTGATCTCCTACTCCGTGCCGGAGCAGAACCGCGACGTGCGTCACCAGCTGCGGCGTCGACTGACGTGGATCGGCTGCGGCGCCGTGTCGCCGGCCCTCTGGATCTGCCCGGAATCCCTGACCGAGGAGGTCGAGGACATCCTGGCCGACCTGGACCTCTCGGCCAACGCGACGGTGTTCCTGGCGAACGAGGTCCGGGGGCCCGGCGAGCCGGCCCGCTGGTGGGACCTCGCGTCGATCCGGGCCCGGCACGACGCGTTCCTCGGGGCGCACGCCGACGCGGTGGCCACCCTGGGCGACGCGCCGGAGGACGCGTTCCGCGCATGGATTCACGGGTTGGACAGCTGGCGGATCATCCCGTACATCGACCCCGGCTTGCCGGCCCGGTTACTCCCCGACGACTGGCCCGGCCACCAGAGCGCCGCCCTCTTTCTCCAGCTCCGCGACCAGGTGCTGCCGCGCGCCCACGCCTACGTCGCGCGGGTCACGGGCACGCCCTCCCTCGGATGACGCACGGACCGGTTCCCCGGCGTCCCGGTCGCTGAGGGCCCCCGCGCAGGTGACCTCTCGCGAGACGATGCGTGTCGAGAACGGCCCGACGGCTCCGTCCCCGGGGCGGTTGCGGCCAGGCGGCCGCACGGATCAAGGAGGCCCGGCATGACGCTTCAGCGGATGGACAACGTTCTCATCGTTGTCGACGACCTCGACGCAGTGATCTCGTTCTTCCTCGAACTCGGCATGGAGCTGGACGGCAGGGCCCCCATCGAGGGCCGCTGGGTGGAGCGCGTCATCGGGATCGACGACGTCCGACAGGAAATCGCCATGCTGCGGACCCCGGACGGCCAGGGCCGAATCGAGCTCGCGATGTTCCACGCACCGAAGGCGATCAGCGCCGAGCCGAAGAACGCACCCGCCAACACGCTGGGCATTCGCCGCATCATGTTCGCCGTCGACGACATCGACGACGTGCTGGAGCGCCTGCGCAACCACGGCGCCGAACTCGTCGGGGAGTTGGTGCGGTACCAGCACCAGCCGGGTGATCCCGGCGTCGACGACAGCTATCGCCTCTGTTACGTCCGCGGCCCCGAGGGCATCCTCGTCGGGCTCGCCGAACAGGTCCGCTGACCCACGGTCTCGTGGTGGGTTGACACGGTCACGTCCGGGCGCAACAGTAAACCGTATGGTTCACCGTCAGTTCGCGGCTCTGGGCGACCCGACCCGCCTCGCCATCGTCGAGCGGCTCGCCCGCGGGCCGACGACCGCCGGTGATCTCGCGGCGCCGACGTCGCTGTCGCTGCCCGCCGTCCTCAAGCACGTCCGCGTGCTGGAGGAGGCGGGCTTGGTGACGACGGTCAAGCGCGGCCGCGTGCGCGAATGCCGGCTGCGAGACGACGCCCTCGTCGCCGTAGCCGAGTGGACCGCACAGCAGCAGGCGCTCTGGTCGACCCGGCTGGACGCTCTCGGCACCCTCCTGGAGGACATGTGACCACCGCCCCGCTCCTCTCGTTCGACCTCGACCGCACCTACCCGGCGCCGCCCGAGCGGGTGTGGGCCGCCTTCACCCGCGCCGACCTGCTGGAGCGCTGGGCCTGCCCCGACCCCGACTGGCGTGTGTCGACGTGCGAGGTCGACGCCCGCGAGGGCGGGGGCTACCGGCTGCGATTCGGCCCGCGTCCGGCCGGCGAGGGGTACCGCGAGACGGCGACCTTCGCGGTGTTCGAGCCGGTGGAGCGACTCGTGCTCGACGTGCTCACCGAGGGGGAGGGCATGCTGGAGCGCTCCCGCTGCACGGTGCTGCTCCTGCCGGTCGAGGGCGGGACCCGACTGGAGCTCACGGTCGAGGGCTTGGCGGACGCGAAGGCGGTCGACGGCCTGCGGGAGGGGTGGCAGTGGTGCCTGGAGGGCATCGGCACGCAGCTCGACGTACCTACCACGGCATCCGGTTGCGGCGCTCCCCTGTCCGTGCAGGTCCGCTGCGAACACGATCACCACGTCGCGGCAGCCGAAATCGAGACCGTCCCAGGCCCGGGCTTCCGTACGAGAGTGGCCTCGGACGACTAGCCCTTGATCGACCGGCCAACGCGAAGACGTCGGAATCAGCTACCGGATCGGTGCCGTGCTCCAGGTCTCCGGCCGGTTGAGTTCGCCGACTGGCCGGACGCTGCCGATGAATCGCATGCACTCGTCGCGCAGGCCGATCCCCGTCAGACCTTTCCAGGGCAGGCAGAACACGGTGAGCTCGTGGCCTCCGAGCATCTGCACCGCCTCGACCCGCTCGCCCTGCACGGCGACCATGGTCGGCCGGCCACCGGCCGTCGTGTTCGGCTCGAAGCGGGGCCTGCGGTTCGGCGAGTACCGCGAGAGCATCAGCCGTGCGGTCGGCTGCTTCTGACCTCCGCGGCCCTCGAACGACAGCACTACGTTGCCGGAATCCGACCGGCTCTCGGCCATCTCCGACACCCGCAGCCCTGGAGGGACCTCCACCGTGAACGGCAACGCCGCCGGGCGTTCGGCGCCCACCCGCAGGTCGGCGGCCACCCGAGCGACCAGCGCCCGCAGGTCGGGGTAGCCCTTGAAGGGCAAGATGTCGATGTAGACGAGAGCATCCGGTGCCCATTCCCAGCTGAGCCGGCCCCTCTGTCCGTCCAAGGAGACGGTCCAGGTCGAGGGGGCCCCGCGGACCGCCGGACCAGGCTCCGACATCGCGACGAAGGCCGGTGGCGTGCCCCCGCGCGGCAGCAGCGTGATCGTGACCATCCCGCCCTCGACCCGTGACGCGCTGTGCGCCTCCCGGCGTGGGTCGGCGAGGTGCCCGCGGTTGTCGATGCCGTCCGGCAGCCAGCCGGGGACGATCCGCGTCGTGCGCGGGTCGAAGCTGGTCGGTGCCACGGTGGGCGGCGGTGGCTTCTCCCCGTCGGGGCGGAGCAGCGCGACGGTGGTGATCGTCAGGAGCAGAACGACTGCCGCTGCCGCGGCGACGATCCATCGAGGTGCTCGCTTGCGTCGGCGTCGGCCAATTTTGACGATGCCGGCCAGGTCGACGCCGGTAGGCGGAGCGGCGTCGGCCGCAATGGTCGTGAGCAGGGCTCGGGTCCGTGTCTCGTCCATGGTCAGCTCCTCGGCCCGCTCGTGAACCGGTCGATGTGCTCGGGATCCGGCAGGGCGCGCCGTAACGCGGCGAGGGCCTTGGACGTCTGGCTCTTCACCGTGCCGGTGGAGCACTCCAGCGCCTCGGCGGTCTGCTCGACCGACAGGTCGGAGAGGAACCGCAGCACCAGCACCGCCCGCTGCCGGGCCGGCAGCCCGGCAAGCGCCGCCCGCAGCGTCACCGACGCCGCGGTGTCCGGCTCGCGGGTGACCTCGCGGTCCGGCACGTCGTCGACCAGCACCACGCGCTTACCCCAGAACGTGCGCTTCTCGTTGAGGAAGACACGCATCAGTACGGTCCGCGCGTAGGCGGCCCGGTCGGTCGCGGCGCTGACCGTCTCCCAGTGGACGTAGAGCTGCACGAGCGCGCCCTGCACCAGGTCGTCCGCGCGGTGCCAGTCCTGGCAGAGCACGTAGGCCAGACGGCGCAGGACCGGCAGGCGTTCCCCGGCGAACTCCAAGTACGCCTGTTCCCATGGGTCGAGCACACGTTCCCTTCGCCCCGGACTGCCCCGTCGATGAGGAGAGGCAGCGAGAACGGGATTCGGTTGCCTGCTAGCTTGTCGCTCCGACGAGGCGCCGCACCTCGTCGAGGTCGCCGATGACCTCTTCGGCGCGGTCGGGCGTCCGATGGAGTGCCAGGAACCGCCCGCGCGCCGCCGCCGCTCACACCCTCAGTTGGGGTGTTCTCAGGAAGTCGGGGCCGGGTCGCAGGAGGCGATCGGCCAGGAAGAAGTTGAGGTAGTCCGGTGTCGCGCCGCCGGTGACGGTGCCTCGCGCGGTGATCGTGCCGGTGTGGTCGAGTGTCCACAGTTGCGGTGCGCCTTCGGCGGGGCTGGTGCCTTGGATGGTCCAGGCGATCATGTCCGGGCTCTGGCCGGCGAGGCTTGTTTCGCAGGAGACCGGACAGCGGGCGGGTGCGTATCGCCGGGGCGGCTCGGTGCTGCCCAGTAGCCACACGCCGGAAGAGGTCAGAAAGAGGGGTCGGTTCTCTCCGTCGAAGGTGCCCGTCGCTCCGTTCAGCTCGTCGGCGGTGATCTCCCGCGGAACCGGATGGTCGCCGAGGAGCGCGCCGGTGGTTGCCGAGCGTATGCGCAGGCGGTTGCGTCCGTAGGTCAGGATGCGTCCGTCCGCTGACAGTGCCCAGATGTTCTCCGCGTCGTCCAGGGCGAGGTTCGCTCCGGTCGACTCCCATCCTTCCGGCGTGTGTTTTCGTAGTCGCGCCCGCTCGCACTCGCGCTGGATCAGGGTGCGGGAGTCGGTCGCGAACACGATCAGGGGGATGCCGCCGCACGTCTCCGAATGCGTGATCTGGGTGGCCTCGCCGGTGGTCAGGTCCAGAAGGGTGGTGCTCGTCGGAAAGCCGTTGGGCTCGAGGTCCCCCTCGATCGCGGCGTACCGGCCGGAAGGATCGAATCTGACGTCACCGGGGCCGCTGCCCGAGTAGACGTCCGGCAAGGTGGCCCCGTCGGGAGCGCCGCGACCGACCAGGCGCACTCGGGCCCCCAACTCGGAACCGTACGACGTCACCGCTGAGTCAGCGGGTCCCGGTGGGTCGTCGAACTCGAAGTCGCTGGGGTTGAGTGAGCAGCCCGAGACCGCCAGCACCGTGGCCAGAAGGGCGGGGCCCAGCCGGGAACCGGTACACCACCGCATCGCCACCTCGACATCCTGACGTAGCTCAGCCAGTCTGGCTTTCGTGGCCGAGCTTTCCGACGGGGACGAAGCGTTGCGTGAGGAAGTCGAGGAGCTCACGGAACTGCTTCGCGAAGACTCCGACTTCGGCGACCTCCGAACGCTGCTCCGGGCCCACGGCATGCACGAGTCGGACGTCATCCTGGCGGGACTCATCGGAGGAGAAGACAACCGGCAGGATGGCGTTTTCATCGACGCCGACCTACGGTGCATTCGGTTCGAGATCGATTCGGCTGGCCGAGGCGCCCGGTGGGAGGAGACCGACGTCGAAAGCCTCGCGCAGTACTTCGGAGCCGTCGCGATCGGCTTGGCGATGAGGCGCGCCGGCGACCTCGCCTGACGCGCCGAGGCGGCCGGGCGCGGGCGACTTGGTCGATGACGCAGACGGCGGCGGCGGGTTCCCGCAAGGTAGCGACATGACGCAGAAGCAGCAGCCCATCGGTACGGGCTTCACCGCCGCCTCAACGGCCGACGATGTCCTCTCGGGCATCGATCTGTCCGGTACGAACGTCATCGTCACCGGCGGCCACGTGGGGCTCGGTCTGGAGACCACCCGTGCGCTCAGCAAGGCCGGCGCGTCGGTCGTCGTGGGCTCGCGTGCTCCGGACCGCGCCGCCCCGCCGCTGGCCGGAATCGAGCGGGTCGAGATCAGCCGGCTGGACCTTCTCGACCCGATGTCGATCGACGCCTTCGCCGCTCGCTACCTCGACTCCGGCCGTCCGCTGCACATTTTGATCAACGGTGCCGGGATCATGGGCGGCCCACTGGTGCGCGACGCCCGGGGCTACGAATCGCAGTTCGCGACCAATCATCTCGGCCATTTCCAGCTGACGTTGCAGTTACTGCCCGCGCTGCGCGCCGCACACAGTGCTCGTGTGGTCAACGTGTCATCCGCCGCCCACCACATCGGGGGCATCCGCTGGGACGACCCGCACTTCACCACCGGGTACCGGCCCTTCGTTGCGTACGCCCAGTCCAAGACCGCCAACGTCCTGTTCGCCGTCGAACTGGATCGACGCTGGGGCGACGCGGGGATCCACGGTTACGCGGTGCACCCGGGCATGGTCGTCGGCACCAGCTTGGGATCGTCGATGCCGGAGGACAAGGTTCGGGCGACGAATTCAGCCATGGGACTGATCGACGAGGCCGGCCGACCGATCATCGAACCCGAGCACGACAAGAAGACACCGCAGCAAGGCGCCAGCACCATCGTGTTCGCCGCAGCCAGCCCACTGCTCACCGGCATCGGCGGCGTCTACCTGAAAGACAACGACATCGCCCGGCTGCGCGATTCTGTGGCGTCCACCGACTCCGGCGCGCCCGAGGCCGCCACGTCCGACGTCGCTGCGCACGCCGTCGACCCGCAGTCCGCCCAGAAACTCTGGGAGCTGAGCGAACAGCTGCTCAAAGCATGACGCCCACCGCTGCCCATCAGCGGGCGGCGGCCCGGCTGTGCCGGGCCGCCGTTCGCTCGCGAGTCACTTGATCTGGCCGGCGAGATCCGAGACGACCGCGACCAGCTGCTCCTTGGTCACCACTTGGTTGTGGGCCTCCAGGATCAGGACGCGCTTCTCCGGCAGCGCGATCCGCACCTCGGTGTAGTCGGCCTTCGGCGAGATTCGCCAGTGCCGGACCGTCATCGCCTGGCCCTGCGGACCTTTCCGTGCGCTGCAGTCGCCCTGCGCCGTACACGTGAGGGACCTGACCGCGTCCTGGTTGACGGCCTCCCGGACCTCCTCGCACTGTGCCGGGCTGCCCTTGCACGGGCCGGGGTCGTACGGCCCCTCCACCCTCAGCAGCAGCAGGCCGGAGCGGCCTCGGTAGTCGATCGATCCGGTCACCGTGAACAGGTCTGTTGCCTCCCGGTCCGTGATGACCGGCGGGTGACCCTCGCGCCAGCGGAAGCCTGGCGCCGCCTTCGTCAGCGCCTCGTCGTACGCCTCGCTCAAGCGGGCGCCGCTGACCTCTGCCGCCTCCTCGGTGTCGACGACCAGCCGGAACCGGGTATCCACCGCGACCGGTGGCGCGGCCGACTGCGTCCCGGTCTGGAAGTAGCTGGCACCGGTGGCCATCGCGAGGACGACGACGAACGCGAGCGCTGATCGCTGCAGCCTGCGCACGCGGCGGACCCGGCGGACGATCCGATGGACGTCGACCGTCGAGGGCGGCGGCTCACCGATCAGGTCATCGAACATTTGCTGGTTCATGGTCGTCTCCCTAGGGGTGGGGCGGCTGGTCACGGACGCCGAGGGGTGGACCGCACCCGGAGGGAAGCCAGCCCGCGGGCCGCCTGGCTCTTCACGGTGCCGGGCGCGATCCGGAGAATCTCTGCGGTCTCCTCGATGCTGAAGTCGAGGTAGTAGCGCAGGACCAGTACTGCGCGCTGCCGCGGGCCGACCGAGTCGAGCAGGGCCTCGAGCGACGCCTGGTCCTCGACGCGGTCGTCGGGTAGGGATCCGCGGTCGGGCAATTCGTCGCTCGCGTGCTCCCGGCGCCACGGACGACGACGCTCGTCCAGCCACGATCGCGTCAGGATGCGCTGTGCGTACGCCTCCGGATTGCCTGCGGCGCACACCTTCCGCCAGTTCTGGAACAGCTTGGTGACGGTCGTCGAGACCAGATCGTCGGCGGTGTGCCAGTCGCGGCACAGCAGGTACGCGCTGCGTCGCCAGCGGTCCATCCGCTCCTCGACGAAGGCCGTGAACCGTTCGTCGTCTGCTCTGCGCATGGCCGGACTCCTGTCGGACGAGAGATACCCGTACGACGGAGCGATCGAGGCTCGGGGTTGCAGGGCAGGCGATGCCAGGCACCATGTGACGCCGCCCGCGGCGGCAGTGTCGCCGCTCGGGCATTATGTCCTGGTGTCCACCGAACCGCCGTCCGGAATAGACGCCCGTGGTCCTGCGGACGGTCCGCACCCAGCGCGATGGGCTGTCTGGCGACAGGACGACAACGGCAACCGGTACGAGATCGTCCGGAAGGATTCGCGGGCGGAGGCCGAAGCGCTCGCGGCGGAGTTCGAGGCACGTGGCCACAAGCAGATGTACTGGGTGGCCGAGGTGCCCGCGCCGCCGCCCTGATGCGACAGAGCGGCACCATCGGCCCGGATCAAATGTCGATCGCTGCGGACCCTCTCGCGCTCAGCGCGGCGGGACGCGTGGTTCCTCGGATCGCTTCCGGAGTGCGACCACGCCGGCGACCAGTCCGGACGCCATCGAGAGCAACGCGAGCACGGTGAGCGACCACCCGAGGGCGTTCGGTCGAGCGAGGTGGGCGAAGCCGTTGAGGGCCGCTCCCGTTCCGAGCAGTGCGAACTGCGCGCAGAACCACCACAGCGCTGGCGCGTTCAGCTCGTGGGTGCCGCTCATCCGCCTCGCGAGCCGCTGCGGGAACGAGGGCTCCTGGCGCTGAGGACCGTTCGTCAGCGCGCGCCTGTTCACAGCCGTCCAGACGCCGGCACCGGCGAAGGCGAAGAGGATGGACGCGCTCAGGAACGACGCCCAGTGCATGCAGTCCTCCCGTCATAGTGAACGCGGCACCCTGGCTGATGCCCACTCGGGCGGCGGACCACTCCCGTCACCGTTCGGCGAGCCATAGACGGACCTGGGTGAGGTCCGGCGGGATTTGCGGGGGTGTGGAAGGTTCAGAACGGCACCACGTCTCGATCGGTGTGTGATGCTTCGCCGGTGTCCGTGATCTGGGTGACCGGGAATTCCGGCGCAGGAAAGTCCACGGTCTGCGAGCTACTGAAGCGCCACGGGCACGACGCGGTCGATGCCGACTGGGAGGGCTACAACCACTGGGTGGATCGGACCACCGACCGAATCGTGGTCAGTCCGCCCTACCCGGCGCCCCGCGGGTGGTTGCATCGCTTCGGATGGAAGATCGACCGTGCGCGCGTCGAGGCTCTCGCGGCGCGGGCCGCCGGTAAGACCGTGTTCCTCTGCGGATCAGTCGAGAACGAGGACGAGGTGCGGGATCTGTTCGACCTCATGATTTGCCTGGTGGTCGACGACGAGACGGTGGCGACGCGGTTGGCGAGCCGCACCACGAACGCGTTCGGCCAGCACCCGGAGGAGTTGGCCGCAGCGTTGGACGACAACGTCATTACAGAGTCCACGTACCGGCGGCTCGGCGCGACGATCATCGACGGCACGCAAGCTCCCGAGGCGGTCGTGGAGGAGGTTCTCGCTGCCGCCAGCGCCGTTCAGCGAGAACGACGAGCCGCCGACAACTAAGTGTGGTGTGGGCGATCGCCCACACCACACGTAGTTGTCAGCCGGGTCGCGGGCGTGGAAAGGGGCTGTTTATCGGAGCAGCGGTCCCGACCCGCCGTCGACGTAGAACCAGCGGCCGTCAACGCGCGTGAACGTGCTGCGCTCGTGCTGCACGTGACGCTCGCCGTCCGCCGAGCGCGCGATCGCCCGGAACTCCACGACCCCGGTGTCGTCGTCCGGGCCGCCGTCCACGGTGTCGACGATCTGTAGGGCGCGCCAAGTGATCTCGGCGTCCAGATCGAGATGATCGGGGCGCGTCGAGGGGTGCCAGGTGCGCAGCAGGTACGGAGCGAGGCTGCGGGCGAAGGCGCTGTACCGGGAGCGCATGAGCGCCTCGGCGGTCGGCGCGGCGGCCCCGAGGTGGAACGGCTCGCAGCACTCGGCGTACTCCCGGCGGGAGCCGCACGGGCACCGGTCGGGAACGCTCATGCGGTGCGGCGCAGTGTCACGCCGGTCATTCAGGCACCTCCGCGAGCTGGGTCGATGCCAGTGAGGGTATCGCGTGACAAACCCGGCGAAGTCGATGGTCATCCCCGCGAAGATGACCGCATGGAGGTCGAGGTAGTCGTCGCGCACTCCGAGCGCGCGACCCTGCGCGTCGGTGTTCACGCACGGGGACCTGCAGGTCACGCACGTGTTCGTCGACGGGGACGAGATCACCGGCGTGGTCGACTGGTCCGAGGCAGCTCGGGGTGACGCGTATTACCAGCTGTAGTTCGGTCGGCGCCGGCGGGCGGAGGGTGGCGCCTCGCTCGTCGGCGAGGCACTCGCCGGGAGGGAATCACTCCGGCCGGGTGAGCCGGACGCCCCCGCGTCGGCGGCACGCTTCGCGTCGGGGCCCGCCTACGGGCCCGCGGCCGCAGGGGAGGACGACGATGGCGACGCGATCAGTGGGGCGGACGACCGGGCCGAGCGGCGCATGGCTGGGGGAGGCCGCCCTCGGGATGGCGTGGGTCGCACTCGGAGTGGCGGTTCTAATCTGGCCCGAGGCGACCCTGCGGGTAGTGGCCGTGCTGCTCGGCCTCGGCCTCGTGGTCGTCGGAGTGGCCCGGGTGTTGCTGGGTCTCTCGATGAAACGTCCGGCGGGAACCCTCGCGATCGGAGTGGTGCTCGTGGTGGGCGGCGTGCTGTGTCTCGCCGACGTCGCCGCCAGTGTCGGGGTGCTGGCCGCCCTGGTGGCGGTGCTCTGGATCCTCGACGGCACGTCAGCGCTGTTCCTCGCGTTCCGGGTGCACGGCAGCGTGCGGATCTGGTTGATCGTGGTGGGGACCGTGACCGTCTTGGCCGGCTGCGTGTTCCTGTTCTGGCCGACGCTGTCGCTCGCCACCATCGTTCTCACGATCAGTATTACGGCGATCGTCATCGGCTTCTGCGAACTGGGGCTCGCCGCGTCGATCCGGCGCGAGGCGATGCTCCGGAGCGACGTGGCGCCGCCCGCCGCTGCGGCGTGAGCCGCCTGCTGCTGCGGCGTGACGGACGCTGACCGGCCGGTGCCCACCCCCCTCGGGGTGGGCACCGGCCGGTCGCCACGTGCGCAGGGGTTCAGTCCACGACGGCCAACGCGTGGCTGGTCTCGTTCAGGCGTTGGCCGCCGTCACGGGTGACCGTGACGATGTCCTCGATCCGGACACCGAAGTGTCCCGGTAGGTAGACGCCCGGCTCGATCGAGAAACACATCCCCGGCTCCAGCGGCTGCTTCTCACCCTCGACGATGTACGGCGGCTCGTGAGTGGTGAGGCCGATCCCGTGGCCGGTGCGGTGCACGAAGTGCGGGCCGTACCCGGCCTCGGTGATGACTTGCCGCGCGACCCGGTCGATGGCCTCGCAGGTCACCCCCGGGTATACCGCGACGAAGGCAGCCTCCTGTGCCTGACGGACCACCTCGTGGACGTGCCGTACTTCGGCGGACGGTTCCCCGATGCTCACCGTCCTGGTGGTGTCCGAGCCGTAGCCGGCCTTGAGGCCGCCGAAGTCCAACACCACGGTGTCGCCCACCCGCATGACCCGGTCACCGGCCTCGTGATGCGGGTTCGCGCCGTTGGGGCCGGAGCCGACGACCGTGAAATCGACCTGCGAGTGGCCGTGCTTCGTCAGCAGGTCGGCGAGGTCGCGGGCAACCTCGTTCTCCCGGCGACCGGCGAAGCGGACACTCAGAATCTCACCGTACGTCAGGTCGGCGGCGGTCGCGGCAGCCGCCAACCGCTGCAGCTCGTCGGCGTCCTTGACCGCCCGGAGCATCGGCAGCGCGGTGGTCAGCGGAGCGAAACCGGTGCCGGGCAGCTGGGCCTGCAATCCGAGCAACTGCAGAGCCCACGCCGAGTCGGAGATCGCGTACCGACCGCCGGCGTCGAGCACGCCGGCAGCCAGGCGGTACGGATCACTGCCGTCTCCCCAGTCCCGCACGATGAGCCGCTCGGCGGCCGGCGCCGCCTCGGCGTCCGGGCGTTCGAGCGTCGGCACGATCAACGTCGGGTCACCGTCCGCCGGGACGATCAGCAGCGTGAGCCGCTCGGTGACCGCCACCGGGGCGTAGCCGGTGAGGTAGAGCAGATCGGGTCCCGGCGTGGCCAGGATCCCGCGGAAGCCGGCCTCGCCGGCGGCGCGGGCGGCCCTGGCCATCCGGGCAGTGAAATCGTCCGGGGTGAACGGGGCGGGTTCGCCGGTGGCGCGGTGGCTGTTGCCACGCAGGGATCGTCGCTGATCGGCTTGGGTCACGATCGCTCCTCGGGTCTACGAGTACCGGAGACTGTCGCGATAGCGCTCGAACGTCGCCAGCTGGTCCGGGCAGTAGACGCCGAGGACGATGGCTTCGGCGCGCACCAGGTTGCGGGTAACCAGCACCGGCCGTACGCCGACGTGGGCGGCCCCGTTGGTCAGCTGCAGGTTCCAGACCGCCTTCTCGAAGGCGCCGCCCGGGTCGCGGCACGGGAAGCCGCCGTCGGTGCCGAGCGTGCGAACCAGGAAGTCCCGGGACGGCGTCGGCAATCCGGCCTCTTCCATCGCGTCGATCGTCCGATCGGCCTTCTGCCTGGCCTCAGCGTTCTCGGTGACGCCCGGGTAGGCGATCAGCCCCCAGATCGCCAGGATGACGAAGACAGCGGCGATGATCGAGTAGAGGAGCAGGTGGCTCCGGTCGCGCCTCGGCGCGTCGGTCTCGACGGACATCAGATACTCCTCACACCTTGGCTGCGTCGGCGTCGACCGGGGCGTCGGGCTCGTCCGGGGTAGCCGTCTTCCAGCTCGGCTTCCGGAACCGGTAGAGCAGGAACGGGATCAGCAGGCCGATGAGGACGGTTCCGCTTCCCACGATCGCGATGTAGCTGGCCGGGTTGCCGCCGCCGAACTGCGACGGGGGTACGAAGCCGATGAAGAGCGCGGCCAGCGAGGCGGCGAACCCGACCCCGCAGAGCAGGACGAGCCCAGGCGCGCGGTAGCCGCGCGGGTGGTCCGGCTCCTTCCGACGCAGTCGCACCGCGGCGACGAACATCAGCAGGTACATGATCAGGTACACCTGGGTGGTCATCACCGAGAAGATCCAGTAGACGCTGGACACGTCCGGGATCAGCCCGTAGGCCAGGGCGATCACCGTGGTGAGGACGCCCTGGGTGACCAGGATGTTCTGCTGGACACCGTTCTTGTTCATCTTCTGCAGGAACGGCGGTAGGTAGCCCTCGCGCCGACTGATCAGCAGGAGGCCTTTGGAGGGTCCGGCCAGCCAGGTGAGCATGCCGCCGAGCGAGGCGCAGACGATCATCAGCGCGAGGATCGGCGTCAGGAACTCGATCCCGAACTCGGCGAAGAAGCCTTGGAACGCCTGCATGAGGCCGGCGGTCAGGCTGAGGTCCTCGGCCGGGATGACGAAGCTGATCGCGAGCGCCGGCAGCACGAAGATCGCCAGGACCAGGCCCATGGCGAGGAACATCGCGCGCGGGAACTCCTTGGCGGGGCGGCGGAGGGAGGAGACGTGTACGGCGTTCATCTCCATGCCGGAGTAGCTCAAGAAGTTGTTGACGATGAGCACGAGGCTGGCCAGCCCGGCCCACTCGGGCAGCAGGTGCCCGGCGTCCATCGGTGCCGCGGACTCGTTGCCCTGGAGCAGATAGACGATGCCGAGCACGACCAGGGCGACGCCGGGGATCAGCGTTCCGATGATCAGGCCGCTACTGGCGAGCCCGGCCAGTGCCTTGGTGCCGCGGGACGAGACGTACACGCCCAGCCAGTAGACGATGATGATCACGGCGGCGACGTACACGCCGTTGCTGGCGAGGTCGGGAGCGAAGACATAGGCCAGCGTGCTCGCGACGAACGAGAGCAAGCTCGGGTAGTAGAAGATCGTCATCGCGAACTGGCACCAGACGGCGAGGAAGCCGGCGGGCGACGAGATGCCTCGGCTGACCCAGTTGTAGACGCCGCCCGACCACCCGGACGCCAGCTCCGCCGAGACCAGCGAGGTCGGCAGGAGGAAGACGACGGCCGGAACCAGATAGAGGAAGACGCAGGCCAGTCCGTAGACGGCCATCGTGGGGGAGGGCCGGAGACTCGCCACCGAGGACGTGGTCATGAACGCCAACGCGGTCCAGGCGAGGAACTGCGGGCTGGTGGCGACGGTCCGGACCCGGCTCACCCCCGAGTCCGAACCGCCTGACCCTGGAGCGCGGGGCTTGGCAGAGTCCGCGCCACTCAACGCATCCGTACTCATGCGTCCTCCGTAAGCCTCGTCGTTCCTGCCACGTCGCGGCCGACTGTGGGCAGTGGACGGTGGTCGGCCGTGTGGGCAAGTTAGCCATCGCGACACGCCCACGCCTCACCCGCGAGGAGTGACTGCTACCGAGCGCGTCGCGGGCGCTGCCAGGGCCGATACGACGGCGGGGCCGTTCACCCCAGCGGGACGAAGCCAGGTCGAGCCGGGATGACGAGGGTCATCGGCAGAGGCGACATGCGCTTCCTCTCTCGAGGGAGCCGGCACACCCGAGGAGGCGGTATGACCCGCAGGTATCCCAGCGAAGGAACGGCCGGAGGGCCACCGGGGCTGGCGGTGGACGCCGGACGTCTCTGGGCGGGCGGATTCGCCACGGCCCTGGTCGCCGCGCTGATCGTCGTCACCGGCATCCTCATCGCCCGCGGCGTGTTCGACATCGCGATCATGGCGCCGAAGGGCCAAGGGGTCTGGGGCGATGCGACCACTGTCGGGTATGCGCTCGGTGCCGGCCTGCTGAGCCTGGCCGCGACCGGCCTGATGCACGTCCTGATCCTCTCGACGCCGCGCCCGATGCGGTTCTTCAGCTGGATCGTCGGGCTGGCGACGGTCGTCGGCGTGGTCGCCCCGTTCGCCGGCGAGGCGCCCCTGTCGGCGAAGTTCACCACGGCGGTCCTCAACCTCGTGCTGGGCGCCGCGATCGGCGCGTTGGTCGCCGGCACGGCGCGGAGCGCGGTCCGCACCGTTCCGCCGGGCGGTGTGCGGGACCGCTACCGCTGATCCGGACCCCGGCGGGTGCCTCGACCGGGCCTCGGCGGCTCGTCGTGTGCCGGGCCGCCGGGCGTCGCCGGCTTCGAGCGGCGGACGAGCCGCGCCGGCCACGAGGTAACCGTCGCCATCCGGGCATCGACCGCGGCCGGGCCAGGCGTGTTCCAGCCGAACCGCAGGGAGCCGAGCCGCATCAGGACGGTGAGGGCCAGCGCGGGCACGAACCAGACTGCGGTGCTGCCGCCGAGCGCCAGGGCGACGGTGAACAGCGTGGTGCCGCCGGCCGCGGCCGATGCGTACACCGCGCCGGGGAGCAGCAGCATCGGCCGATCGCCGACCAGGATGTCCCGGAGCAAGCCTCCGCCCACGCCGGTGACCACGCCCAGCAGCACGCACGAGAGCAACGGGAGGTCCGCACGGAACGCCTTCTCGGTGCCCACGATCGAGTAGATGCCCAGGAAGAGGGCGTCGAGGAGCGTCAGCAGCAGGGTGAGGCGGACGACCGGACGCGCGAACAACAAACCCACCAGCGCGGCGCCGAGCGCCGTCGGGACCAGCCACGGATTCGTCAGCGCGGCGGGGGTGCCTCGCTGGAGCAGCGTGTCGCGGATCAGCCCGCCGCCGATCCCGGTCGCGACCGCGATGAAGAGCGCGCCCATCACGTCGAGGTCGGCCCGCCGGGCGGTGAGCGCGCCGAACACGCCGCCGACGGCGGCTGACATCGCGTCCAGCCAGACCGGCGTCGCCAGCTCCGCCGGAGGCAGGACATCCGACGAAGCCAGCAGCACGAGGCTCTACCCCGCGCTCGTCGACGCGTAGTGGCGGAGGAACAGTGCCTCGGCGAGAGCGATGTGGGCTATCTCGTCGGGATCGACGCTCTCGTTCGGCGCGTGGATGAGGCAGCGCGGCTCCTCGACGCCCAGGATCATGATCTCGGCGTCGGGGTAGGTCTCCCGCAGCACGTTGCAGAGCGGGATCGAGCCACCCTGTCCCTGCGTCGTCAGCGCGGTGCCGTACGAGTCCTCCAGCGCGGTGCGGAGCGCGGTGTACCCGGGGCCGTCGGTGGTGCCGGCGAACGGCTGACCGAAGGACTCCCGCTCGATCTCGAGCTGGACGTGCCAGGGTGCCACGGCCTCCAGATGCGCGATCAGTGCGTCCTGGGCCTCCCGGGCGTCGGTGCCGGGTGGGACCCGCAGGCTGAGCCGGGCCCTGGCTTCCGGTTGCACGGCCGCCGACGATCCGACCACCGGCGGGCAGTCGATGCCGAGCACGGTGAGGGCCGGACGCGCCCAGAGCAGGTCGGCAGGGTCGCCGCTGCCGATCAGATCGACGCCCTCGCGGACGTTCGCGTCCACCCGGAACTGGTCGGGCGAGTAGGCGACGCCCGGCCACTTCTGCGTCGAGTCCAGGCCGCGTACGGTCGTGTTGCCCTCGGCGTCGTGCAGCGTCGCGAGCATCTGCACCAGCGCCAACAACGCGTCCGGTGCCACGCCGCCGAACTGCCCGGAGTGCATCGCGCTGGTCAACGTTCGCACGGTGACCACGACGTTCGCCAGTCCGCGCAGCGTGGTGGTGAGCGTCGGGACGCCGGCCGCGAAGTTGCCGGCGTCGCACACCAGGACGGTGTCGGCGCGGAGCAACTCGGCGTGCTCGGGGACGAACGCCTCCAGGCCGCCGGTGCCCTGTTCCTCGGAGCCCTCAGCGATCAGCTTGACCGTCACTGGGAATTCGCCGTCCAACGTCCGCAACGCGGCCAGGTGTGCGGCGATGTTGCCCTTGCAGTCGGCCGTGCCGCGCCCGTACCAGCGTCCGTCCTTCTCGGTGAGCTCGAACACCGGTGTCAACCAGGCCGCTTCGTCCAGCGGCGGCTGCACGTCGTAGTGGCAGTAGAGGAGCACCGTGGGCGCTCCTGGTGGCCCTGGCGCCCAGCCGTAGACGGCCTGGCTGCCGTCCGGCGTCTCGTAGGCACGCAGGTCCGTCAGCCCGACCCCGCGGAAAGCTTCGATCAGGTAGTCGGCAGTGCGGGTGCACTCCTCCGGCGGGTACTGCTTGGGGTCCGCCACCGACCGGAACGACACCATCCGTGCAAGGTCCTCCTTGACCTGCGGCATCAGGGCGCTGATCCGCGCACGGACCTCTTCGGTCTCGATCTGCCCGATCGTCATCCGAGCCTCCGCCGGTCGACATTCATGCGGGTGCGCGGTCCGGGCGGAGCGCGCTGGGGTCAGCATCGGTGGCCGGGCGCGCCGATTCCTCACCCGCGCCGGGTGAGCGCCGGACGCCGTCGACCCCGCACCGTCGAGCCGGAGGGCTCGAGCACCGCCCGGCGGCAAAGATCAACCCGCCAGGGTGAGCCCCGAGCCGAGGCCGCCCGCCAGGGTCTGACGTGCGCCCGGATCGTCCCGGCGCCACCACCAGATCGTCGATCGTGGGCACCGAGAGGCTGATCACCGTGACGACGCACCCGAACACCGATCCGACCGAGACCGCCCCCAGCGACGCGGCATCTCCCGCCCGAGCGGCGCAGGCCCCGCCCGAGATGACCAAATGGGTGGGCTGGGTTCTGTTCGGCGGGCTCCTCCTGTCCCTGTCGGGCATGGTCAACGTCATCGAAGGCCTCGTCGCGGTCTTCAACGAGTCGTACTACCTGGTCACCCCGTCGGGACTCGCGCTCGAGGTCGACTACGCGGTCTGGGGCTGGATCCTGATCCTGTTCGGACTCGTCCTGACCGTCACCGGATGGGGTGTGATGGCGGGCCGGACCTGGGCGCTCGTCGTCGGCGTCGCCGCGGCGGGACTCAACGCCGTGGTCAACCTGGCGTTCCTCGCTGCGTACCCGGTGTGGACGACGCTTCTGGTCGCCCTGGACGTCATCGTGATCTATGCGCTCGTCGTCCACGGACGCGAAGCGCGGGCGTTCCGCTCCTGAGCGTTCGGCCCGCGCCGCCTTTCCGGAGACTGGAGCAGAGGATGACATCTCGAACGCCGCCACCGGACGTACCCGACGCCGGTGCAACGTCGGCGACCACCGTCGAGGGGCGTGACACCCCGACCCCGGAACCCGCCCTGACCACCGACCGCCCCCAAGCGGAGGAGACTGCTCCGGCAGCCGCTGCGCCGACGGCGGCGTCGGCCGCTGCGCCGGCGGAGGCGTCGGCCGCTGCGTCGGCGGAGGCGTCGGCCGCTCCGGACGCCGAGGTGGCGAGGCTGCGCGAGGAACTCGCCGCACTGCGCGGGCGGCTCGACACCCGACGGCGGCGCGGCGAGACCGTGTTGGCGCTGCGCCGGATCGCTGCGGCGGTCTTCGTCATGCTGGCCGCGTTCGCCCTCACCGCCAGCGTCGTCGGGGTCTGGGCGGCACGCACCGCGCTCGACACCGACCGATGGGTGACGGCCGTCGCCCCACTGCCGCGTGATCCGCAGGTCTCGGCGGCGGTCGCCCAGTACGCGACCACCCAGTTGTCCGAGGTCCTGCAGATCGAGCAGCGGCTCCGGGACGTGCTTCCACCGCGAGCCGGGTTCGTCGTCGGACCGCTGGCGGGACAGGTCCGCACTGCCGTGCAGCGAACCGTCACCAACGTGATCCGCAGTGACCGATTCCAGCCGATCTGGGTCGAGGCGAACCGGCGGGCACACCAGCGTGCGCTCGCCATCATCGAGGGCCGCAGCACGATCGTCACCGCCCGCGGCGATCGGGTGGAGATCGACCTGCTTCCCTTGATCAACCAGGCGTTGCGGCAGTTGAGCGCCCAGCTCCCGACGTTGTTCGGCAAGCAGATCAGCCTGCCGGACCTCGGGAGCGGCGCGATACCGGAGAACCTTCGGCAACGGATCGAGCAGGCCCTCGGGGTCTCGTTACCGGCGAACTTCGCCCAGTTCACGGTCTACGACGCCGGGCGGCTGCGCGCCGTGCAGGAAACCGTGGTGGCCGTGAAGCGGGATCTGGCGTTGCTGGTCGGCGCCGGGATCGTGCTGCTCATCGCAGCGTTCGCAGTGTCACCGCGGCGTCGACGCACGCTGCTGCAGTTCGGCGTCTGGTTGGTGCTCGCCGCGGTGACCGTGACGGTCTCGCTCCGCGCCGGCCGCACGCAGCTCCTGCGACAGGTGCCCGAAGGCACGTACCGCGACGGCGTCGCCGCCACGATCGTCACGGTCACCCGGTCGCTGCACGACCGCGGTGTGCAACTGGTGGTCCTCGGCGTCGTGATCGCGGTGCTGGCGTACCTGATCGGACCCGGCAGGCTGCCGGCCTCGCTGCGGCGGAACGCCGTTCGAGGCGGACGGGCGGGTGGCCGGTGGACGGTGGCGCGGGGACGCGACGTCCGCACCCACGGGCGCGGATGGACCGCGCAGCACCTCGATCCACTGCGGATCGCCGGCGTCGTGGCCGCCGTCCTGCTGGCCCTGGTGCTGTCGTCGTGGGCCGCGCTGGTCGTCATCGTCGTTCTCCTCGCGGTGTTCGAGATCGTCGTGACGCTGCTCGGCCGACCACAGCGTGCGCCCGTGTAGTCCGTGCTTTCCAGCTCTGCGTGGCGACGGCGAGAGGGGGCGGACATGGAGGCCACCGCATTCGCCGTCGTGGCGGCGGTGGTCTTCCTCTGGGGCGCGGTGTCGGCCCGGATGGAGCGGGCCGACCTGACGGCGCCCATCGTCTTCACGGCAGTGGGCGTCGTCGTGGCCGGCGTCGGTCTGATGCCGGGAACGGTGGCCCCCGAGACGCTGAAACCCTTGCTGGACGTCACGCTGGTCTGGGTGCTCTTCGCCGATGCCGCCCGGGTGCGAGTGCACGACCTGCGCGGGGACCTCGGCATGGTGGTGCGGCTGCTCGCCGTCGGTCTGCCGCTCACGCTCCTGGCAGGCTGGGGGCTCGCGGCCTGGCTGCTGCCGGGGCTCGGCGTGTGGCTGGCCCTGCTGGTCGGTGCCGCGCTCGCTCCCACCGACGCGGCACTGGGCGTGCCGGTCGTCACCAACCCGGTGGTGCCCTCCCGGGTGCGCCGTCTGATCACCGTCGAGAGCGGTCTCAACGACGGGATCGCCACCCCGGTCGTGCTGGTCGCCGTGGCGGGGGCGGCGTCCATGGCAGAGGTCGACGAGTGGGGTGCCGGCAGCGCGCTGGTGGAATTGGCGATCGGCGCGGCGATCGGGGGAGCCGTCGGTTACGCCGGTGGCTGGCTCCTGCGCTGGGCGCGGGAACGAGGATGGGCCGCCGAGGACTTCGTCGGTGTCGCGGTGCTGGCGCTGGCGCTGCTGTCCTACCTGGTGGCGCTGTCCGTGCACGGCAACGGGTTCGTCGCCGCCTTCTGCGGAGGGATCGCCTTCGGTGCCGCGGCCGGTCGGCGTGGCCCGGCCGAGCTGGTCTTCCTGGAACAAACCAGTGGCGCGGTCTCCTTGCTCGTCTGGCTGGCATTCGGTGCGATCGCTGTCCCGATCATGCTCGACCGCTTGGACTGGGCCCGGCTGTTGTACGCCGTGCTGAGCCTCACGGTGATCCGGATGGTTCCGGTCGCCCTCGCGTTGATCGGCGCCGGGCTCGACCGTAAAACCGTTCTGTTCGTCGGCTGGTTCGGTCCGCGTGGGCTGGCGTCACTCGTTTTCGCGCTGCTGGCTCTCGAACAACTCGGAGCCGACGCAGACGGCGCGGTGGCGGTGATCGCGGCGACGGTGCTCTTGAGCGTCGTCGCGCACGGCATCAGCGCGAGTCCGCTGGCGGCGCGATACGGCAGGTCGGTCGCTGCTGGAGCCGGTGAAGAGGAGCCCGGCGATCCGATCCCCGATGTTCCGGTCCGCGGATTGCCGCGTCCACGGGCTCGCTGAGCCGCCAACGGTGAGTGTCGATCATCCCTACCGGATGAGGACTCCGGCCGACGCGGGCGGAAGGGTGATCGGTGTCCCGCGGTACCGCTGCCGCGGACGCGTCCGAGCCCGCGCACCGATCGTGCGGACCCGACCGTGACCCCGACCCGGGAGGCAGAGATGGCCGCTGACAGCAGAATTGGTGACCGGAGCTACGTGGACCGGCGGATGGTCGTCGGCAGCGTGGTGCTCCTGACCGGCGGTCTGCTGGTCTGTCTGGCCGGCGCGACGCTGGGCACGGTCGCAGCGGTGAAAGGATGCCGTCGGTATGTCGCCGATCTGAAGGAACCGCCGACGGTCACCGCGCGCCGTCGCTTGGGCCAGGCCCGCACCGCGACGATGGCGGGGGTCGGCGCGTGGCGGGACTACGACGGGCAGATCCGGGCCGACGCCCTACGGTCCTAAGCCGCGCGCAGCCGAACACTGGGGGAGAGGGGCGCTCGTCGCGCTGATCGTGGCGGGCTCCCTCGCGGCTGCCCCGAGCTCCGCGGTGGCGTTCGGGACAGTTGACGGCGGCTCGCAGAACCGGGAGCACGAGCGCATCACGCGAGCCGCGGTCGCGTGTTCGGCGATGCCGCGCCCGGCCGGCGGCTGCTTCGAACCGGTGTCGATGGACCAGCTCGCCGGCCGTGGGAGTGGTTTCGGAGCGGTCGGATCCCCGGATTCGACCGAGGTGTCCGACCCGGCGGCGCACTGCGACGACGCGGACCACCTCGTCGGCGGGTATCCGCGGACGCTCGGCGAGGCGACGACCAGCCTCCGCGACTGCGTCACCCACCTCCGTCGGCGCTTCGCCGAAGCGGTCGACGGTGCCGCCGACCTGCTCGACGACGAGGGGCGGGTCGTCGGCGCGGAGGTCGATCTGGACGCCGACTGCGAGCTGGGCCCGACCGAGATGCGGGCCAAGTGCACGGCTCTGGAGGCCTTCGGTCGAGCCTTGCACGGCGTGCAGGACTTCTACTCGCACAGCAATTGGACCGACGTGGCGGACCCGACCCGTCCGATCGGCGCGGAAAATCCCCCCGGCTTGTCTCGCCCGGCGCCGAGCTCGCTGCTCGACCTGCGCGGCAGCGGCATCCCGACGGTCCCTCGCGGCTTGACGACCGGGTGCTTCGTGCTTCCCGATCGTGTCACCGGCGTCCGCGTGTGCGAACGGAGAGTCACCCACGCCGCCCTCAACAAGGACACGGGGACGATCGATCAGCGCACCGGGAGGGCTGCGGACCCGACGACGCCGCGAGGCGAGGTGGGCGACAACTTCGCGAGAGCGGTCGCGGGCGCGGTGATCGAGACCCGCCATCAGTGGCAGGAACTGCGGACCGCGCTGCGGAGCGCCTACGGTGCGGAGCGCGCGTCGCTCCTGGCATGTGCGCTCACCCACGACGATCCGGTGAGCGAGTGCGCGCAGCGGAACCAGGCCACGAGTTCTGGGCGGGTCCCGGCTGTCGCCGTGGTGCTCGTTCTCCTCGGAGCTCTGGCAGCGAGCGCCCTGTTGCTGCGACTCCGCCGTCGTGGTGCGGCGTAGGCACCGGCCACGGATCCGCGGTTACGGACGGGCCGGTGGCCCCGCGCCACCGGCCCCGCCGCTCAGTACTTGACCTCCCGGCCGTGGACCGTGAGCGCGTAGATGATCAGGACGTCCACGGTGACGATGATGATCGACCAGATCGGATAGGCCGCTCCGAAGAGCAGGTGGGACAGGGCGCTGATCACCGCGAAGACGATTCCGAGAACCCGCGCCCACATCTGGCCGTAGAGCATCCCGAAGCCGGCCGCGAACGCGATCACGCCGACGAGCAGGTGGATCCAGGCCCAGGCGGTGAGGTCGATCGGCAGCATCAGGCCGCTCGAGCCGACCAGGTAGAACTCGTCGCGGAAGAGGGCGACGATTCCCTCGAAAATCTGGAAACTGCCGACCATCAGCAGCAGCATCCCCGCGAAGGCCACGAGACCGACCCACCCGGTCTGCCTGCGCTGCTCGGTGGGGGCCGACGACAGCCGGTCGGAACCGGCTCGGGCGTCCGTCATGGTTTTCTCCTCGGCTTGGTCAGCGAAGTGGGCTGAGCCTTCTCGTGATCGCGCCGATCGTGCGCCGGTGGGAACGTGTGCGCGCCACCCGCGGCGGACGAGATCGCCGTTCGACTCGGACCGTCCGGCCGTCCGCCGAACCGAGCCGGACCCGCCACCGCAGCACACCGGGGTCATCCCGCCAGGATGGCGCCCATACCGCGGTGCGCCGGAACACTGCTGGCATGTCCGCCCTCCTCACGATCGGTCTCGGCGCGCTGGTGCTCGGCATCACCATCGCCGTGCTCCCGGGCGTCACCGCCGACAGCGGGTGGGCCGTGCTACTGGGAGCGGCCGTCGTCGGACTGGTCGGGACCCTGCTCCGGCCGGCACTGGTCCGCCTGCTGTCCGCCATCGGCTGGGTCGGTGTCGTCGTCGGCTGGTTGGTGGTCCAGGCCGTGCTGGTCTACGCAGCGCTGCTGCTGACGCCGGGAGTCGAGGTAGACGGGTTCTGGGCCGCGTTCTGGGCGGCGTGGCTGAGTGCGGCTCTGATGAGCGTCGGCTGGTGGGCGGTGACCGCCGGGCAGCCGGGCGCGGCGACCCAGCACCTGCTCCGGGCCAACCGGCGGTTCCGGCGGGACGTGCCGCGCAGCGACGCGCCCGGCGTCGTGATGATCCAGATCGACGGGTTGTCGGCACCGCTCGCCCGGTGGGCCGTCGAGGCGGGCAACCTGCCGACGCTCGGCCGTTGGCTCCGCGACGGCAGCCACACGCTGACCGAGTGGTACGCGGAGCTCCCGGCGACGACGCCGGCCAGCCAGGCCGGTCTCCTGCACGGGGCAAGTGACCACATACCGGCGTTCCGCTGGTACGAAAAGGACTCCGGCCGGCTCCTGGTGACGAACCGGCCGCAAGACAGCGCGTTGATCGAGTCCCGGTTTTCGGACGGGCGCGGTCTGCTGGCCGACGGGGGCGTCAGCGTCAGCAACGTCTTCTCCGGCGATGCCGCGACCTCGCTGCTCACGATGAGCACGGTCGCGGAACGGCGGCGGACGAGCGGGCCGGCCCAGTACGTCAGCGCTTACCTGCTCGACCCGTTCGGGCTGACCCGGTCGATCGTGCTGACCGTCGGCGAGATCGCCAAGGAGCTCTATCAGGGCCGACGCCGGCGGCTGCGGCACGTGTGGCCACGCTTGCGACAGACCTGGGACTACGTGCTGCTCCGGGGCGCGACGAACGTTCTGCTCCGGAGCCTGAACCTCGCGGTCGTGGCCGAGCAGATGATGCGCGGCGCGCCGTCGATCTACTGCGACTTCGTCGACTACGACGAGATCGCCCACCACGCCGGTCCGGCCCGGCCGGAGGCCCTGGCGTCGTTGGAAGGACTCGACGGTGTGCTCGCCACCCTTGAGGAGGTGGCCGCCGCCGCGCCGCGCCCGTACCACTTCGTCGTGCTGTCCGACCACGGCCAGAGCCAGGGCGCGACGTTCGTCCAGCGCTACGGCGTCGGGCTGGAGGAGCTGGTGCGGCGGTTGACCGCCGGGGGCACGCTGCTGGTCACCGGCGACGACGAGCGCAAGGGCCGGACCCGGCTGTTGCGGGCGGGACTGCGCCGCTCCCCGGAGAAGACGCCGCCGGACGGCGCGTCCACCACCGTGGTCACCGATCGTCCGGAGGTGGTCGTCGCGGCCTCCGGCAACCTCGCGATGGTTTACCTGGCCCGGCTCCCCGGCCGGGTGTTGCTGGAGGATCTCGAGGTCCGGCATCCCGAACTGCTGCCCGGCCTCACCAGCCATCCGGGCGTCGGCTGGGTGATGGTCCGGTCCCGCCGGTGGGGCGCGGTCGTGCTCGGCCCGGCCGGGCGTCGCCGGCTCGCGGACGACTCCGTGGAGGGCGTCGACCCGCTCGCCGGATTCGGGGACCGCGCCGCGGACGACCTGCGTCGGCACGACGGCCTCGCGAACGTCGGTGACCTGCTCGTCAACAGCAGCTGGGATCCGGTCACGCAGGAAGTCGCGGCGTTCGAGGAGCTGATCGGCTGCCACGGCGGCCTCGGCGGCTGGCAGAACCGGCCGGTGCTGATTCATCCGCAGGCCTGGACGGTGCCGGACGAGCTGGTCGGAGCCGACGCCGTTCACCGGGTGCTCTGCGGGTGGCTCCAGGACGTGGGGTGCCGGACGATCGCCGACCCCTCGGTTGCGGGCGCCGCCGATCGCCCCGCCGCGGACCGATAGGTGGACCGGATGCTGGTCGTCGCACACGTCTCCGACCTGCACCTCGGCGCTCACCTGCCGGGCGCGGTGGATGATCTGGTCGCCGACGTGGTGGCCGCCGCGCCGGCGTTGACCGTCGTGACGGGCGATCACACGATGCGGGCCAGGACCGGCCAGTTCCGCGCGGTGCGGACGCTCCTCGACCGGCTGCCGCACCCGCTGCTCGCGGTCCTCGGCAACCACGACGTGCCGCTCGGACCAGCGCGGGCGTTCACCCCGTACACCCGCTACCGGCGCTGGGTCGAGGCCGATCTGGATCCCGTCGTCCGGATTCCCGGGCTCACCGCCCTCGGGCTGCAATCGATGCCCCGCTGGCGTTGGAAGAACGGCCGCGTGTCACGCCGCCAGGCGTCCCTGCTCGTGGGGACGCTCGGGGCCGCGCCCACCGGCGACGTCCGGCTGCTGGCGCTGCACCATCCACCGTTCGCCCGTGGGACGGCGCAATTGGTGGGGCGTGGTCGGCTCGGGCGGGGGGTCGCCGAGGCAGGCGCCGATCTCGTGCTCGCCGGCCACACCCACGTGCCCGACGTCCGGGAGAAGACGCTGGTAGCACCGGACGGTACGCGACGCCGAGCAGTGGTGGTGATCGCCGGTACCGCCACGAGTCGCAGGCACCGCGGTGTCGGTCTGTCGTGGAGCCGGATCATGGTCGACGACGACGAGATCGTGGTGGACGAGCGCTATTGCGGTGACTCCGGATGGCGCACCGGCAGGACCGTCAGCTGCCGTAGGGCCGACCACACCAGCCGGTGACGACCGCGCCGGCAGATTCACCCGCCGCGGGGGACCCCGCCCGCAACGGAGGTGGCGCATGGTGCCGGAGCTACCGACCACCATCGACGTCGGAAGGGTGTGCGTAACCATGACCACGCTGGTCGCGATCGGATATGCGGACGAGACGACCGCCACCGTGGCAGCCGAGGAGGCACGTCGGCTAACCAAGGACCTGATTCTTCAACCGGACGCCATCGCCGTCATCACCCGCGATCTCGAAGGCAAATTCCACGTCACGACCAGCCACCGGCCGGTCGCGTCGGGTATGTCCTGGGGGATGTTCTGGGGCCTGCTCTTCGGCATGCTGTTCTTCGTCCCGTTCCTCGGCATGGCCGTCGGCGCGGGGATGGGTGCGCTGATGGGCAAGATGACGAAGGGCGTGGTGAACAAGCAGTTCGAAGAGCGCGTGCGTGAGTTGCTCAAGCCGGGCACCTCCGCGCTGTTCCTCGTCGTCGAGAAGGCCACCCCGGACAAGGCGATCGAGGCGCTGGCACCGTACGGCGGCACCGTGCTCAAGTCGTCGCTGTCCCACGAGGCCGAGGCAGAGCTGCAGGAGGCCCTGCACGGCCCGCAGGCGGCCGCGACCGTCTGACCGGAGGCAACCACTCAGTCGGGCGCGCCGGACTCCCTGTCCTTCGGCGGGGAGTCCGGCGGGGAGTCCGGCGGGTGAGCGGCGACGAATGCGCGGATCGCGTCCTCGATCGTCGGGTAGAAGTGGGTCGGGTCGATCGTCCTGGTCAGCTCGTAGCGCGCGACCTTCTCCCGGACCGGGGTCTTCAGCTCGGCGAACACCAGCGAGACCCCGCGCGCGTTGAGGTCCTGGTCGAGCTCCTCGAGCATGTCCGCGGCCGTCGTGTCGACGTCGGTGATCGGCTCGGCGGCGACGACGATCCACTGCGGGCGGGGGTCGGCGTCGGCCAGCCGTTGGACCTCGGTCCGGAAGGTTCGGGCGTTCGCGAAGATCAGCGGCGAGTCGAACCGGTAGAGAACGAGTCCGGGGACCAGCTGCGCGTCGGGGTGGACGCTCACGTCGTGGTACCCGTCGATGCCGCTCACTCGTCCCAGCACCGCCTGGTACGGCCACCAGATCCGACGGAACACGTTGAGCACCGAGAGCCCGACCGCGATGGCGATGCCGGGCAGCACACCGAAGACGACGACACCGACGAACGCGGCCATCGACACCGCGAACTCCAGTGGGCGCTGCTTCCAGAGTCGCTTGGTCGCCGAGACCTCGGTCAGGGAGAGCGCAGCCACGATCACGACCGCCGCCAGCGTGGCTTGCGGCAGCGTCCGCAACAGCTGGGGAGCGAGCAGAATCAGCAACAGGATGCCGGCCGCGCCGACCAGGCCGGTGACCTGGGTCCGGGCGCCGGACTGGTGGGCTACCGCGGTGCGCGAGCCGCTCGTGCTTACCGGAAAGCCCTGGAAGAAGCCGGCCGCGACGTTCGCGGTGCCGATGCCGATCATCTCCTGGTTGGGGCGCACCGCGCTGCCGGTTCGGGCGGCGAACGCGGACGCTGTCGAGATCGTGTCGGTCAGGGCGACCAGCGTGATCCCCAGCGCGGCAGCGGCGAGCAGCCCGAGTTCCGACCAGGAGGCGTGCGGAATCGTGAACGGGGGCAGGCCCTGCGGCAGACCGCCGACGACGTCGACCCCGCGCTCGTCGAGGTTCAGCAGCCAGGTCAGGCCGGTGGCCAGCACGACCGCGAGCAAGATGCCGGGGACGCGGGGAGCGACTCGCCGCAGCCCGAGGATGAGCGCGAGGCTCAGCAGCCCGATCGCCGCCGCGATCCCGTTCGCCTCACCGGTGACGACCGCGCGGACCGCACCGACGAACTCCGCGGCGACGCCGTCGGCGTCCACGGACGTGCCGAACAGCGAGGGCAGCCGGCCGACCAGGATCGTCAGCGCCAACCCGTTGAGGTAGCCGATCCGGGTGGGCTTGGCCAGTAGGTCGGCGACGAAGCCGAGGTGGCCCGCTCCGGCCGCGATCATGAGGGCGCCGACCATCAGCGACAGCATGGCCGCGAGCGTTACCGCCTTCGCCGGATCGTCGCCGGCGACCATCAGCGGGAGAATCGCGGCGGCGATCATCGGCCCGAGCGAGGAGTCCGGGCCCAGCACCAGCACGCGGGACGGCCCGAACACCGCGTACGCGATCAAGCACGTGATCGAGGTGTACAGGCCGGTGATCGGCGGGAGCCCGGCCAGTTCGGCGTAGGCCATGCCCTGTGGCACGAGCAGCGTGGTGAGTACGAGGCCGGCGATGACGTCCCGCCGGGCGTAGCCGGCCCGGTAGGTCTTGAGGACGGTCAGCCCCGGCACCCAGCGGGCCCACCCGGCCGACGGCCCCTCGTCGGCCGGGCCGGAGCCGGTCGGGGTGGAAATGTCCGGTGGCGGCGGGGCCGGTTCGGCCGTCGGGTTCGTCGACGAGGACGGCGGGGTGGGCCCGGATGGCGGGCCGGTCTCGGTGGACACCCTCAGCCTGCCGCGACAGCGCCGCGGGTCGCTCGGTGCCGGCGCGCGGCGAGCTTGCCCAGTTCCCAGAGCACCAGGACGACGATCGCGGGTACCAGCGCCCACAGCGTCTCGGCGAACGTCAGCTGGGTGGTGCCGAGCACGGTGCGCAGGACGTCGGTCTGCGTGGCGAGGATGGCGAGCACGAACTCGGCGAGCACGGCCCGGTTGAACACCCGGCTCTCCAGCGAGGCTCGGCTGAACGCGGTCGCGGTTTGGCTGCGGCACTCGAACGCGGCGACGATCAGGCAGAACGCGAACGAGGTGAACGCGATCGACCGGCCGGTGTCCAGGCTGTCGAACTGCTCTTGGCCCAGCACGATCAGGGCGAGGAGGCCCGCGCTGATCACCAGGCCGGTGAGCACCACCGTGACGACGACGGCCCGATCGGCGATCGACTGCCCGCGCCGACGCGGTGGCCGGGCCATCAGCCCCGGACTCTGCGCGTCGAAGCCCAGCGCGAAGCCGAACGCCGCGTTGACGAAGAAGTGGATCCACAACACCTGGATCGGGGTGAACGGTGCGCCTTCCGCGATGTTGAAGAGCGACGCGCCGAGGAACGTCAGCACGAACACGACGAGCAAGACCAAGACGAACCGGATGTACTTCAGCAGGTTGTCGAAGATCTTCCGGCCCTGCTCGACAGCGAAGACGATCGTCGCGAAGTTGTCGTTCGACAGGATCATCCGGCTGGATTCCTTCGCCACCTCGGTGCCGCTGCCCACCGCGATGCCGATGTCCGCGGCCTTGATCGCCGGGGCGTCGTTGACACCGTCCCCGGTCATCGCCACCACGTCACCGTTGGCCTGGAGCGTCTCGGCCAGCATCACCTTGTGCTCCGGAGCGACTCGGCCGAGCACCCCGATGTCGTTGATCTTCTCCCGTCGTTCGGCCTCGGAGAGTGCGGCGAAGTCCGCGCCGAGCATCGCCTCGCCGGGGATGCCGACCTGGCGGGCGACGGCCGCGCCGGTACCCACGTCGTCGCCGGTCACCATGCGGACGCGGATGTGGGCGCTCTGCGCGCCGGCGACCGCGTCGGCGGACTCCTTCCGCGGCGGGTCGACCATCGCGACCAGGCTGGTCAGTCGCAGGTCGCGGACGAAGTCCAGGAGATCACCGTCGGGTTGGAACTCGGCGGCGTCGATGTCCCGGGTGGCAGCGGCCATGACCCGCAGGCCCGCGGCGGCCATCCGCTGTTCCGGCTCGACCGTCCAGGACGCGGGGGCGGCTTCCTCCGAGGCCGGCAGCGTGCGGGCGATGACCGCGGGCGCGGCGCCCTTCACGTAGCAGCGGACGAGCTCGCGTCCGCCCGGGTCGGTGATCCGGTGGAACGTCGCCATCAGCTTGTAGGTGGGGTCGAACGGAAGTGTCGCCAATCGAGGCGAGCGCGCTCGGGTCGCGTCGATGTCCAGGCCCGCTTTGTGTGCGAGGACCAGCAGTGCCCCCTCGGTGGGGTCGCCGACCACCTTGTCGTCGACGAGCGTGGCGTCGTTGGCCATCACGTAGGGCAGGATCGCCTCGTCGATCCGGTCGGCCGCGCCGGCCTCGTGGTGGATGCGGCCGGTGAGTTCGTAGCCGGACCCGGAAACGGTGTACCGGTTGGTGGCGTCGACGACCTCGACCGCGGTCATCTGATTCAGCGTCAGCGTTCCGGTCTTGTCCGTGTTGATCGCCGAGACGAACCCCAGCGTCTCGACCGACGGCAGGTCCTTGACGATGGCTTCCTGGTCGGCGAGTTCCAGGCTGCCGCGGGAGAGGATCGCCTGCGACACCGTGGGCAGCGCCTCGGGGATCGCGGCGATCGCCA
The DNA here is from genome assembly GCF_039536245.1 of Cryptosporangium minutisporangium. Classification (NCBI taxonomy): domain Bacteria; kingdom Bacillati; phylum Actinomycetota; class Actinomycetes; order Cryptosporangiales; family Cryptosporangiaceae; genus Cryptosporangium; species Cryptosporangium minutisporangium. The sequence continues at coordinate 77,678 of NZ_BAAAYN010000023.1, read as the reverse complement.
GTGAGACCGCGCTGAGGAACAGCACGTCCCAGTCCTCGCCGCGGATCCGCCCGAGGATGAACATGACGAGCATGGTGAGGGCGGCGGCACCGACGATCCAGAGCGTGAGCCGGTCGAGCTGCCGGGCCAGCGGAGACTTCCTCCGCCCACCCCCGGCCAGCATCCCGGAGATCTTCCCGACCTCGGTGCTCTGCCCGGTACCGGTGACGACGACGACCGCGGAGCCGTGCGTGACCAGCGTGTTCATGAAGACCATGTCGGCTTGGTCGCCCGGGCCGACCGGGTCGGACGGTAGCGTCCCCGGGCTCTTCGCAGAAGGTACGCTCTCGCCGGTCAGCGCCGACTCGTCGATCTGCAACGCGTTCGCGGAGACGATCCGCCCGTCGGCGGGCACTTGGTCACCGGCGCTGAGCAGCACGACGTCACCGGCGACCAGCCCGGAGGCCGGAATCGTGGCCTCGGCGCCGCCGTCGCGCCGCACGCGCGCGGTGGCCTCCGTCATCGAGCGCAGCGCGGCCATCGCGTCCTCGGCTTTGCCCTGCTGACGCAGGCCGAGGACCGCGTTGAGCACGGTCAGCGCGAGCAGGATGACGACCGTGCTCCACTCGGGGATCAGCACCGCGACGATCGCCGCGCCGAGCAGGATGAGCTGCATGTAGCTGCGGTACTCGTCGACGAACCGGCGCCAGCCGGGCACCGGCGGGCTGGCCGGCAGTTCGTTCCGGCCGTCCCGCCCGAGCCGGTCGGTCACCTGCTCGGCGGTGAGCCCGTGCAGCGGGTCCACCGAGAGCGAACGCCCCACGGCCTCCGGGGTGACTGCATACCACGGTGCGTCGGTGGCGCGGTCGAGCTGCTCCGTCACGACTTCGCCTCCCGCCGCGCCCGCTTCTTCACCCCGGCGGCGTACGGATCCGCCGGCCTGCCCGCGGGCGCCTCCTTCTCCAGCGCCCGCTTCACCTTCGCCAGGTCCCGGTGCGCGGTCGCCCCGACGTCCGGGTACTGCGGATCGAGGTCGATCAGCGTGTGGACGAGCACCGCCGCGGCGCAGATCCGGGTGAACCACTTCCGGTCGGCGGGGAGGACGTACCACGGTGCCCACGGCGTACTGGTCGCCGACAGCATCTCGGAGAACGCACTCTGGTAGTCGTCCCAGTAGCGGCGCTCGCGCGCGTCGGCGGCGGAGAACTTCCAGTTCTTGTCCGGCCGGTCGATCCGGCGCAGGAACCGTGTCCGCTGCTCTTCCTTGGACAGGTTGAGGAACATCTTGACGACCCGGAACCCGTTCTCGGACAGGTAACGCTCCCAGTCGTTGATCTCCCGGTACCGACGCTCCCAGATGTCGCCGGCCTTGGCCGCCGGTGGGAGGTGCTGGCGGTCGAGCAGCTCCGGGTGAACCCGGACAACCAGCACCTCCTCGTAGTGCGACCGGTTGAAGATCCCGATGTCACCGCGCCCTGGGAGCTCCTTGGCGTATCGCCACAGGTAGTCGTGGTCGAGCTCCTCGGACGAGGGCACCTTGAAACCCCGCACTCCGACGCCCTGCGGATTGACTCCGCTCATGACGTGGCGAATCGTCCCGTCCTTCCCGCCGGCGTCCAGGGACTGCAAGCAGACCAGGACACCGTGGGTGTTCTGCGCGGCCAGCCGCGCCTGGTAGTCCGCCAGCATCGCGATCCCGGCGCGGAGCAGCTCGTCGCCGTCCCGCTTCCGGATCAGATCGGCCTTGTAGCCGGGATCGAAGTCCCGGGAGAGAACTACCTCGGACCCTGGTTCGACGCGGAGTACGCGGACGAGCTCCGCGATCCGCGCGGCTCTCGATTCGGCGGCGGCCATCGGTTATCGCACTCCTTCGTCGACGGGCGGGGCGGGCACCTCAGCGGCGTGACTTGAGTTCCCGGCCGTGCACGACGATCGCGTAGATGACGAGGACGTCGAGCGCGATGAGCATCGTCGACCAGATCGGATACGCGGCGAGGAACGCCAGGTTCACCAGTGCGCCGAACGACGCGAGCACGACCCCCACCACCCGGGCCCACATCTGCCCGGCGATCAGACCTGCGCCGGCGCCGATGAGCAGCAGGCTCAGGATCAGGTGCACCCAGCCCCAGCCGGTGTAGTCGATCTCGATCGCCAGGCCGTTCTCGGTCACCGCGTAGTAGCCCGGGTCGAAGATGGCGACCAGCCCTTCACAGGCGTGGAACGCGCCGATCAAGATCAAGAGGACGCCGGCGAATATGACCCAGCCGGCCCATCCGGTCATTTCGGCCCTCGGCTGCGTATGGCTGGCCGGTCCGGTCGGCGCGACCGCCGGAGCCTCGGTGTCAGACATGTCTCTGCCCTCCGTTGTCCCACGAGCGTCCGCTTCAGAGTGGCGGCGGAGGCGCCCGGCAGGGTCATCCCTGGAGGGTGATCAGTCATTGTCCGCGCAGGTACTGCACGCTCCGGCCGGTGCGCCATCCGCCGTCCAGCAGGTGACGTTGCTCGACGGTGATCGAGTGCGCGTCGACGCGGAGCAGGCTCCACGACAGGGAGCCGGACCGCGTCGCCGAGGCGCCAGGGCATTCGGAGACCACCTCCACCACCGGATACCGCAGACCACCGCTCCACAGCTGGCTGCGGCGGACGCTCGGTACCCGGGAGGAGCCCGCGAGCACGACGTCGACGCGCGCATCGACCAGGGCGCCGGTCAACGACCGGGGCCCGCCGGGGCTGGACAGGGCCGGGCGATGATGCAGTGCGACCAGGCGCGCGGTGGAGGGCGGGGTGTCGACCAGCGCCCGGCGCACCGCGGCCGCATGCCGTGCCGGGATCTGACCGGTGGCGCACTGCCAGGCGGACATCGACTGCAGCCCGACTCCCCGGACACCCGGCACGTCTGCCAACGGATCCGGCGTCTCCTGCTCGGGGCCGTTGGGGCGGGTGATCGGCCCGGACAGGCGGTCACGGAGCCGGGGCGGAACGTGCGCGCCGAACAGCGTCAGCCGGGGGAGCGGAAGGCGGTTGAGGAGAGCGTGTACCGCGCCGAGCTCGTCGTCCCCGAACGGTGTCGTGCACTCCCCGGTCACCACGGTCAGCGTCGGCTTGGCCGCGACGACGTCTGCGGCCAGCGTCTCGATCGCGGCCGACAGGTGGCTGCCGGCCCGGGATCCGGCGCGCCGGGGCCGAGCGACGTGCGGACCGGCGACGTGGGCGACGAGGATCGGCGGTCCGTCGGCGCCGCGACGGTCAGGCATCGACGGCGCGGTGGCCGGTGGACAACGCCAGCCGACCCAGACGCCGCCAGTTCATCGTCGGCCTCGGCGGCCGGACTCCCGGCCGGTTCCGCGGCACCCGGACCCGGAGCGCGCGCGGTCGGAGTGTGCACCGCACCGGGGTGTGCAACCAGAACGACTCGCCGTCGATCCCGACCGGAATGGACGGAGCGTCCGCGTCGACCGTCACTTCGCGGCCCTGTACGACCTGGAGTGACCGGGATCGGCGCCCGCGCAGCAGGCGGGTCGCGTCCCGGGCCCCGCGGACGGTGACCGCCAGGACGCCGAGCACTCCGACGTCCAGCCGGGAGCGGCGCCCGAAGTGCGCCACGTCGTCGACGCAGTAGGGATTGTTGCTCACCAGCGCGGCGACCGGTCCCTCGAGCACGGTCTGCCCGACGGTCACCCGCAGCGCGGGACCGGTGTGATCGGTCAGCAGATCGGGCAGGACGTCGAGCGCGGTGCCCGCCTTCTTGCCCCGGTACGACGGTCGATCCACCACCGTCGCGTAGGCACCGAACGACGCGTTGTTGACGAACGTACGGCCACCGACCCGGCCGAGGTCGACACGCAGCTCGACGCCGTCGGTCAGCGCGTCCAGGCAGGCCATCGGATGCTCGCGATCGAGCCCCAGGTCGAGCGCGAAGTGGTTACGGGTGCCTGCCGAGATGACCATGAACGGCACACCGGTCTCCGCTGCGACATCGGCGACGAGGGCCTGGGTGCCGTCACCGCCGGCGACCCCGAGCAGGTCGGCTCCGGCGTAGACGGCCTCCCTGGCCAGGCTGGCGGCGTTCTTGTGCTCGTCGTCGAGCAGTACGACCTCGGCGCCACGGGCTCGTGCGGCGTCCGCGAGTCCGAACCGGGTGACCTTACCGCCGCCCGAGCGCGGGTTCATGATCAAGAACGGGTGACGGGGTGAGGGCGTGTCGTACTCGGCCGGTGGGGCCGGGCGGGGCAGCTCGGACAGCGCGGTGCGGCCGAGCCCGAGCGCGAGAACCCAGAGGAGCGCGGTGACCACCACCACCCAGAGCAGCTCGGCCCGGATGTACCAGGCAGCGACAGCAAGGGGAGTCACGAGGAGCACGCCTGCGGCGACCCAGCGCAGCACCCCCCTGCGGCTGAGGAACCACCACCCGGCCGCCAACGTCAGCGCCGCGCCACCGAGTCCGATCAGCAGCAGGCCGACGCTACGGACACCGGCGACGGCGAGCGGCAGTACCAGGCACGCCGCGGCCGCGAGGAAGGCGGACCGGGCCAGCCAGCGTTGCAGGTAGACGATCCGTCGCGGTATCGGGGCGGTCGTCGTGACCATGTCCAGCACGGGCTCCTCGTCGCCCACGGCCGCGCTACCGCCCGTGCGTCGGGCCGCCGACGCGCTGCTGCTCGACGCGAGTCGCGTCCATGATGCCTGCTGCGGATGACATGTCGGCCACCTCCCCGGTAACTTTCTCCGAACCCACGATCGAGCATCGGCCGGTCCCGGGGGTCATCCGCAGCGGGCGAGAACGGCGGCCCGGTCCGCGGCGCCGGCCGGCAGGTCGGCGCGGCGGCGTCAGAACCGGTCCCGGCGCAGCATGGCGTAGGTAGGCATCGTGTGCACAGCTGAGGCGGTCGCGACCGCGTAGTCGGCCCTCCGCGGCCGCTCCGGACGGTGGCGCGCGGCGAGTGCGGCCAGCACCACGCCGAGTGCCGACACCACGGCCAGCAGAACGTTGGCGCGGGCGAAATGGTCCGCCGCCGACGCAGCGTGCTCCGGGTCGGCCGCGGGTGCTGCGTTCCCGTACATCGCCGCCACGACCGCGACGAAGACCGACGCACCGACGTAGCGAGCCATGTTCGAGATGCCCGAGCCGGCGCCGACGTCGTCCTCCGAAACCGCGCTGGTCGCCACGGACGAGCAGGGACCGTTGGAGAGCCCGAGACCGGCGGCGACCGCGACCAGCGGGATGACGAACGCCGCGTAGCTCCACTCCGGGCTGACCGGGACGAGGAACACGAATCCGGCGGTGCTGATCGCGAAGCCCAGGCCGATCACGGTCCGGGTGCCGAGCCTCCGAGCGAGACCGACCACCATCGGCGCGACCAGGACGAGGGTCGCCGTGAGCGGTAGCGTCGCCAGGCCGGCCTCGAGGGCACTCATACCCAGCGTCGCCGGGTCCTGGAAGTAGATGCTGATCAGGTAGCCGAGGGCGTTGATCGTTCCGGAACCGATCAGGATGCCCAGCGTGCCGGCCATCAGCAGCCGGTTGGAGAGCAGCTCCGGGGCGATCAGCGGGGCCGCCGACCGTCGCTCCGCCCAGACCAGCGCGATCGCCGCGACGACGCTGACGAGCAAGGACCCGAGCGTCGACGGGGACGTCCAGCCCCAGTCGCCGCCCTTCGTGACGGCCAGGATGAAGGGGGCGAGCACCGCGGCGACCAGGATCGAACCGACGACGTCCAGGGACCCGGAATGATGCTCGTCGCGGGACTCCGCGACCGCCCGCAGGGTGATGGGGATACAGATGGCTGCGACCGCCGCATCGAGCCAGAACAGGCCCTGCCAGCCGGTCAGGCCGGCCAGCGCGCCGCCGACCAACGGTCCTGCGGCTGCGCCGACGGCCGCGGCCGCGCCCCAGAGCGAGATCGCAGCCACCCGGCCCGCCCCCGCCGAGCCCAGCGTCAACAGACTGAGTCCGCACGCGAGGATCGTCGCGCCGGCCGCGCCCTGAACTGCCCGGCCGAGCACGACCCCGGCGCCGCCGGAGGACAGCGCGATCCAGACGCAGGACGCGATGAACAGGCCGAGACCCCAGAGGAAAACGCGCCGCCGCCCGAGCATGTCGCCCAGGGCGCCGGCGGTGATGATCACGGCGGCGCCCACCAGGCTGTAGCCGGTCACCGCCCACTGCAGCACCGACAACGGGGAGTCGACGTCCTCGCTGATCGCCGGCAGCAGGATCGAGACCGCCGAGGTGTTCGCGTTGACCACGAGCGTCGAGAGGCAGGCGACGAAGAGGAGGCCGCCGGCGGCCCGGTGGCCCGGCGTGGTGGTCACGGGTTCGGCGCCGGTCATCGGCACTCCTTCGGTCGTCGGGTCGCACCCAGGCCGCGGCGCGGGCCTCCCGCAGGGCCCGGCCGGTTCTGCCTCGGCCCCATGCTCGGCATTTGCACCACGCTGCGGCTCATCCCCGACGGGTGACGCGGGCGCGGGCGAGGGAATCGCCCCTCCGGGATGAGGTCCGGAGACGAGCGGGCGGAGACCGTGGAACTCCCGCGGTGAGTCACCGTGCACCGCCCCGGTCCGAGGAGCACGAGCGATGACCCAAACGCCGTATCGGCCCCGGCGAGGCCGGTTTTCGCTCAGCGACGGCCACGGGCCGACAGAGCTCGCGAAGGACTTCGACGGACGCCTGGAACGCGTCGCCGCCGACGCCGCGCGCGCCGGCTTCCAGGGGATTCTCGTGACGGTCGGACCCGACCTGAGGTATCTCTGCGGCTACTCACCGCCGTCCGGCGCCGACCGGCTGACCGTGCTCGTCGTGTCGGCGGGGCAGCCACCGACGCTGGTTCTGCCGCGCCGGGACCTACCCGCCGCTGCGGCGATGCCGGTCGTCGAGCCGCTCGTCATCGAGTCCTGGGACGACGGCGAGAGCCCGTACCAGCGGCTCATCGACGCCCTCGACCCGGTTGGTGTCTACGCGGCGTCCGACTCGATGTGGGCGCGCCACGTCGTCGGCATCGAGCGCATCGCGCCGGCTGTGGTCATCCATCCCCTCACCGAGGCGCTCCCGATGCTGCGGGCGCTGAAGGACGAGGGCGAGGTCGCGCGGCTGGCCGCGGCCGCGGCGGCGACCGACGCCGCCTACACCCGGATTCTCCGCATTCAGTTCGCGGGCCGCACCGAGCGCGAGGTCGCCGCGGAGCTCAGCGAGTATCTGACCGCGTACGGCCTGTCCGAGGTGGTAGCTGGTGTGGCCTCCGGCCCGAACGGGGCCGATCCGGAGCACGAGCCGGCTTCCCGGCCGATCCAGTTCGGAGACACCGTCGTGCTGCGCCTCGGCGGCGCCGTCGAGGAGTACCGCTCCGAGCTCGTGCGGACGGTGAGCGTCGGGCCGCCGGGCATCGCCGTGGCGCGGGCGCACGACGTTCTCCAGCTCGCCGCCCGCGCAGCCTTCGACGTCGTGCGGCCCGGCGCGCCGAGCCAGGAGGTCGAGCGGGCGGTGCGACGGACGGTGGTCGACGCCGGTTACGCCGAGGCCGACGTGCGGTACGCGGGGCACGGCATCGGCCTCACCGCCGACGAGCCGCCGTGGACGGTCGAGGGCGAGATGCGACCGCTGAACGTCGGGATGTGTTTCTCGGTCGAGCCCGGAATCCAGCTGGCGCACGGGCTCGGCGCGCGGCTCGGCGACGTCGTCGCGGTGACCCGGACCGGTGCGCGCCGGCTCGGCCGGACCGAGCACGAGGTCGCGGTGGTCTACTGATGCCCGCCAGGAGACCGTCGCGGACGTGGAGAGGAGAGCCGTGGCAACGGAGACGACCGGGGCCGAGCGGCCGGGTACCCGGGTGCGTGGCCGCGGACTGAAACCGGTCCCCGCGACGCTGCTGCGGTCCGCGATCACGACGACGCTGCTGCTCGGCACGTACTACGCGGTTCCGGCGGTGCCCGCCCGCACGAGCTGGGGCGTGCTGGTGCTGGTAATCGCCGGTGCGGTCGCCGTCGTGTCGGTTCTGATCCTGCAGTTCCGGGCGATCAGCCGGTCGCCGGTGCCACGCCTCCGCGCGATCCAGGCGCTCGCCGTCGCCGCCCCGCTGTTCCTCGTCGTGTTCGCCACGGCCTATCTCATGCTGGCCGGGGTGGACAGGGCGAGCTTCAGCGAGCCGCTGTCCCACCACGATGCGCTCTACTTCACGATCACCGTGTTCTCCACGACCGGGTTCGGTGACGTCGTCCCGCAGACCGGCGCCGCGCGGCTCCTGGCCAGCGCGCAGATGATCGGCGGCATGGTCTTCCTCGGGCTCGGTATCCGCTTCCTGGTGACCGCCGCGCAGATCGGAGCCGCAGGTCGCCGGACCGAGTGATCCGGCGACCCGCGCTCACGCTTCCTCGTCGCTCGCCGTACCCGCCGCCTCGAGCCTGCCGACGCGCACGGCCTCCTGGAGGGCCGCGTAGTCGCGCTCCGACTGGTCCGCGTAACGCTCGGAGAATTCGACCAGCGCCTCGTCGAACGTCGGTTCGTCGCCGAGGTACGCCGCGATCGCGATCCGATCGCCGGTGCGGGCGTGCGCGCGGGACAGCGTCCACGCACACAGCTCGCCGTAGGTTCGCAACCCAGCACGGTCCATCTCCTCGACGACCGCGGATCCTTTCCAGTCCCGGAGCTGGCGCACGTAGAAGTCGCGGGTTTGGCCGTCCGATCCCGCTGCCCGTTCCCAGCCCAGGAAGATGTCGCTGGCCACCTGCATGAGCCGTTGGCCGTTGACCACCCGCTGGCCCTCGTTCAGTCGGTGCGGCAACGCCAGGCCGGACGGAACATGCCCGGCCAGCACCGATCGTTGGGCCTCCTTCACCTGGAGGAGCAGCGGATCGTTGTCGTCGCGTCCGCGGAGCAACACGATCCAGCAGCGAGTACCGACGCTGCCGACGCCGACCACCTTGCGGGCCATGTCGACGTACTCGAACGCGTCGAAGAGCCGGCGGCGCTCGGGAGCCAGGCTTCGTCGGTAACGGCTGAGCAGCCCGCGGATCTCAGCGGCGAGATCCTCGCTGTCGCGGCCGGGGAGCAGATCGCCCACCGGCACCAGGAGCGGCGGGTCGGCGACGATCCGCCGCCGACCGTTCTGGATCGCGGTGAGCTTGCGGTAGGCCTGCAGACTGTTCCGCGACCGGGCCTTGGCCTGCGCCTTGCCCAGCTGCTTGCGCCGCTGTGCGGTGCTGAGTTGGGCCGACAACTGCGGAGCCAGCTGATCGAAATCGGCGTGGGCGTACCAAACCTCGAGTTCGCCGGCCGCGGCGAACTCTGCCATCGCGCCTCGATACCTGGCGACCGCAGCCCGGACGATCTCGGCGCGGGCCTTCCGGCGGAAGCCGTTGGCTCGAGCCGCGACGACGAGACTGGCCGCCAACCGTTTGATGTCCCACTCCCAGGGACCGGGATGCGTCTCGTCGAAGTCGTTGACGTCGAAGAGCATCCGCCGCTCGGGTGATCCGAACACTCCGAAGTTGGACAGGTGCGCGTCCCCGCAGAGCTGAACTGGGAAGCCCGAGTGCGGTGTCGCAGCCAGGTCGGCGGCCATGATCGCGGCCGCGCCCCGGTAGAACGTGAAGGGGGAGACCAGCATCCGTGCGTGTCGTACCGGCACCAGTTCCGGCACCCGCTCAGTGGCCTGTGCCGCGAGAATGGCGACCGGATCGACCCGGTCGAGGGCCGGCGCGTAGTCCGCGTGGCTCGCCAGCGGCGCCCGTTCCCGCGCGGACAACCCGGCCTCGGCTCGCCCGGCCGGATCCCGGTGGCGCGCCGACGGGACCGTCGCCCTCATGACGCGGGGGCGATCGGCTGGAACGGATGAGTCTCCTGTTGGCTCTGGCGGACGAGCGCCCAGGAACCCTCGGGGACCTCCGACCAGGCGCCGGGCAGGTCTCGCAGCGGCTCGGAGACGATGAATCGGCTGTCGTCGAGCTCACGCAGGTTCTGGTCGGTCCAGGCCGGGTGGGTGCCCTTGCACACGGTCGGTGACGTGCGATCGTCGATGCCGTACCACCCGATGCCGAAACCGTCACCGTTCGTGGTGATGCCGCCGAGGTCCGCGTGCAGACTCTGGTCGATGATCGAGTGCTTGGGCCGGAACAACAAGTCGTCGGCGAGGACGGGGCCGCCTGAGTAAGCCATTAACCTGCACATCGCTCCCACGCCCTCTCGGTCGTGCGCTTCGGCATCCGCGGCCCACAACCAACCACGCGGCGCCGGGGAGGGGCCTCACCCAGCCGGGGTGAGTTGGGCCGGCGTCAGCCCACTGGGCCGGCGCTCGCCTCGGGGCCGTAGCGTCGGCGGAGGTCCGCGACCACTTCGAGGTCGACCAGCCCGTCGGCGTGGATGCGGTTGTCGTAGTTCTCACTGCCGAGGAAGAGCTGGAACCGTCGCTGTGCGGGCTCGTCCCACGAGGCGTCGAGCTCACCCCGGAAGTAGCCGGAGACCGCCATCAGCCGCTTGAGCTCGAGCGCGAGGTCCGGTGTGATCGGCACCAGGTTCGCCGGGTCGCTCGGGAAGTACGCAAGCCGGTGCAGCGCGTAGCAGCGGATCAGCTCCGCGATCGGCCGCTCGTGGTCGTAAATCGAGATCACCACGTGCCGGTCGTCCAGCGACCCGTAGCCACCGTCGCGCCGCACGATCAGCAGTGCCGCGGACTGCTGGCCGCGGATGTCGCCGCCCGCCTGTTCGCCCGCGTCGAGGCCGGCCATCAGCCGCTCGGCCAGCGAGCCGGGCGCGCCCTCGAAGGTCCGAACCATCCGCTCGACGACGTCGCCGCTCGCCAGGCCGTTCCCCAGTGCGACGCAGTCGCGCCCCGAAACACTGCCGGACCACCCGTCCCAGGTCTGCAACTCCCCGCCGGTGTGGGCGGCGACGCGGCCGTCCCGGTCGATCAGGGCGAACTGCCGCTTGTGCTGGTCGGGGTCGCCGTTGAGCAGGATGTCGACGGCCTGGCGAGGCGTCGCCCCGCACCGCAGCAGCTGCAGGCCGACCGATCCGTGGCGCGGATTACCGAATCCCTGGGTAGCGACGGCACCGACCTCGGCCTCGCCGTACGGGACGAGGCTGCCGACGCCCGGGAACTTCGACTGCACGGCGGTGCCGAGGTCACCGTTGGTGGCATCGCGGCCGAGGAGCGAGTACGTCATCGTCGTTCTCAGCCGCGGTGGTCGCCGAACGTCTCGAAGAGGATCTCCCGCTCACCCTCGGTGAGGTTGGTCGCCACCAGCGTGCTGTGCATGCCGTGGAACCGCTCGCCCAAGCGGTCCAGGTCACCCTTGTCGGTGACGAGGAACAGCGCCGACGTTCCCTCGGTCACCTGCGTGCGGATCCTCTCCAGATCCTCCTTGGTGATGCCGGTGCCCTCCGTCGCCTTGCTGATCGCACCGATCGAGGCGCCGACCACCCCACCCACGACCGGAACGAAGAACAGCGCACCGACGACGAGACCCCAGAGCGCCCCCCACCCAGCGCCTTTCCGGACGCTGTTGTGCTTGTGGTCGATGTCCGGCCGGTCCGCGCCTTCCGGCCAGCGGACGACGGCGTGGTCGACGATCGTGACCAGTCCGTCGTCGGCCGCCTGTTGGAGGGCCGAGTAGATCCCGTCCGCGTCCGTGGTGTTGTCGAACTTCCATACCGTGAAAGTGGTCATGGCCGTGCCTCCCGCCGAGTGGGCTGAGATGTGGTCCTTCGCCGTCGCAGAGCGTGCGCCGATCCGCGTACGCGCGCGCCATCCGCAGCGGGCGAGTTCGTCGGGGCGGCCGGTGGCCGGGCCGTTCAGCAGGTTCCGGCCAACGCGTCGCGCAGCTGCCGCGCGCTCTCGCGGACGCCACCGACCGCGCTCCGCACTGCGGCGATGTTCTCCGTGTTCGGGTCGGCCTTCGCGGTGTCCACGCGTGTCGAGAGCTCGTCCACGGAGGTCCGCAGAGCTTCGGCCTGCGGCGCGTACTGCGTCTTGGCGTCGGCGTAGAGCTGTTGCAGATCGGTCCTCAGCTGTGCCAGATAGGGCCTGAGCTGGCTGAGTCCGTTCTCGGAGTCGTTGGTTTCCCGGATGTGGTCGACGGTCACCTGAGCGGCGGCGAGGCTCTCGCACACCGGGGGCTCGGTCGGATCGTCCGCGCATCCTCCGACGCCGAGGGCGACGAGAACGGCGGCGGCGGTGAGCAGTCTGCGGTATCGCCTCATTCCGGCAGGTTGCGACGGACTCGGCGGTGGCACCTCATCTAGGGAGGGTGAATCCCGCGCGGCAGTGCACGCACGACAGCTGAGGCGGCTTTCCGTCCAGAAGGGATTGGCCTCAAGACAACGATTACTCATCCAAACTCACCCGATTCGGGGGATCCGCCCGCGTCGCGTCGTGTGGTGTCATGCCGGGGCATGGTCGCGTCCGGAAGGTCCGGGTGGCCCAGCGCCTCCATGCCGGGTCCCGGCAGACCCGCTGTGTGCGACGTCGCTCTGGACACTTGCCGCTGCCGCACCGGAACGCCCAGCCGGGACGGCGGAACGCCTGCGCTCGTCGTCACCGGGCGTTGATGCCGTTCCGTCCACGCGCGAGGCGCCGGAACCTCGGGGCCCGCCGCGAATCGGGCGGCATCGACCGGCGGCGAACCGGGATCGAGCACAGGAGGTGTGCGGCGGCGTGCGCGAACCACGCCCCGTAGGGCGGCGAGGGGTGGTCGAGCAGCGTGCGAGGCAGGGACGGACTACAGAATTCTGACGGTGCACCGCGGCGCTATGCCGAACCAGCGATTCGGAGCCGACGGCCCGTGCGGAGCCGCACGTCCGAACGGCGGGGGGCGGAGATCCTTCGCTACCGCCCGCCGGAAGACGAGTCTCCGCGACTACCTCCCGTTCTGATCGAACGAGAACGGCTGACCGCCACGATCGAGGCGAGCACCCGACAGGGCACCACGCTGGTGTGCGCCGGCGCGGGGTGGGGGAAGACGGTGGCCGTACGGGCGTGGGCCGCGACCACGTCGCGGTCGGTCGGCTGGCTGACGCTGACCGCGGCGGACAGCGATCCGGACACGTTCCGATCCCGCCTCTTCGCCGTCCTCGGACGCGCCGGCGGCGTCGGCCCGGCATCCGCGCCGCCCGCCGACTGCGCGGTGGCGGCCCACGAATGCGCAGCCACCCTCGACGACTTCGTCCTCGTTCTGGACGGCGTTGACGAGATCTGCGAACCGCGGGTCCTCGAGGACATCCGCGCCCTGCTGCGCTACCCGTCGAATCAGCTGGCGGTGGTGCTGCTGGCGCGGGTCGAGCCCCGGCTGTCCCTCCACCGGGAGCGGGTGAGCGGGGAACTGACCGACCTCCGCGACAGCGACCTGCGCTTCTTCGACGACGAGTGCGCGCAACTGCTGGCTCGGCACGGTGTGGAGCTGACCGTGGGCGATGCGCGCCGAGTACAGCGACGAACCGGTGGCTGGCCGGCCGGCCTGAGTCTCGCCGCCGCGTTTCTCGGCGGCGGCTCGGGTGCAGATCGTCGGGTCGAGGGTTTCACCGGCGCGCTGCCCGCGGTCGCGGCGTACCTGACCCACGAAGTGCTCAGCGGCCTACCCGCATCGGTGCGCTCGTTCCTCCGACGGACCAGCCTGCCCGACGAGGTGTGCGCCGGGCTGGCGGACGCGCTGACCGAAGGATCCGACAGCGCCCGCCTCCTGGAGAACCTCGAACAAACGAACGCGCTCGTCACCGCATGCGGAGAGAAGGCCGGATGGTACCGGTACCACCCGCTGCTTCGTGATCTGCTCCGCTACGAGCTGAGCCGGGAGGAACCAGGAGCCGGCGCCGAGATCCACCGCCGAGCGGCGCGGTGGTACGACGACGAGAACGACACATTGGCCGCAATTCGGAGCGCGGTCGCGGGCGCACACTGGCCGTTCCTCGCCCGTCTGCTGGAGACCGGGGGCGGGCCGCTGGCGCTCGCCGGCGATCACACCGCGCTCGTGGCGGCACTGAACCGGGTTCCCGCGAGCGCGTACCTGACGGACGCGCGGTTGGAGCTGTGCACGGTGCTTCTCCGGTACTGCGCCGGTGACTACGAAGCGGTACCGAAGTACACGGGCCGGATCAGGCGCCGCCTCGCCGGGCGGTTCGAGGTGGAGCGACGATCGATCGAGGTCACGCTGCGGACCCTCGAGCTGGCCGCCGCGACGGCCCAGGGCAACTTCACCACTCGGACCGCCGCCGCGACCGACATCCTGGATCGGCTCGCCGCTGTCCCGACCGCGCAGTTCCCCGCATTACTCCAGTACCGGTCCCTCGCGCTGGGCAGTAAGGGCGTGGGTCTGTTCTGGACCGGCCGTCAGGACAAGGCCGAACGGTATCTGGAAGCCGCCCGGGCCGCGGCGCGGATCGCCGGCGTCCAGCGGGTCGAACTCGACGCACAGGGCCACCTCGCGCTCCTGGCCTACCTGCGGGGCTTCCCGGAGGAGGCGCGGGAGCACGCGGTGGCCTGCCACGAACTCGCCGTGCAGACCGCCGCCGACGGGTCCCGAACCGGGCAGTCGCACAGCCCGGACTGCGTTGCCGCGTACGTCGCCCTGGTGCTGGTCGAGTCCGACCGGCAGAACGTCCCCGCGGCGCGGCAGGCGCTGCTGGCCGCGCAGGCCGCCCGAGCAGGTTCCGACGCGCTGTCCTCGGTCCTGGTCGACGTCGCACACTGCGTCTACTCCCGCCTGATCGACGACGTTCCGACGGCCCGGACGGCTTTGCGTCGGATCCGGTCGGAGACGCTGCTGCTCCGCACCGCGTCGACGGTGGCCCGCTGGGTGGCGCTGGTGGAGGCCGAGATCGATCTGGTGGACGGGCATCCCGAACGGGTGGAGGCGCAACTGGCGGGACGTGATCCACTCACCCGGCGGGAAGCGATCTGCCTGGCCCGCGCCGAAATCGCGCTCGGCGACTTCCGAGGCGCCGAATCCCTCCTGGCCCGACTCGGCACCACGCCGGCGGACCTGGCGGGCGTCGTGGACTCCTGCATCCGCGAAGTCTTGCTCGGCCTCGCGCGCCGACGCACCGATCGGATGCTCGGCCTACCTGCTCCCGAGGCAGTCGGGTTCGGCTCCGAGCGCTGGCTGCCCGACCGCCCGTCACCGCTGATCGCCGACCTGCTGACCGACTCGAGCTCTGGGGGGAGCATCGGGGGTACGGCCGGCGTCGTGGTCCCACCGGTCGATCGGCTCAGCGAGCGGGAGGACGACGTGCTCCGCTACCTGCCGACGATGCTCAGCGCCCAAGAGATCGCCGACGAGCTGCACGTCTCGGTGAACACCGTGAAGGCCCACCTGAAATCGATCTACCGGAAACTGGGTGCCTCGCGGCGGCGGGAAGCGGTCATGCGCGCTCGGGGTCTGGGAATCCTCGGCGCACCGGACTGACTCCGCAGCGACCCAGGTCGCCGAACCCACACCGGGACGGGATCGAGCGCGCGGGCGAAGTTCACCTCTGGCGGAGGAGTCCGGCCACCGGCGGATGTGGCGCACTGGGCGGAGCCTCTGCTAGCCCGGAAGGATGGCGCACATGACCGAGCACAGTTCGGCCGAGCGACACCGCCTGCGGGATGCCGACCGGCCGGGTAGCCACTGGCGCCGGTGGGGTCCGTACCTCAGCGAGCGCCAGTGGGGCACGGTCCGCGAGGACTACAGCGCGAACGGCGACGCGTGGTCCTACGTCACCCACGAGCAATCCCGGTCTCGGGCCTATCGGTGGGGTGAGGACGGCATCGCCGGCGTCAGCGACGACGAGCAGCAGCTCTGCTTCTCGCTGGCCCTGTGGAACGGCCGGGACCCGATCCTCAAGGAGCGGCTGTTCGGCCTGACCAACGCGGAGGGCAATCACGGCGAAGACGTCAAGGAGTACTACTTCTACGTCGACAGCACGCCGACCCACTCGTACATGCGGTACCTCTACAAGTATCCGCAGGCGGCGTACCCGTACACCGAGCTGGTGGCCACCAACCGGTCGCGGGGGCGTGGTGACTTCGAGTACGAGCTGCTCGACACCGGCGTGTTCGAGGAGAGTCGCTACTACGACGTCGAGGTGGAGTACGCGAAGGCCGCGGAGGAGGACCTCCTGGTCCGGATCACGGTCCACAACCGGGGACCGGAGGCGGCCACGCTCCAGGTGTTGCCCACGCTGCTGTTCCGGAATACCTGGTCGTGGACGTCCGGGCAGAAGCGGCCGCAGCTCGCGGAGATGCCCGGACCTCCGGGGACCGTCCGGGTCGCGGCCGACCACCCGCGGCTGGGTCGTCGGTGGCTGACCTGCGCCGGGTCGGTGCCGCTGCTGTTCACCGAGAACGAGAGCAATACCGAGCGGCTGTTCGGGACCCCCAACACCTCGTTGTACGTCAAGGACGGCATCGACCGGTACGTCGTCCGCGGGCAGCACGGCGCGGTCAACCCCGCGCAGCGCGGCACCAAGGCGGCCGCGCAGTACGTGCTCGACGTGCCGGCCGGCGGGTCCGCGACGATTCGGCTCCGCCTGTCGGACTCCAACGGGGGCGCCGGAGCGCCGGGCGGACGAGTGGGCGGGCCGTTCGGAACCGAGTTCGACGCTCTCGTCGACACCCGGCGCGCCGAGTGCGACGAGTTCTACGACGAGCTGTACCCGCCGTCGACCAGTGTCGAAGAGCGCCTGGTCATCCGGCAGGCCCTCGCCGGCCTGCTCTGGAACAAGCAGTACTACCACTTCGACGTCGAGACCTGGCTGACCGAGCACGGGTTCGATCCGGTCGCCCAGAACGCTCCGATTCGCAACCGGGAGTGGCCGCACCTGCTCTCCGGTCACGTCGTGTCGATGCCCGACAAGTGGGAGTACCCATGGTTCGCCGCCTGGGACCTGGCCTTCCACGCGGTGGCGTTCGCGCTGGTCGACGTCGGCTTCGCCAAGCAGCAGATGGATCTGCTCCTGCGCCGGTTCCATCTGCACCCGAACGGCCAGATCCCGGCGTACGAGTGGAACTTCAGCGACGTGAACCCACCGGTGCACGCGTGGGCGACGCTCTTCGTCTACCAGGTGGAGAAGGGCCGGACCGGGCACGGGGACCGGGCTTGGCTGGAGAACGCGTTCCACAAGCTGGCGAAGAACTTCACCTGGTGGGTGAACCGGAAGGACGTCGACGGGAACAACGTCTTCCAGGGCGGGTTCCTCGGGCTGGACAACATCGGAGTGTTCGACCGGAGCGCTCCGCTGCCCACCGGCGGTCAGCTCGACCAGGCCGACGGCACCGCGTGGATGGCGCTCTTCGCGCAGAGCATGATGGCGATCGCGATCGAGCTCGGCCGGGACAACCCGGTCTACCTCGAGGAGGCCGAGACGTTCTTCGAGCACTTCGCCTGGATCGCCGCGGCGATGAACCACGTCGGCGCCGACCGGGTGTCGATGTGGGACGAGGACGACGGGTTCTTCTACGACGTGCTGCGGCGGCCGGACGGCAGCGCGGAGCGGCTCTCGGTCCGATCGATGGTCGGCCTGCTGCCGCTGACGGCGGCGACCGTGCTCCCCGGTGACCTGCGGACCGAGTTCCCCGAGCTGGTGGACCGGGCGCACGACTTCCTGCGGCGCCATCCGGAGATCCTCGCGACGGTCGCGCCCTCCACGATCGTCGGCCTGGAAGACCGGATGCTGTTCGCGCTGCTGGACGAGGAGCGTCTGCGGCGGGTGCTCGCCAAGATGCTGGACGAGGACGAGTTCCTGAGCCAGTACGGGATCCGCTCGCTGTCCCGCTTCCACGCGCAGCACCCGTACCACGTCGACGTGCACGGCGACGACTACGGCGTGGGCTACTTGCCTGCGGAGTCGGACAGCGGGATGTTCGGCGGCAACTCGAACTGGCGCGGGCCGATTTGGTTCCCGGTCAACGCGTTGGTGATTCGCGCGCTGCTCAACATCTACACCTTCTACGGCGACGAGTTCACCGTGGAGTGTCCCACCGGCTCGGGCCGGAAGATGACCCTGTTCGAGGTGGCCGAAGACCTCGCCGGACGACTGACCAGCATCTTCCTACCCGATGCGCACGGTCGACGGCCCGTCTACGGCGGGCAGCGACGCTTCCAGGAGGATCCGCACTGGCACGACCTGCTGCTGTTCTACGAGTACTTCCACGGGGACAACGGCGCGGGCCTCGGGGCCAGCCACCAAACCGGGTGGACCGGGCTCGTCGCCCTGTTCGCGGGGCTGTTCAAGAACCTGGACCCCGGCGAGCTCCGCGCCGAGGGAGCGGTCGCCGCGTACCGCGCTTTCAGCACTCTCCGCACCCAGGCGCCGACCCCATGAGCAGGTCGGCGCCGTGGCCGGCGCAGCCGGTCATCCACGAGGTCGACACCTGGGTCTGGCTGACCGCGCTGGCACGCCGCTACCAGCGCCCGGTGACGCTCGCCGACGTCCCGGCCGAAGCGTGGGACGAGGTCACGCTGCCCGGCATCGATGCGATCTGGCTGATGGGCGTCTGGGAGCGGAGTCCGGTCGGGCTGGAGATCGCGCTGGGCAACGACGAGTTGCGGGCTGCTTTCCGCGCGGCGCTGCCGGATCTGGAGCCGGGAGACGTGGTCGGCTCGCCGTACTGCGTGCGCAACTACCGGGTCGACGCCCGCCTCGGCGGACCGGATGCCCTCGCAGCGGCGCGGGCGCTGCTGGCGGAGCGGGGCATCCGGCTGGTGCTCGACTACGTGCCCAACCACGTCGCGCCGGACCACCCGTGGGCGCTGAGGCGGCCCGAGCTGTTCATCCGCGGCACGTCCGACGACCTGGCCCGCTCGCCGGACGCGTTCGTCGAGGTCGGCGGCGCAGTGCTCGCGCGGGGGCGGGATCCCTTCTTTCCGCCGTGGCCGGACGTCCTACAGCTCAACGCGTTCCATCCGGAGGTGCGACAGGCCACCGTCGAGGTGCTGTCGGACATCGGCGACCAGTGCGACGGGCTGCGCTGCGACATGGCGATGCTGCTGCTCACCGACGTCTTCGCCGCCACGTGGGCGGAACGAGCGGGCCCGGCGCCTGCGGAGGAGTTCTGGCCGGAGGTCCTCCGCCGCGTCCGGGAGCGCCATCCCCACTTGCTGTTCGTCGCGGAGGCGTACTGGGACCGGGAGTGGACCCTGCAGCGGCAGGGCTTTGACTACTGCTACGACAAACGTCTCTACGATCGTCTCCTCGGCGACGCCGACGGTGTCCGGGGGCATCTGCGGGCGGGCTCGGACTACCAGCGGAAGCTGATCCGGTTCATCGAGAACCACGACGAGCCACGGGCAGCGTCCACGCTGTCGCCGCCGGAGCGGCTCCGGGCAGCGACGGTCGCGATCGCCACGCTGCCGGGCGCCACGCTCTGGCACGAGGGACAGTTCGACGGGCGGCGGGTCCGCGTGCCGGTGTTCCTCGGACGGCGGCCCGACGAGCCCTCCGACCCCGAGCTCCGGCGGTTCGCGCTGGGGTTGCTCGCCGCGATCGGACGCAGCGGACTGCGATCCGGTGAGTGGTGCTTGTCGGAGACGACCGGCTGGCCGGACAATCCCACCCACCGCAACCTGCTCGCGTGGACCTGGGAGAAGGGGCCGGAGCGACAGCTGGTGATCCTCAATCTCTCCGCCGATCCCGCACAGGGCCGTGTCCGCTTGCCGTGGGCAGACCTGCGGTCGCACCGGTGGACGCTGACACCGCTGCTCGACGAGGACCCGTACGACTCGGACCCGTTCGTTCGGGACGGTAGCGAGATGGCGGACGTCGGGCTCTTCGTCGATCTGCCCGCGTGGGGCTGGCATCTCGTCGCGGTAGAGCCGTCGGTGTGAGGCCCCCGGTGGAGCTCTCGACGCGACTGCGGCTTCGGCGGGCCACCGAGGAGGGAACGGCTGCCGCGATCTACGGCCTGATCCTCAGCGCCGCCGTGCTCACCGCTTCGCACTCGGCGACCGCGTGGCAGACGTCGGTGGTGGTGGTCGGAACGCTCGTCATCTACTGGAGCGCGGAGCGCTACGCCCGCGTGGTCGCCGAGCGACTGCACAGCGATCGCCGCCCCAGCTGGAGCCACATCCGCCGGCAAGTGACCGAGGGGTGGGAACTGGTCACCGCCTCCTACCTGCCGTTGGCGTGCCTCCTCCTGCTCCGCGCGACCGGGATGGAGCTGCGAACGGCGATCTTGTGGTCGCTGGGCTGCGCGACGGCTCTACTGGGCCTCGCCGGCTGGGAGATGGGCCGGTCCGGACAACTGTCTCGCTGGGAGCGGGCCGTGTCGGCGGCCGTGGCGGCGCTGTTCGGCCTGGCGACGGTAGCTCTCAAGCTACTCACGCATTGACGGTGCTCGGGGTCGCCGGGTCTACTCGCCGGGGCCTACTCGCCGGGGCCTGGTCGCCGGGTCTCGGCGCAGTCAGATCAGGCCGAGCGCCCGGGCCCGGCGGACCGCCTCGCTCCGCCGCGAGACCGAGAGCTTGCGGAAGATGCTGCGCACATGGGTCTTCACCGTGTTGATCGAGACGTACAGAGTCGCGGCGATCTCCTCGCTCGGCAGCATCGCGGCCATCTGGAGCAGGACGTCCATCTCGCGCTTGCTGAGCGGCTCCACGAGCACCGGGTCGTCCTCCGGCGCCGGTCCGCGGCGGGGCGCCTCGGCCTGGTCGGTGCCCGGTAGCCGGAGGCGGTCGCGCAGCTCGGGAGCCTCCCGGAGCAAGCGACGGAGCGCCGGACCGATCTCGTTGAACGGTCGGCGTAACGACTCGGGGGACGCCGCCCGCAACGCTTGGCGCACGGCTCGGTGCGCCCGGTCGGGATCGTCGTCCTCCGCAGCGATCGTCGCCAGCAACAGCCAGGCGTCGACCAGTACGGAGGCCGGTGCGTCCGTGGTGCTGACGACCGTCTGTACGAGCTGCTGCGCCCGGTCGAGTTCCCCGACGGCGAGCTGGACGGCGGCACGAACGACGGTGGTGTCCGCGTCGTCCGGGCCGTCCAGGGTTCGGAGGATCACCTCGGCCTCGGCCGGCTGACCGGCGGCGATCGCCAGCCGGGCCCGGTTGAGCGCGAGCTCGCGTTCGAGCCAGAGCGGGGGAGGGTCACCAGCGGACACGTCCAGGGCCGCGCGCGCCTCCCGTAGCTCGCCACGGGCACGGAGCAGTCGGGCCCGGACCAGGGCGGCGCCTGCCCGCACCGCCGGGTCGCACGGCGGATGCGCTGCGGCAGCGCGCAGGTGATGCCAGGCCTGCTCCACGTCGTACCGCTCGGCGGCCACCCACGCCAGCGTCAGCTCCGCCACCGACGAGGGGTGGACCCCCGCCGTCCCGCCGTGCTCCGCGGCCTCCCGCGCCTTGCCGGCGAGCGCCGCCGCCTGACGGAGCCGACCGCGGTGGGCTTCGATCAGTGCGAGCTGCTCGAGTGCTTCCCGGCGTGGGCCGGCGCAGCCCGCGGCGCCGGCTGCGGTGACCGCTGCCCGGAGGGTGCCGACCGCGTCGTCGAGCTGCCCCAGTCGGCTCTCGGCCACGCCTCGCGCCGCCAGGAGGATCGCGTCGGCCTCGGCGCGACGTTCGCGGACCTCGGGGGGAGCGCGACGGAGCAGCACGTCGGCGACCCGCGCGGAGTGCACGACCCGCACGGAGTGCCGTAGGTCCTGTGCGAGCAGCACTTCCAGCAAGATTCCGGCGAGCGCGATCGGATCGGGACAATCACCGCCGTTGCGCTCCAGCAGGAGGGCGCGGGCTTCGTCGAGCAACCGCGCGCACCGCTCGGTCTCGCCGTCGGCTGTGGCCAGCGCGGCCAGGACGAGTGCGCTCTCCGGGGTCTCCGCAGGCTCGGGGGTGGCGGCGAGAAGCTCGCCCGGTCGGCAGCGTCGGCCGTGCAGGGCCAGTTCCCCGATTGCGTAGCCCTGGATTACAAGGGCGGCGGCCGCGGCCGGGTTGCCGGCCGCGATCGCGTGTTCGACGGCCCGGATGAGGTCGCCGTTCGCGGCGTGCCACCGGGCCGCGCGCTCTTGTAGCCCGATCAGCCGGTCCGGAGCGTCCAGCGCCAGCTGGGTCCGGAGCAGGTCGGCGAAGAGCCGGTGGTAGCGGTAGACGGCGGCATGCCCGTCCACCGAGACGACGAACGCGTTCACCCGGCGGAGAGCGGCCAGCATCCGTCGGCTGTCACTGCGTCCGGTCACCGCGTCGGCCAGTTCCGGGGTGAACACGTCGAGGATGCTGGTTTCGAGCAGGAAGGTCCGGACGTCCCTGTGCTGGGTGCGAAGCACCTCGCCGAGGAAGTACTCGGCGATTCCGGCGTCGTCGCCGGTCAGGTCCGCGATCTGCTGGTCCGCGTCGACTCGTCCGGCCAGGGCCATGGCCACCAGCCGAAGGCCGGCCGCCCACCCTTCGGTACGTTGGAGCAGCGCGGCCATAGCGCCGTCCGTGAGCGTAATCCCGTGTAGATCCATGAGCTCGGCGGTTTCGGCCGGGCTGAACGCCAGCTCGCGGCTGTGAATCTCGGTCAACCGACCGGCCAGCCGATACCGGTGCAGGGGGAGCGGCGGATCAGACCGTCCGATCAGGATCGCCTGGAGCCGGCCGCGGGCGTGTCGCAGCACGAAATCGAGATCGGTGGCCCACTGGTAGTCGTCGTCGATGCAGGAGGTGCCGTCCAACACCAGCGTCACCGGCTGGTCCATGGTGGCGAGTTCACCCGCCAGCCACGCGAGGAAGGATCGGTGTGCGGCGGCGCCGGGAAACGGCCGCTGCGCGGAGGTGGGCAGGTCGAGTCCGGCGCGGCGAAGGCCCTCGAGCACGTAGGTCCAGAGGACGGCTGGGTCGCCGTCGCCCTCCTCGAGCGTGATCCAGACGGCGCGTCCATCGCCGGTCCGGCTGCGGAGCCAGGACGCGACCAATTGGGTCTTCCCTGCGCCCGCCGATCCGACCACGACCGCGACCGGGTCGTGTGTTGCGGCGGTCAGCGTGCCCCAGAGCCGGGAGCGGGTGACCAGGAACGGTGGCGGTTCGGGGATGGCGAACTTCGACTCCAGGAGTGGGTTTCCGCCCGGAGGCGAGAAGGCCGGGCTCCCGGAGAGCGTGATTGCGACGTCCGTGGCCACACGACCCCCAAGCCGACATCGGGAACCAGGCGAGTCCCGCTCAGCCTGGCGCGATCGTCGCTCCGGCGCATCACCCGATCCGGATAGTCGCATCACTCATCGTCGTGGAAGAACCACTCAGTCGGGGGCCGCGCTCAGGAGGTAGCGGGCGGCGGTCTCGCCCAGTCGAGCCACGAACGCCTCGTCGTCCTCGATCACCGCGGTGGCGAAGCCGGGCCCGTAGGCCACCCGGATCATGGTGGTGGCGAACACGGTGTCGAAACACGTCGACGTGGCGGCGTCGGCGTCGTCGTGCGTGAAACGGTCGCGCAGCGGCGCGAGCACAGCGACGAACTGCTCGCCGAGCGCGCGGCTGTACCTCGACCCTCGTCGCCGGATCTCGGGATGGGAGGCGGAGAGCAGCACCACCGGGCGGAGAAAGCGCTGATGACGCAGCGCGATGCGCACGGTCTCGGCGACCACCGCCCGTACCAGTTCGGCGGGTTCCCGGTCGGTCCAGTGGTCGGCCGGGTCGAGCGCTTCCTGGTCGGCGACCAGGCGGGCGATCCCGTGCTCGTAGACGGCGAGGAACAGTGCCTCTTTGCTGGTCGTCCGGGCGTAGATCGCGGGTGGCGCCACGGTGGCGCGCGCGCAGACCGCGGCGATGGTGAACGCCTCGTAGCCGTCCTCTTCGAGGATCGCCACGCCCGCGTCCAGGACCCGGTTCCACGCCTCCCGGCTACGGCGCTGCTTGGGGGGCCGGATCTCCAGCTCGGCGTCTGCCACGGCGCGCGCTCTCCCGTCGTCCGCGTGATGTCTTGACAGAACAGTAGCGGACGCTAAAGTTTCGCTCTAATAGTAGCGCCAGCTACTGTTTCCTCCGACACATTGAGGTGTCCGATGACTGCTGTCTCCCGTCGTGGTCGCGTCGCGGTGCTCGGTGCGGGGCCCGCCGGAATGGCGGCCGCTCTCGGTGCCCTGCGAGCCGGCCATGACGTCGTGGTCTACGAGCGCTACTGGGAAGCCCGCCCGGCCGGCAACATCCTCAACCTGTGGCCGCCGCCGCTGAAGGCGCTGCGGCTGCTGGGCGTGGACACCGAGGACCTCGGCGCCCCGACCGACACCCAGTTCCACAACATCCGCGGCAAGGTCCGCGTGGACGTGAAGCTCGACCCGGACGTCAAGGCCGCCTACGGCGGTGGGTTCATCGGCCTGCTCCGCCCCGAGCTCTACGAGCGGATGCTCGCCGCGATCCCTCCCGGCGTTCTCCGGTTCAACCAGCAGGTCGAGCGCATCGAGCAGGACGAGCGCGTGGTCACGCTGCACTTCGCCGACGGCAGCAGCGCCGAGCACGACGTGCTGATCGGCGCCGACGGCATCGACTCCCTCGTCCGCCGAACGCTCTGGGGCGACTCACCGAAACGCGAGCACCGACTGCACATCTTCGGCGGCTTCACGTTCGCCGACGTCGCGGGTACCGCACCGAACAAGTGCATCCTCACCCACGGCCGCACCGTTCAAGGCAGCTGGACTTCGATCCGCCACAAGGGTCGCGACGGACACCAGTGGTGGATGCTCACCGCCACCGACCCCAGCGCGCCGCCGCCGCCGGATCTGCACGCTGCGGCGGCCGAGCTCGCCACCGGGTTCCCGGCACCGTTACCAGGGCTGATCGCCGAGACCGACCCGCAGCACGTCCAGCGCTGGGTGCTCCGCGACCGCAAACCCCTCAAGCAGTGGTCCAAGGGGCGTGCCACCCTCGCGGGCGACGCCGCGCACGCCACCTCTCCGTACGCCGCCTACGGAGCGGGCATGTCGATCGAGGACGGCTACTTCCTCGGCCGCGCCCTGCACGGCGTCGACCTCACCGACCTCGACGCGGTCCGCGGCGCACTGCAGGCCTACGAGGACCCGCGCAAGCCGCACACCGCGCGGCAGGTGCAGCAGGCGTGGATGCTCGGCAAGGTCTTCCACCACACGCCCGCGCCGCTGCGCCCGCTCCGCGACTTCGTCTTCGACCACACCCCGTTCCTGCAGAAGGTCGCCGGGGATACGAACCCGGCCGATATCAACAAGCAGCTGGCGCTGATCGAGGCTTCCCGGTAGCGATGCCCGGCTTGCGTCCCTATGACGGCGCAAACCGTGCAGCGCTTCCCGCCGCCGCGGGCGCGGTGTCAGTGCGATTCGCGGCTGACTTCCGAGCCGCTGGAGCCGACGAGGAAGTCCAGGTCCGCGCCGGTGTCGGCCTGCAGGACGTGGTCGACGTAGAGCCGCTCCCAGCCCCGCTTCGGCGCGGCGAACCCGGCCACGGTGGCCTCGTTCGGGACGCGCCGGGCCAGCTCGTCGGCAGGAACGTCCAGGTCGAGACGGCGCGCCTCGACGTCCAAGACGATGAAATCGCCGGTGCGCACCAGGGCGAGCGGCCCACCGGCTGCCGCCTCGGGCGCGACGTGCAGGACGACCGTGCCGTAGGCGGTGCCGCTCATGCGTCCGTCGCAGACCCGCACCATGTCCCGGACGCCCTGCGCGAGCAGCTTCTGCGGCAGCGGCATGTTCGACACCTCGGGCATGCCGGGGTACCCACGAGGGCCGCAGCCGCGCAGCACCAGCACGGAGTCGGCGTCCACGTCGAGGTCGGGGTCGTCGACGCGGGCGTGGAAGTCCTCGATGGAGTCGAACACGACCGCTCGGCCGCGGTGGCGCAGCAGGTGCGGGGAGGCCGCGGCGGGCTTGATCAGCGCACCGGACGGGGCGAGGTTACCGCGCAGAACGGCGATGCCGCCCTGGGCCACGAGGGGCGCCTCGCGGGGGTGGATGACGTCCGGGTCCCAGATCGGTGCGTCGTCGAGGTAGTCGACCAGCGGCTTGCCGGTCACGGTCAGCGCGTCCGGGTCGAGCAGGTCGCGGACCTCCCGCAGGACCGCGAGCAGGCCGCCGGCGCGGTGGAAGTCGTCCATCAGGTACCGGCCGGCCGGGAGGAGATCGACGAGGACCGGGACGCGGGAGCCGATCCGGTCGAAGTCGTCGAGCGTCAGTTCGACGCCGAGGCGTCCGGCGATCGCGAGCAGGTGCACGACCGCGTTGGTGGAGCCGCCGATCGCGGCGAGCGCGACGATCGCGTTGGCGAAGTTGGCCTTGGTCAGGAACGTGCTCGGGCGTCGGTCCTCGGTGATCAGCTCGACCGCGAGCCGTCCGGTGCCGTGCGCGGCCTCCAGCAGCCGGCTGTCCGGCGCGGGCGTTCCGGCCACCCCGGGCACCACCGTGCCCAGTGCTTCCGCGACCAGCGCCATCGTCGAGGCGGTGCCCATCGTGTTGCAGTGCCCGCGGCTACGGATCATCGAGGATTCCGACCGGGTGAAGTCGGTCTGCGACAGGGTTCCGGCGCGGACCTCCTCCGACAGGCGCCACACGTCGGTGCCGCAGGCGAGTGTTACGCCGCGGAACGTGCCGGTGAGCATCGGACCGCCGGGCACCACGACGGCGGGAAGGTCGACCGAGGCGGCGGCCATCAGCAGCGACGGGATCGTCTTGTCGCAGCCGCCGAGTAACACCACGCCGTCGATCGGGTTGGCCCGGAGCATCTCCTCGGTAGCCATCGCGGCCATGTTCCGCCAGAGCATCGCCGTGGGCCGGACGTTCGTCTCGCCGAGCGAGACAACCGGCAGCTCGAGCGGGATGCCGCCGGCTTCGTAGACGCCATTCGCAACCGAGCGAGCGACCTCGGTCAGGTGGGCGTTGCACGGCGTCAGGTCCGAGGCGGTGTTGGCGATCGCGATCTGCGGGCGTTCGAATCCTTCGGTGGGTATGCCCCGGCGCATCCAGGCGCGGTGGATGTAGGCGTTGCGGTTCTCTCCGGCGTACCACTGCGCGCTGCGGAGCGTCATCGCGACCGCCGCCTTTCCAACTATCGACACGGTGGACTACGTTTCGGAACGCGATGGACGCTACACAGACAGCAACCCACCGTGCACCGTGCGCTCGGGTCGCTACGCCGGGCCGGGCTGGCCAGCCAGTCCTCGGACCTCGATGAAGGCGTTCGTGCTGCACGCACCGGGTGAGGCCGCCGTCGAGGAGGTACCGGACCCGGTCGCCGTCCCCGGTGAGGTCGTGGTCGACGTCGAGCGGGTCGGCGTCTGCGGCACCGACGTGGAGTTCTTCACCGGCGAGATGGCCTACCTCCACGAGGGCCACTCGTCCTACCCGATGCGGCTCGGTCACGAGTGGGCCGGCACGGTGTCCGCGGTCGGCGACGGCGTCGACCCGGCCTGGGTCGGCCGCCGGGTCATGGGCGACACGATGCTGGGCGATCAGACCTGCCGCCGCTGCCGCCGAGGGCACCAGCACGTCTGCGAGAACCGGCAGGAGGTCGGCGTCCGCGACGGCCGGCCCGGCGCGTTGGCCGAGCAGCTCGCGGTCCCGGCGTGGTCGCTGCGTCCGCTGCCCGACACGGTCGACCCCGTGCTCGGCGCACTCGTCGAACCGGGTGGCAACTCGCTGCGTGCGGCGCAGGCGGCCGCGGTGGGCCCGGGAGACCGGGCTCTGGTGCTCGGCCCGGGGACGATCGGGCTGCTCACCGCGATGTTCCTCCGCGCCGCCGGTGCCGAGGTCCACCTCCTGGGGCGCGACTCCCTCGACTTCGCCCGCAGCCTCGGCTTCGACTCCGTCTGGACCGAAGACACCCTGCCCGGCGTGCCGTTCGACGCGATCGTCGAGGCCTCGAACGCCGCCCACCTGCCCGCGCTGGCACTCGACCGCGTCGAGCCGTCCGGACGGATCGTCTACATCGGCCTGGCCGGCAGCCACAGCCTGATCGACACCCGGACGGTGGCGCTCAAGGACGTCACCGCGGTCGGCATTCTCTCCGCCTCACCCGGCCTGGACGCCGCGATCGAGGCGTACGCGACCGGCGCGGTCGACCCCCGGCCGCTGGTGGCCGCGACCGTCGGCCTGGACGCGGTCGCCGCGGTGCTGGCGGGGGAGCGACCGGCCGGTGCCGGGCCGGGCCCCAAGATCCACGTCGACCCGAGACAGCGCTGACGGCGCTGTAGGCGCCGGGCCCTATCGGCGGCGTATCCAGAAGCACATACGTGCTGGCAACCCCCCGCTTCCTTGACTGGTGACGTGAGCTACCGCGAGCCAACGGACCGCAGCCTGTGGTACGTGCTGGTGGGCTTCCTCGTGTTCTGTGTCGTGGTGGGACTGCTGTTCGGGCGGATCGCGTACGGAGTGGTTCAGACGGTGCTCGGCGCCATGTCCTGACTGCCTCAGCGCTGCGGCACGAACCAGACCCCGTTCCAGCGGTACGCGGTGGGAGACCCTTCGGTGCTGCCTCCCAGCCGCGGATGGACGGTGACCACCCCGGACTCGATGGTGAACGTCGGTCCGGTCGTCAGCGGCGATACGTATTCGACGACGCCGATCGGCACCAGGCGCCCGCCCTCGGCACCGGCGTAGGCCACGACGACGTACGACGACTCCGGCGGTCCCTGATCGCCGTAGCCCCACTGTTCGATGGAGACCACCACGTCGGTGAGGCCGTCGCCGGTCACGTCCCCGTACTGGGCGGTCTGGCCGTCGCCGATCGCGTACTGCATCCGCACCCCGCCCGGCTGTTCGACGATCGCGACGCCGTCACGGAAGCGGGCCGTGACCGCCGCCCCCAGCGCCCAGCCGGTGTCCGGCACGAAGAGCGTGACGTTCCGCCAGTCGCGGGCTGTGACGGGACGCGAAGGGCCAGCGGGGACGATCGCCGGGCCGCGTCCCTGGCCGTCCTCACCGAAGCCGCCGGCCAGGTCGGGGTCCTCGTACGCGTGGGTACGGTCACCGAGGACCGCGACCGCGCCGACGTCGATCACCATCCGCTCCTCCGCGCCGTCGGCCGCGAGCACCAACGCCGGTCCCGGCTGGTTGCCGAGCGCGACGTCGCGGGGGACGAATCGGATGCCCGGGAGCTCGGCGGCGGCCCGGAAGAGGGTGGCGCGAAGCCGAGGAGGGATCGGCGCGGTCGTCAGCATCGTGCGGACCGTCCGGAATGCGGCCAGCGACGGGTCGCCGGTCAGGCCGACAACGTCCGCGCGGAGCTGGGCACGAAGGGCCCTCGGTGTCACGTCCGCGATCGCGCGCAGCGTCTCGTAGGTCGGGTATCCGGTCGCCCGGGCGAGGTCGGGCAGGTCGCCGGGCTGCGGCACGTAGGTCGTCACCGGTGCCGGGATGCCGTCCACCCGGAGCAGGCCGGTTCGCCCGTCCAGCGAGGTCCACGTCTCCCGCAGGCTGATCCGGCCGTCCGAGCCCGCGACCTCGGTCTGGCCGTACACGACCTGGCCGACGCCGGCGCGGACGTCCGGCAGGCGCTCGGCGGCGTCGTCGATACCGGCGAGCAGCTCGGTGAGGCTCCGGACCGGCGCGGTCTGGCTGGGCGCCGGTCGGTCGGTGTCCCGGTCGACGACGGCGGCGCCGACCGCGCTCAGCCCCACGGTGACCACGAGAGCCCCCGCGGCCAGCGCCGGCTTCGGGACGCGGAACCGCGGAGGCCGCTCGGGCTCGGCGATCGTCCGCAGCAACTGGTACCGGCGGGCTTGCCGGCGGGGGAGACCCGCGGCGGGCACCGCGGGCGGCAGCAGGGCCGCGAACTCGGCGCGCTCGTCGTCGGTGAGTTCCGGCGCGGTGTCCTGGGTGCTCATCAGGGCTCCCTTCGAGGTGCGAGGGCGACGGGCCGGTGTTCGTCCGGAGCTGGCGAAACAGCGGCGCGCAGGCGGGCCTTGGCGCGGGAGAGCCGTGACCGGACGGTGCCGATCGGCACTCCCAGGGCCTCGGCGGCGTCGGCGTAGTCGAGCCCCGCGTAGACGCAGAGCGCGACCACCTCACGCTCTTGCCTGCGCAGGGCGTGCAGCGCGGTCCGGACGGCGCGCAGCCGCTCGGCGTCGTCGAGCCGGCCGGCGAGATCTTCGGCGAAGTCGGGCTCGCGGTCGGCCTCCGGTAACCGACTCATCGCCGCTGCCCGGCGGCGGCGCGACCGGACGCTGTTGCGGGCGACGTTCGTGGCGATGCCGAGCAGCCAGGGCAGCGGCGACCCGTCGGACGGTTGCAGACGTTCTCGGGTCCGCCAGGCCTCGAGGAAGGTCAGCGACGTCGCGTCCTCGGCCGCGGACCAGTTCCCGAGCAGCCGGCAGAGATGCTGGTACACCCGGTCGGCATAGTCGTCGAACAGTTCGCCGAAGGCATCCCGGTCTCCTGCACGCACCCGGCTCCGGAGATTGGTGGTCACACCTGAGTAGTGTCCACACCCCTCGGATGAGTTCCGTCCCGCCGCAGGGCGGCGTCGGGCGGGTGCCTAGGGCTCACGGGCGACGCCTCCGTACATGCCGACCTGGTAGTCCTCGACACCGGCGGTCTCGGCGTCCGGGTGCCAGCGGTGGACGAGGACGATTCGGGATCGACGAGGTCCAGGCCGGTGAAGAACTTCTCGACCTCGATCTCGTGGACGTTCGGGCTGGTCGGCAGACCGGTTCCGAGGTCGAGGAACTGGTCCAAACCGGCTTCGCTGGCCAGCCAGGCCGAGACTCGGCGCAGCCACGCTCGGCTCTGCCGTATGGAGATGCCCATCGTGGGCAGCGCCGCGAGCAGCGCATCGCCGGCTTCTCGATCGGGAGCGAAATGGTCCTTTCCCCCGATGATGTGGTTGTAGACCCGGGCCGAGTGCGGTCGGTCGGTCTGGAGGTCGACTGCGTGCTCAGCCACTGCCTCCGGATCCGGCGTCATCCAACCGAGCGTGGTCTCGTCCACAGCGGACTTCGTGTGGGATGGCAGCGCTTCGTGCGAAGCGTCCCATGCGTCCGCCACCGCCTCAATCCCACCCCGGGCCCCACCGCACTGCCCTCGGCAGGGCACGGCGGATACCCGGCTCAACGCACTGATACCGGTGCTGGGCGACACTGCTCCGACGGCTCGTCCGCTCTACTGCGCCACCAGCGGCGCGAGGCCAGCGCGGCCAGCGCCGCGCCGACGGCGTTGACCAAGACGTCATCCACCGAGGACACCCGGTCGAGCCGCAGGACGTACTGTGCGGTCTCGACCAGGAGCGAGCAGGCGGCGCCGAGCGCCAGGATCCGCGGCACGGACGCCACCACCGCGAACCGCATCGGAGCGAAGAACCCCAGGGCGGCGAAGATCAGGAGGTTGCCGACGATCCCGAGCGATCCCATCGTGGCCAGGTCCTGGAGCGGAACCAGGCTCAGTCGGCCGGGGACGACGCCGGCCCCCGCGCCCGGCATCAGGGTCAGCCACACGAACGGCACCGTCCCGTAGACCATCCCCACCTCGGCCAGCGACATCCGCCACGCCGACGGAACGCCGGCGGCACGCCGACGGTGCGCGAGCGCCCACACCGCCAGAGCAGGCAACGGCAGCCCGATCAACATCGTGAACAGCAGACCGTTCTCCGTGTCGAGGCAGCCGTGCCACTGCCCGGCCAGGCACGTCGGAGCTGACATCAGGAGCGGTCGCCGCAGGACGAACAACATGCCCGCCAGGCCGAGGATCCCGAGGCTCACGAGCACGACGCTGCGCGTGCGGTGGGGCGGTGCTGATGGGGATGCGCTGTGGTCCACGCGCCCATCGAAGTCGGTGGGCTGTTGCGACGGCGTATGCATTTTTTGATACGCCCGCGATATGCGCGGCAGCGCGCCGAGCAGCGCTCAGATCCCGGCGTCGGCGAGGGTCGCCTCGATGTACTCCGGCGGTAGGTGTGGGTTGTTCAGCGCGGACTTGACGGTCTGCGGGTCGTCGAGGAACGCGGCGAGCACCGCCGGGTCGAGCCGCGCGTGCCTGGCCATCCATCGACGCACGATCAGGCTCTCGTCCCGGGCCAGGCGTGCGATCAGCTCGTCCGGGGCGTCGCGGTCCAGGGCTACCAAGCCCCGCGCCACCTCGTCGGATGAGTCCGCGAGGTGGGTGAGGCCGGTGCGGGGGAAGTTGGGGTGGCGGAGGCCGTCGAAGCGGGTGACGAACTCGGAGCGGAGCACCACGTCGAGGAGCACCGCGGCGGGTGGCTCGGGGTGGCTCTCGGTCAGGATCAGCCGGACGATGAAGTCCTCGTCCTCGGCGAGCACGGCTACCAGGTCGGGCGGCAACTTCGGGTTGTAGGCCGCGGCCCGCCGCAACCCGACGTGCGCGGAGTACACGCATCGCCGCACGATGTCCGGGTCGGTAGCGTCCGTGACCCACGTCGGCGGCTGGATTCGGTCGGACGGGTCGATGTGGTAGTCGATGGCGGCGCGTTGTTCCTCGGTCAGCTCCGGTCGCATCGACACGGCCACCCGCACCCGGTTGTCGGGGTCGGCCACCAGCCTGGCGACGACGTCGGCGGGCAGGTGGCCATCGCGTGCCGCCCTGGCGCGGATCCACGGGTCCGGGTCGGCCGCCTCGCGCAGATCCTTGGCGGTGTCACGGGGCTGGCTGCGCCGCTCGGCCACCACGCGAACCTGTTCGTCCGGGTCGTCGAGCAGGGCGGCGAGTACGTCGCGGGGCGGGCGTTCCAGTTCCTCCAGCGCTTCCCGCCGCACCCGGGCCTCCGGATCGCGGGTGAGGGCGGCGCGGACGTCGTCCGGCGTGTGGTAGCTGAGCGCCGCCCGGAGCCGGACGGCGACCTCGGGGTCGGCCAGCACGACCCGGTAGGCCTCGGCCGGCATCGGTGAGCGCGGCAGCCGGAAGAAGTCCGTCGGGTCGGGACCGTACGCGGCCTGCTTGCGCACCGCCGGGTCAGGATCTGCCACGAGCAGCGCCCGTTGCGGACCGGTAACGCCCGGCGCGCGACCGAGCAGCATGCGGAGGGCCGGATCCTCATGGGTGGCCAGCCTCGCGGAGAGCTCGTCCGAGAACGCCCGGAGGTACTCCACCTCGCCGGGCGCTCCCGGGACCGCCCGCAGGATGCGCATCATCGCGTCCACGGGAAGCGCCGGGTTGGTGATCAGCGCGGCGGCGCGTCCCAGCGGCGTCTCGAACGGCGGTGTCTTCTCCACGGCGGTCCATCCTGGCACCCGCGGGCTACTCCGCTCCAAGCAAGATCATCGGATCGGCGCCCTCCGGGTGTCGAGAATCCGGTGCCGGCTCCGTCCCAGGGGCGCAAGCGGCCGGAAGGGGCCGCCCGACGACGGAGGTGAGTGCCGTGCACGCGACCGAGATCACCGAGATCCTCAACCGCCCGCTCAGCCAGGAGCTGCTGGCTCGCGACCTGACCCGGCTGGCCTACGTCGCCAAGGACGGCACACCGCGCAACGTCCCGATCTCCTTCGTCTGGAACGACACGCACGTCGTCATGTGCACGACGCTGAACGCTCCGAAGCTGCCGTCGCTGCGCCGCAACCCGACGGTCGCGTTGACCATCGACACCGAGGTGCACCCGCCCAAGATCCTGCTCATCCGTGGCCGCGCCGAGCTGGACGTCGTCGATGGCATCCCGGACGAGTACCTGCAGATGAACGGCGGCTACCAGATGACGGCCGAGCAGCGCGTCGAGTGGGAGGCGGAGGTCCGCTCGCTGTACGACAGCATGGTCCGGATCGTGGTGACCCCGACGTGGGTGAAGCTGATCGACTTCGAGACGACCCTGCCGACGGCGGTCGAGGAGCTGGTCCGCGAGCGCGCCGAGCGTCAGCGCGCCTGAACCGCCGTCCGTACACCTCGCGACCATCGAAGGAGCCCACCATGAAGTACCTGTTGCTGAAGCACTACCGAGGCGCCCCGGCTCCGGCCAACGACGTCCCGATGGACCAGTGGACGCCCGAGGAGGTCGACGCGCACATCCAGTTCATGCGCGACTTCGGCACCCGACTGCAGGAGACGGGTGAGTTCGTCGAGACCCAGGCCCTGTCGCCGGAGGGCACGTTCGTGCGCTACGACGGCGAGGGGCGTCCGCCGGTGACCGACGGCCCGTTCGCCGAGACCAAGGACCTCATCGCCGGCTGGTACGTCATCGACGTGGAGTCCTGGGAGCGTGCGCTCGAGCTGGCTGCGGAGCTCTCCGCCGCACCCGGGGCGGGCGGGAAGCCGATCCACGAGTGGCTCGAGGTCCGGCCGTTCTACGGGGTGCCGCCTACCATGACCGAGTGACCGGGTCGCTCTTGCCGGATCATCGCGTGGGCCGGCGCCGGTTGGGGAATGATGACTGCGTCGCCGAGAGGGACGAGGGTGTCGCATGTCCGTGTTTCATCCCGATCTGAAGGCCGGGCGTTTCATCCCCCGCTTCTCGACCGGTCCGCGCCTGACGCGCCTGATGAACCGGGCGCAGTTCAAGCCGGGTCCGCTGCCGGACGAACTGGTGGCCGAAGAGGTGGAGGCGCCGGGGCCTCCGGGGGCACCGGCGGTGCGGCTGCAGGTGTACCGGCCTCGGGATCTCACCAGCCCCGCGCCGGCGCTGCTCTGGATCCACGGCGGCGGGATGATCTCCGGTAGCAACCTCCAGGACGAGACGACGAACATCGCGTTCGCACGCGCGCTCGGGATCACGGTCGTCTCGGTGACTTACCGGCTCGCGCCGCAGCATCCGGCGCCCGCGGCGGTCGAGGACGCCTACGCCGCCCTGCGCTGGCTGGTCGCCTCCGCCGGGGAACGGCTCGTCGATGCCGACCGGATCGCGATCGGAGGCGCCAGCGCCGGTGGCGGTATCGCGGCGGCACTCGCCCAGTACGCGCTGGACCAGGGAGAGATCCGCCCGGCGTTCCAGTTGCTGATCTACCCGATGCTCGACGACCGCACCGTCGTGCGGACCGATCTGGACACGACGAACGTCCGGGTGTGGACGCCGGGGAGCAACCGTTACGGCTGGACGTCCTACCTCGGGGGCCTGGCGCCGGGCGATCCCGGGGTCTCGTCCTACGCCGCGCCGGCTCGGCGTGAGGACCTGAGCGGGCTGCCGCCGGCCTGGATCGGGGTGGGGGATCTCGATCTGTTCCTCGACGAAGACACCCGCTACGCCGAGCGGCTACGCGCCAGCGGCGTGCCGTGCGAACTCCACGTCGTCCCGGGTGCCTTCCACGGCTTCGACGCCCTGTTCCGTCGGAAGAACGTCTCGAAGGAGTTCTGGCGGGTCCAGGCCCGGGCGCTCCGCGCCGCGCTGTTCCCGCCCACCGCTGGGTAGCGAGTTCTCCGGCTCGAGTGAGGGCAAATCCCGCGCTCCGGCGCGGGCGCTAAGCGTGCGCCCTCACATGCGAAACGGAGACCGCGTGTCAGCAGTCTCCGCCATATCGAACATATAGCACAGAGGGGGACTTGTGGCAAGCCCCCGGTCGTGCCGCACAATCACCGACCGAAGCTAAAACTGCGATCCCGAATTACCCGGTGGTCGGCTCTCCGTCGGCCCACTCACCTCGCATTCACTGACCTCGCCGATGTCGCGGGGCGTACACCCCTGCCCATTTTCCGCAATTCCTCGGCATCGAAGGGAAGGGTTTTGACGCAATCAACCACTCCGCCGCCTCCTGTGGGGACGGCGGCGGATGGGCCGGAAAAACTGGATCGACGAATTCTCGCGATCGGCGGCGTCGTGGTGCTCGGCGCCCTGATGGCGATGCTCGACGCCACCGTCATCAACGTGGCGTTCGACCAGCTCATCGTCGAGTTCGGCACCACGCTGGACACGATGCAGTGGGTCGCGACCGGCTACACGCTCGCCCTCGCCACCGTGATCCCACTGTCGGGCTGGGCCGCCGACCGGTTCGGTACGAAGGCCGTCTATCTCGCCGCGGTGGCGCTTTTCATGACCGGCTCCGCGCTGGCCGGAACGGCTTGGTCGGTCGAGTCGCTCATCGGGTTCCGGATCATCCAGGGACTCGGTGGCGGAATGTTGCTGCCGCTCAGCATGACGATCCTGACCAAGGCGGCCGGGCCGGAGCGGATCGGCCGGATGATGGCCGTGCTCGGCATCGCCATGGGACTCGGCCCGATTCTCGGCCCCATTCTCGGCGGTTGGCTCGTCCAGGACGTCTCGTGGCGGTCGATCTTCTACCTCAACGTTCCGATCGGCATCCTGACGCTCCTCCTCGGGGCGCGCGTCCTCCCCGACGACGAGCGGCGGCCGGCGGCGAAGCTCGACGTGCTCGGGCTGTTCCTCCTGCCGCCGGGGTTGGTCGCGTTGATCTACGGCCTCGCCCAGGTGCCCTCGCGCTCGGGTGTCACGCACCCGGAGGTCTACCTGCCCGCGGGCATCGGCGCGGTGCTGGTGGTCGCGTTCCTCTGGCATGCGGCACGCACTCCGCACGCACTGATCGACGTGAGGTTGTTCCGCAACCGGCAGTTCTCGATCGCGACGGCCACGATGGCGCTGTTCCTCATCGCGTTCTACGGCACTCTGCTGCTGTTGCCGCTCTACTTCCAGCAGGTGCGGGGCGAGGGCCCCTTGAACGCGGGTCTGTTGATCGCGCCGCAGGGCATCGGCGCCATGGTCATGATGTCGATCTCCGGACGGCTCGTCGACCGCGGCTACGCGGCCAGGCTCGTGCCGGTGGGCATCGTCGTGATCGCCGGCGCGATGGTTCTGTTCACCCAGCTCACCGACGCCACGCCGTACTGGGCGATCGGCACGGCCCTGTTCGTCATGGGGCTCGGTATGGGCATGGTGGGGATGCCGAACATGTCGATCGCGCTGAAGGCGCTGCGGCCGCAGGACATCGCCCGCGCGTCGACGAGCTTGAGCATCATCCAGCAGGTCGCCGCGTCGATCGGCACCGCGCTGCTGTCGGTGATCCTGTACGACCAGCTCGCGACGTCGCTGCGAGAACTGCCCGAGCAGGCCGGCGGACTCCTCGTTCCGGCCATCGCGGACGCGTACCGCTCGACGTTCGGATGGGCGCTCGCGCTGCTCGTCCTGTCGCTGATACCGGCGTTGCTCCGGCTGCGGGGGAGTGCCAGGGCTGACTAGCTACTGATCTGCCTCGTGCAGGCGACCGCGGAGGAACGCGAGGATCTCGTCCCTGGCCCGCAGGGTGGGATGACCCTCTTCGTCGACCAGATGGGCGGTGACCACGCTGTGCGGCGTCTGCACGAGGTCGCGGAAGAACGGTGGTGGCTCGGGATTCGCGCAGGCGCCGGGGAGCACGCGGCCGTCGAATCGATCACCGAGAAGTTGTGCGTACGCGGCGAAACGCTGGCCCGTGCACCACTTGTCGTTGTCGAAGCGGTAGCCGATCGCGGTCAGATCGTCGCGAAGGAATCGCTGCTTGATCGCCTCGGCGTCCTCGGCCGAGAGCTCCAGCTCGGCCGGGGCGTCGAGCGGCAGGGAGGGGTGGTTGAGGACCGGGGCGATGACGGACGGTTCCAGCGTCATGGTCAGGGCGAAGTTGCCGGTGAAGCACATCCCCACCGCACCGACGCCCGGGCCGCCTCGCTCCTCGTGCGCCGTCCGCGCCAGGGCCCGCAGCCAGGTCGTGATCGGACTCGAGCCGCCCCCGGCGAACGCACGGAACTCCTTGCTCACGCACGCTCGCCGCATGATCGGCTCGCCGAGCTCGACGGTGGGGTAGGCGCCGTCGACGCCGAACAGGGACGGCACGTAGACCGCGAACCCCGCGTCGCGAACCCACCGGGCGAAGCGCATCACGTCGAGACTGATCCCCGGCATCTCCGGCATCACGATCACGGCCGGCCCGTTCCCGGCGACATGGACCGTCTTCTCCTGTCCGGCCAGCGCAACCGTGCGCCGGGTGAAGCCGCCGAACACGTCGTCGGATGCCGCGTCCATCAACGATCCTCCCCACTATGCGACCGCTCGGTCGCATAGTGGAGGAGGCTATACGTCCGCTCGGTCGCATACAATGGCCGGATGCCGACTCGCCCTGCCTCGTCGCACTCCGACGGCCGCCGCGCCCGGGGCGACCGCACGCGACACGAGGTCGCCCGCGAGGCGGCGAGGGCAGCGACCGTCTACGGCCTGGACGCCCTCACCGTCGGATCGCTCGCCGCGCAGACCGGGCACAGCAAGAGCGGGATACTCACCGTGTTCGGCAATCGAGAGGCCATTCAGCTCGCCGCCGTCGCCGAAGCGCGCACTCTGTATCGCGACCACGTCATCGGCCCGGCCTGGCACGTGGAGTCCGGCCGGCCCCGGCTCCGCGCTCTCCTCGAGAACTGGGTCGCCTACCTGCGGAACGGTGTCTTCCCCGGCGGATGCTTCATCACCGCGACGTCGGTCGAGTACGGCAATCGGAGCGGGCCCGTCGCCGACGCGGTGCGCAGCCTCACCCGCGAATGGCTGGACCTGCTGGAGTCGGAACTGAAGGTGGCGGGGAGTGCCGACCCCGTCGAGGACGCGTTTCGCGTCGACGCGTTCCTGCGGGCGGGGAACACCAGGTTCCAACTCTTCGGCGACGTGCGAGAACTCGACCGCGCCTACCGTGCGGCGATCGGTTGTTGTGACGAGATCGGCGCGCCCCGGCCCTCGTCGGAGTAGTCCCGCGCGGCGATCGGACGCGGTCATCCCGCCGGTAGGGCCAGGTGGCAGCGGCGCCGACTCGGGCGGCGCGGCAGCAGCCGGCGCCACACGGGCCGTCGGCGAGGAGCGTCCGGCACGACCGGGGCGTCCGGCAGCGCGGACCAGACCCCGGCCTCGGCCTGCCACTCGTCGATTACCCCGCGGAACAGCGGGTGGATCCCGGTCGGTAGCGAGCGCCCCGGAGAAGCCATGACGTTCCTCCATCGTTCCACGACGTCTTGGTCGACGCCGTTACCGTTAACGTGAACGGTAACGAGCGTGCCTCAGGAGTTGGTCGGCGTCAACCGGCAAGCTCCGGCGCCAGCGGGTTCTGGTTGAGTAGGAGCGTGGTGGAGAAGAACGGCACGACGTCAGCGCCGGCAGGCAGGCGGGTGACGCTCAGGGACGTCGCCCGGGCGGCGGGCGTTTCGCATCAGACGGTTTCCCGCGCCATCAACAGCAAAGGGGAGATCGACCCGGAGACCCAGCGCCGGGTCCTCGAGGTCGCCCGGCAGTTGCGCTACCGCCCCAGCCGGTTCGGACGCGGACTCGTGCGGCCCGACGTGGTCACGATCGGCCTGATCGTCCCGGACGTGGTGAACCCGTTCTACCCCGAGTTCATCGCCGGAGTGATCGAGGCGGCCGACGGCCGGGAGTGGCAGGTAGTCGTCGCCAGCACGGAGAACGACCGCGCCCGCGAGCTGGCGTTGCTGCGCTCACTCGGCCAGCAGGTCGACGCGCTCGTCGGCTACGTCAGCCACACCGACGCCGAGCTGGAGCCGTACGTCGCGGGCGTGCCGCTGGTCATCGTCGACCGGGGGCTGGACTCGGAGACCTACGCGCTGGTGCGCGTCGATACCGAGACGGGTGTGCGGGCGGGCCTGGGGCACCTGGTCGAACGAGGGCACCGGCACATCGGCCTGATCGACTGCGTCACCACCGGTCACCCGGACGTGCGCCGCCGGACGCTCCTCGACCTCGCGCACACCCACGGGTTGCCGGTCGACGAGGAGTGCATCATCGTCGGCGAGCAGTCGATGGCCGGCGGCGGTCGCGCGTTCGAAACGCTGCGCGCCGCCCGGCCCGAGTTGACCGCCGTTCTGGCGTTCAACGACCTCGTCGCGATCGGAGCGTTCCAGGCGGCCCGCCGGCTCGGCGTGGCCGTGCCGACGGAGTGCGCGCTGGTCGGTCACGACGGTTTGAGCATCGGCGAGCTGCTGGATCCGCCGCTCACCACGATCCACCTCGACAAACGGCGGATCGGCGAACTCGCCGTCCGCCAGCTGGACCAGCTGCTCGTCGGCGAACTGCCTCGACCGGAGGTGCTCACCCCGAAGCTGCTGGTGCGGGGCACGACGTGAGCAGCCGTGAGGGTCAGCGGACCAGATGGGCCGGCGCCACGTAGCCGTTCGCGTCGATCGCGACGTTCCGCTCGCCCGCGGCCGCGACGACGGCCGGGTCCCAGTCCAGTCGCGTCCGGCCGTCTCCGCTGGTCAGTACCGCGAGCTGCCCGGCCTCCGACCCGATGCTCTCGAACCGTCGCCAGGCTCCGGCCGGCACCGACAGCGTGTCGAACGGCCCGAGCTCGGCGGTGACCGGGTTCTCCGCGTTCAGCGTGACCCGCCACCGGCCCGACTTAGCGATCAGCACCTGCGGCTCGGTGATCCGGTGCCGATTGACCCCGGCTTCGGGCGCGGCGCGTAACCAGGCGAGCGAGAAGCCGTGCGGATCAGCGAGCCGCGGGGCCTGGTCGCGGTGCTCGGTCAGGCCATAGCCGATCACGAGCGCGAGTTCGGCGCCGCCGCCGGGCAGTCCGGAGTCGAGCAGCGCATCCGGTCGCCACACCAGGTCCCCGGGGCGAGTCAAGCGGGTACGCATCTCCTCGACCGAGACTCGACGCAGGCCAGCCAGGTCCTGCTCCGACATCGGCTGGACCAGGTCGACGCCCTCGGGAACCGTTCCGGGCTCCACCTCGATGAGGCGGTGATCGGTGCTGAGGAACATCCCGGTCTTCGCCGCCGCGGAGATCACCGACGGGGCCCAGAGGAGGCCACCGCTCTCGTCCCGACCCAGTGCGGTGTAGAGCCAGGCGTCGTCCGACTCGCTGGTGAAGCCGCGGAAGATCCAGGTCGGGATCGAGATGACGTCCCCGTCGCTGACCGTCGCCTCGCCGTCCTTCCCGTCGACACCCCAGCGGAAGGTCCACGAGCCGGCGAAGCACAGGAAGACCTCGGCGGTGAAGTGGAGGTGGAGGTTGTTCACCGTGTCGGCGGGCATGACGGCGCCACCCAGGTTGAACCCGTGCGGCTCGTCGACCGGCACGATCTGCTCACCGTTCTCGGAGACACCTGGTCCGATCAACGGGTAGTTGATCTTCGCTTGGCTGCCGGGAATCTTCGTGTCCAGGAACGCGGCCGTGTCCGGGACCAGGTTCCTCCGCAGAATGGTTCGGCGCTCCAGCTCGGCGTCGGTGACCTCGCGATCGGTCGACATGGTGCTTCCTCTCAGCGGTTGCGTATACGTATGCATAGTACAGGCCAGCGTGTTTCAGGTTGTCAATCGTCTAGTCTGTGCATACGTAGTCGACCGGGAAAGGTGAGCCATGCGGACGAGTGCCGTGCGGGCGCTGCTCGCAAGCGGGAAGACCGTGGTCAATGCGTGGGTCTCCGGCGACAGTCCTTACCTCGCCGAGACGCTGTCGTACGCGGGCTTCAACGCGGTGACCGTGGACCTTCAGCACGGCATGTTCGGCCTCGACGGTGCGATCCGGCTGATCCAGGCCGTGAGCGCGGGGCCGGCCGAGCCGTTCGCGCGCTGCCCGAGCCACGACCCCGCGGTCATCGGAAAGCTGCTCGACGCCGGCGCGTACGGCATCGTCTGCCCGGCGATCGACAGCCCGGTCGACGCGGCGGCGTTCGTCGCGGCGTGCCGGTACCCACCGGTCGGTCGGCGGAGCTTCGGCCCGGCACGCGCCACCCTCTACGGCGGTCCGGGCTACGTCGACGGTGCGAACGCGACGGTGATGACGTGGGCGATGATCGAGTCGGCGGAGGCGCTCGACGCGGTCGAAGAGATCGCGGCCACCCCCGGCCTGGACGGCCTCTACGTGGGGCCGAACGACCTCGCGCTGGCGCTCGGCGTCCGGCCGGGGCAGGTGCCGGCGCCCGCGGAGGTCGAGCGGGCCTGGGAACGGGTCGTGGAGGCGGCGCACCACGCCGGGATCTACGCGGGCAGCTTCTGCGCCGACGGCACGGTGGCGGCGCATCTCGTCTCCCTCGGGTACGACCTGGTGACGCCCGGCAACGACGCTGCGCTACTGCGCGCCGGAGCCGCCGCCGCGCTGACCGCGGCCCGCGGAGGGGCCGGGTCCGCGCCCTCCGGCGCCCGGACGGGGTACTGATCGTGGGATCGCGCAAGGTCACGAGCTTCGACGTCGCGGAGCGCGCCGGCGTTTCGCAGGCCACGGTCTCCCGCGCGTTGCGGCGCGACCCCAGCATCGGCGCCGAGACGGTCCGCAAGGTCCTCGACGCAGCTCGAGCCCTCGACTACGTTCCCAGCGCGCGGGCCCGAGCCCTGTCCACCGGCGCGACCCAGCGGATCGCGATGGTGGTCGATCTCGACAACCCGCTCTGGTCGCTGCTGGTCGGCCGGCTCCACGACGAGCTGGCGTCGCGCGGCTACCGGCTCACGCTGCTGGCCGGCCACGGTGACCCGGCCGACGTCGAGGAGCACCTCATCGGCGGTGGTGTCGACGGCGTCATCGTCAGCACGGCGCGGATCGACTCGGCGTTGCCGGCGACCCTGCGGAGGCGGGGCGTTCCGGCCGTGCTCCTCCACCGGTACGTCGAAGGCTCCGATCTGGACGCCGCGGTCGCCGACGACCGTGCCGGAGGAGCCGCCGCCGCGCAGCTCCTGCTGGACGCCGGACACCGGCGCATCGGCGCGCTCCTCGGCCCGGAGGACACCAGCACCGGCCGGGACCGCGCCGCGGGGTTCCGCACGCGCCTCGCCGAGGCCGACGTCGAGCTCCCCGACGCGTGGGTCCGCACCGGCGCGTTCGAGCAGGCCCACGGTGCCGAGTCGCTCGCGGCGGTGCTCCGGGGGCGACGCAGACCCACCGCGCTGTTCTGCGCGAACGACATCATCGCGATCGGCGCGATGAACGCGGCGCACGCGGCCGGTGTCCGGGTGCCGGACGACCTGGCGCTGGTCGGGTTCGACGACCTGGAGAGCGCCGCCTGGCCGATCCTGTCCCTGACCACGATCCGCGTCCCGTTCGCCGACATGCTGCGGACCGCGGTGACGTTGCTGCTGGAGCGGATCGGCGGCTTCGACGGCGGTGGGCGACGGGTGCTCCACCCCGTCACCCCGGTACTGCGCGCCACGCACCCGCTGCCGAGTCCGGACTCCGCGGTCAGTTCAGCGGGAGCGGGTAGGCGTGGATCTCCCTGAACGTCGACGCGATCAGCATCTCCTCCACCACCTGCAGATGGACGCCGATCGAGAGGCCCTTCTGGGTACGCAGCGGCTTGCCGTCCCGTAGTTGCCAGGCCTGGATGACGGAGTCTTCGCCGGCACCTTGGCTCACGAAGACGGCGTCGTCCGACGTCACCGGTCCCGGCACGAGGTCTCCGCGCGATTCGGTGGTCGACCAGAGCTCCTCTCCGGAGTCGCGGTCGAGGACGACGAACCCATAACCGCTACCGGCGCAGACCGCGTCCAGCCCGACGGCGATCACGGTCTGATCGGAGCGCTGCAGCATCGCGACGACGCGATCGGTCGAGGACCGGCGGCGTGAACTGATCGGTGCTGATACCTGCGCGCCAGGCACGCGGGCGGATCGTCGCCGTCGATCCGGGCTCGGGCGCGTCGTCCCGGAGGCTGGCCCAGGCGACGCCGCCGGCCGCGGTCGCTGCTCCGACACCGGCGAGGACGAACAGCGCGGAGCGGCGCGTTATCCCGGTCAAGAGCCCACCTCCGGCCCCTAAAGTATGGGACCGGAGCGCCACCCGTCCTGGCGCCGCTCAACGCGGGCGCCGACCGTGCCGATACTGCCGGCTCAGCGGTCCAGCCACTCCCGGAGTAGGGCCACCACCGCATCCGGCGCCTCGAGCGGGGACATGTGGCCGACCTCCGGCAGGACGTGGAGTGTCGCGTCCGGGATGCCGTGGGCGAGCTCGTGCTGCATCGGCGCGGGGCTGACCTGGTCCAGGTCACCACGGATCACCACCGTCGGGACGGTGATCGCGGCGAGCCGGGGCCGGGCGTCGGTGCGGGACTGCTGAGCGGCGAGCTGGCGTCGGAAGCCGACGGCGCCCACCGCGGACGCCATCCGGGCGTTCCGCTCCACCAGGTCGGCTCGGGACGCCGGGAGCGTGGCCACCGCCAGTTCGCGCGCCACCGCGTCGAACTCACCGGCCGCGATCCGCGCGTCCCAGCCGCGCCAGGCCGCTCGCTGGGCGTCCGTCGGGGGCCTCGCGCTGCTGTTGAGCAGCGCGAGGCGGCGGATCCGGGACGGCTGCTGCCGGACCATCTCCAGCGCGACGATCCCGCCGAGCGAGTGCCCGGCGAGCGCGAACTCCGACGGCGAGCCGGCGAGGACACCGGCGGCGAGGCCGGCGATCGTGTCGTGCTGGTCGATCCGGCCAACGTGGATCGCAGTGTCGGAACCCAGCCGGAAAACGACGTCGGCCCAGCCGTCGGCGCTTCCCAGCATGCCCGGCAGCAGCACCAGCGTCATCGACCCACCATGCCCGCGGACAGGTCGATGTCGGCGCAGTGCAGGCCGGTCATGCTGAGCATCGCGACCAGGGCGTCCGCCACTTCGGACTCCTCGACCATCCGGCCGAGCGCCGCCCGGGACGTGAAGCTCTGCTCGGCCTCCTCGTACGTGATGCCGCTGCGCTCGGCCTCCAGCCGGAAGTTGCGCTCCATCCGCGGCCCGCGCACCGGCCCCGGCGACAGCGTGTTCACCCGCACCCCGGCCGGTCCCACCTCG
This sequence comes from Cryptosporangium minutisporangium, assembly GCF_039536245.1. Taxonomy (NCBI): domain Bacteria; kingdom Bacillati; phylum Actinomycetota; class Actinomycetes; order Cryptosporangiales; family Cryptosporangiaceae; genus Cryptosporangium; species Cryptosporangium minutisporangium. Next base: position 33,217 of record NZ_BAAAYN010000023.1, on the reverse strand, counting down.
GCCCCGAGCGTCGTCGACAGCCCGATCACCGCCATCTTCGACGCGCAGTACGGCGTCCGGTTTGCCAGTGGACGCTTGCCGCTGATCGACGCCAGGTTGATCACGTCTCCGGCGCCGCGAGCCACCATCGGCGGCACGAACGCGCGGCACACCAGGTAGATCCCCCGGACGTTGACCGCGAAGACGTCGTCCCACTCGTCCGGCTCGATCTCGACCAGCGATTTGACCGGCCCGGGAACCCCGGCGTTGTTCACCAGGATCGAGATCTCCTCGTCCGCGAGCTCCGCGGCGAGCGCCGCGACCGACTCCGGCGAGGCGACGTCCACGGTGGCGACGCGCGAGTCGGTGAGCAACGCGCGTGTCTCCTCCAGCGGCTCGCGCCGACGCCCCGCGAGGATCGTTCGGACGCCGCGCGCGTCGAGTGCGAGCGCGAACGCCCGGCCGAGACCGTTCCCGGCGCCGGTGATCAGCGCGGTCCGGGCGACGAGACGGTCAGGCACGGCTGGCCGCGAACGTGTGGTCGGACCAGGGCAGCGGCGCGCCGGCGTACTTGGCGGCCCGGACGTCACCCGAGCGGGCGTGCCCCTCGAACAGCTCGACCCGGGACGCCCGGCCGCACACCTCGCCGAGGTACGCGCTGGAGCTCAAGTCGGTGACCTCCTGGTAGGTCACCGTGCGGAGGTACTTGCCGACCCACAGCCCGCCGGTGAAGCGGGCGTTGCCTCGGGTGGGCAGGACGTGGTTGGTGCCGATCACCTTGTCGCCGTAGGACACGCAGGTTCCCTCACCGAGGAACAGCGCCCCGTAGTGCCGCATCTTCTCCAGCGCCTCGCGCGGCGAGCGGGTGAGCACCTCGACGTGCTCGCTGGCGAACGAGTCGGCGACCGCGTACGCCTCGTCCAGGTCGTCGACCAGCAGGATCTGGCCGTGGTCGCGCCACGCGGGCCCGGCCAGGTCGCGGGTCGGCATGTCCACCAGGATCCGCTCCACGTGCTCGGAGACCGACACGGCCACGTCGCGCGAGGTGGTGATCAGGACGGCGGGCGAGTCCGGACCGTGCTCGGCCTGGCTGAGCAGGTCCACCGCGACGACGAACGGGTCGGCGTGCTCGTCCGCGATCACCAGGATCTCGGTCGGCCCCGCGAACAGGTCGATGCCGACCTCGCCGAACAGGCGCCGCTTGGCCTCGGCGACGTACGCGTTGCCCGGCCCGGCGATCAGGTCGACGCGGTCGATGGTCTGGGTGCCCAGCGCCATCGCGGCCATCGCCTGCACGCCGCCGAGCAGGTAGATCTCGTCGGCGCCCGCCATCGCCATCGCCGCCACCGTGGCCGCCGGTATCGAGCCCCGGATGGGCGGCGTACAGGCCACGACCCGCGAAACCCCCGCGACCTTCGCGGTCACGATCGTCATGTGCGCCGACGCGGTGAGCGGGTACCGCCCACCGGGAACGTAGGCGCCGACCGCGGCCACCGGCACCTGCTTCTGCCCGAGCCGGACCCCGGGCAGCGTCTCGACCTCGAAGTCGGTGAGCGAGGCCCGCTGGTGCTCGGCGAACCGCCGCACCTGCGCCTGAACGAACTCGATGTCGTCGATCACCTGCTGCGGGAGGCTGCGGATCAGCCCGTCGATCTCCGACGAGCTGAGCCGGAACGACTCCGGTGACCAGTTGTCGAACTTCGCCGAGTACTCCGTGACGGCGACGTCCCCGCGCTCGCGGACGTCGTCCAGGATCGCCGCGACCGTGGCGGCCACGGCCGGGTCGGTGACCGCCGCACCGCGCGGCGTCGGCGGAACAGACTTCAGGTAGGTGATCATGCGAAATCTCCCAGGGAGAGGATCAGAACTGGTCGTAGACGTCGGTGCGCCGGTCCGCCAGGACGTGGTTGACCGCCGAGATCGTCTTCCGGCGCGCGGCGCCCAAGTCGCACGAGGCCAAGGCGGACGCGACGCCGGGGCCGGCGGAAGCCACCACCCAGCCGTCCGGGTCGACGATCGCGGTGCCCTCGGTCCAGGCCTGGCCGCGCTCGGTGCCGGTCCGGTCGCAGCAGGCGAGGTAGACCCGGTTCGCCCGGGCTGCGGCCATCGCGGTGACGACCTCGGGCGGACGCTCGCCGGACGGCCGGGGCACCAGCGGCCAGTTGGTCGGCACTGCGAGGAGGTCCGCTCCGGCCAGCGCGAGACCCCGGGTCATCTCCGGGAACTCCATGTCGTAGCAGATCAGGACGCCGATCCGGCCGGCCCGCGTGTCGAGGACCGGGGGAGCGGCGGTCCCGGGCGAGAACACCGTGCGCTCCGCGTCCCACAGGTGGGTTTTGCGGTAGACGGCCAGCACCCCGGAGCGGTCGACGACCGCGGCGCTGTTGTAGACGGCGGAGTCCTCGCCGGCTTCGCAGAAGCCGCCCACGACGACCGCGTCACCCGCGGCGCGGCCCCAGGCCGCCAAGAGCGGGGAACCGGGGTCCAGCGCGGCTGCTCGCGCCTCATCGGTGGACGAGAACAGGTACCCCGAGGTGACCAGCTCGGGGAGCACGATCAGGTCGGCACCGTCCGCGGCGGCCGACGACACCGCCGCCGCGGACATCGCGGCGTTGTGCCGCAGGTCCCCGATCTCCGGGGCGACCTGCGCGCACACCACTCGGATCACGGGACCATCGGCAACGGTGCGTCGCTCAGGATCTGCGCCATCACGTCGAACTCGTTGAACAGGTTCCACTCCTCCGTGACCTGCCCGTCGGTCACGTAGAGCTGGGAGATGCCCCAGAGGTGGACGCGGCGACCGGTGGGCGCGCCGTACAGGCCGTGGCCGCGGTGGGTGCCGGACGCGGTCCAACGGACGACGATCCGGTAGCCGTCCGCGTCGTTGCCCATCCAGTACACCTCGTCGACCTTCATGCCGAGGTCGGGAAAGGTCGCCATCAGGCTGCGGGCCATGCCCTTGACGTCGGCGCGGCCGTAGCCGACGCGGTTCGACGTGCCCTTCCAGCGCACCGTGCTGCTGTAGGACCGCTCGAACGCGCTGAGGTCACGGCGGTTGTAGACGTTGTGGAAGAGCGCACGGGCGAAGTGCTCGGGGTCGAACTCCGGGGCGTCGTGGGACGGGTAGTACTCCGGCTTGCGTCCGCCGGAGAGGCGGTCGACCTCGGCGAGGTAGCGCTCCGCAGCCGGAGAGGCGGCGACCTCGTTGCCGTACCGGCGAGCTGCGTCGGCGACGTCGATGCCGAGCTGCGCCAGCTTCGAGCACATGTTGTAGAGCACCCACTCCTCGAAGATCTCGTTTTCACGGATCACGCAGTTGGCGATGCCCCACATGTTCACCCGGCGGCCGGTGGCCGGGCCGTGCTCCCACGGGCCCAGGTGGTGCCCGGTGGTGATGTACCGGTGCGACGTGACGAAGCCCTGGACGTCGTCCCCGGCCCAGATCACGTCGTCGGCGTAGGACCGCGTGTCGGGAAAGGCGTGGATGCTCTGCATCGTGCCGGACACGACCCGCTCGACCCCGTAGTGCGGCCCGTGGTCGTCGTGGACGAAGCAGCCCGGCGCGTACGTGTCGTAGATGTAGCCGACGTCCTGGTCTTCCCAGATGCGGTGGGTGATCCGGACGATGTAGTCGATGATGTCGACGTACGTGTCCTCGAAGCCGCGCATCGACTGCCGGCGGTCGCCGCGCTCGGCGGCGGCCCGCGCGGTGTCGGTGCCGGTCGCCGGGCGGACCGCGATCGAGTAGTCGCGCGGCATCGTGCGGATCGAGGGTCCGTCCCCGATGTGCTGGCCGATGAGAACGGTTTCTGCCACTGCATTCCCTCCCGGGGCGGAGGAGGCGCCGCCAGGCGCCCCCTCCGGTGCGTCCTGGGTCACGAGCAGGTCATCTTGTAGATGTACTCCTGCACCTCGGGCGTGTTGAGGTTCTCCTTGGTCGCCACCACGAACGGCGACGTCTGCTTCTTCGGCACCGACTCGCCCTTCCAGATCTTCTGGGCGGACACGATGCCCTGCTTACCCTCGCCGAACGGGTACTGGACGACGAGGGCGTCGGCGCCACCGTTCTTCAGGGCCTCGACGATCGGGTCGGACGTGTCGTACCCGATGACCTTGATCTGACCGGTCTTGCCCGCCTCGCGGATGCCGGTGACGGCGCCCTCGGTGTTGTTCGTGGTGACACCGAAGATGCCGGACAGCTTCTTGTTCGACCCGGCGGTGGTCGACGCGATGTTCGCGGCCTTGGCGGTGGCGTTCTGGGTGTACTGGACACCGAGGAACTTGATGCCGGGGAACTCCGCGATGCCCTGCTTGAAGCCCTCGACCCGGGCGTCGCCGATCGGGGTGCCCGGCGTGTTGTTCAGCGCCATCACCTCGCCGGTGCCCTTGAGCAGCTCGCCCATCTTCCGGCCGGCGAGCTTGCCGCCCTCGATGCTGTCGGACTGGATGAACGTGTCCATGATGCTGTCGTCCTGGACGTTGTCGTCGATCCCGATGATCGGGATACCGGCCGCCTTCGCTCTGGCCAGCGGACCGATCATCGCCTTGGTGTCGGTCACCGAGATCATGATCGCGTCGGGCTTCCCGGCGACCACGGCGTTGACGATCTGGGTCTGCTTGGCGACGTCCCATTCCGAGGCGCCCTGGTAGGAGAACTCGATGCCGTCCTTCTTGGCCTGCTCGGTCGCTCCACACGCGACCGTTTGGTAGAACGGAATGCCGGACATTCCCTGGATGTAGACGACCTTCTTGGTGCCTGACGACCCTCCGTCATCCGAGCCGCCACATGCGGTGAGCAGTAGTGGTAAGACAGCGGCCAGCACGAATACCTTGCGCATCGACGTTCCTCTTTCAGATCGTGCGTGGGGGTTTGATGGAACTCAGCCGCGGTCGCGGCGGCTGCGGCGACGCTGGTCGATGAACACGGCGACGATCAGGATGAAACCGATCGCCACCTCCTGCCAGAACGGCTTCACGTCGATGACGATCAGGCCGTTGTTGAGCACGGCGGAGATGAACATGCCGACGGTCGTGCCGACGATGGTTCCGACACCGCCGAACAGGCTGGTCCCGCCGAGCACCACCCCGGTGATCACCTGCAGTGCGTCCTGGGTGTGGCCGGCGATCGTCGTGGTGGCGAACCGGGTCAGCGACATCATTCCGGCGGCGCCGGCCAGCAGGCCGGAGAGCGCGTAGAGCTTGAGCAGGTGCCGGTCGACGTTGATGCCGGCCCGGCGGGCGGCTTCGGCGTTCGACCCGACGATGTAGGTGTGCCGGCCGAAGCGGGTGTTGGCGAGGTGGAGGCCACCGACCACCGCGATCGCCGCGGAGATCCAGACCAGGGCAGGCAAGCCGAGCCACTGGTCGACCGAGAGTTTGATCAGCGACAGCGGAACGGTCCGGACGTCGTTTCCGTCGGTGATCAGCCGGGCGATACCGAGGGCGGCGCCCATCGTGCCGAGCGTCGTGATCAGCGCGGGAACCCGCAGCCGGGTGATGCAGAACCCGTTGAACAGGCCCCAGGCGATGCCGCTGATCAACGCGACGCCCAGCCCGGCGAACACCGGCAACCAGCCCTCGCCGCCGACCGCGCCCATCGTTTTCGCGGCCATCACGCCGGAGAACACCAGGATGGACCCGATCGAGAGGTCGAAGCCGCCCGCGACCATCACGTACGTCATACCGACCGCCATCACCAGCAGGATGCTGACATCGGTGAGGATGTTGCGGCCGTTGGCGACCGTGGGGAACGCGTCCGGCCGCAGGCTGGAGAAGACGATCGCCATCAGCACCAGGACGCCGGCCAGGTAGAACGGTGTCGCGGACAGCAGCCTGGTGAGCGCCCGCTTGCGCGGCGAGACGTTCTGGCCCACGGCGTCCAGCGGTGCGGCCGTCGTTTGTGTGTCCACGCTCATCACGCCACCCCGTCCAGGGCGCCGGTCATGGCGCCCACCAGCTGTTCGACGTCACAGTCGGAGGCCTGCAGCTGCGCCACCCGCTTGCCGAGGCGCAGCACCTCGATCCGGTCGGCGACCTCGAGGACCTCGGTCATGTTGTGGCTGATCAGCACGACGGCGACGCCGGAGTCGGCGACCGTGCGGACCAGCTTCAGGACGTTCCGGGTCTGCCGGACGCCGAGGGCCGCGGTGGGCTCGTCCATGAAGATGATGCCTTTCGCCCACATCACCGCCCGGCAGATCGCGACGCTCTGGCGCTGACCGCCGGAGAGCGCGGCCACCGGTGCGTCGAGATCCTTGACGTCGGTGCCGAGCGACCGGAACGCCTCCGCGGCCTTGGTGCGCATCGTCTTCCGGTCGAGCACCCCCAGCTTGCCGAGCAGGCCGGGCTTGAGCAGCTCGCGGCCGATGTAGGCGTTCTCCGCCGGGCCGAGCTCGGGCGCCAGCGCCAGGTCCTGGTAGACGGTCTCGATCCCCAGGTTGCGAGCGTGCAGCGGCGACTGCAGCGTCACCCGCTCGCCGCGGAGCAGGATCTCGCCCTCGTCCGGGCTCTGCACCCCGGAGAGGCACTTCACCAGCGTGCTCTTCCCGGCGCCGTTGTCGCCGATCAGCGCGACCACCTCGCCGGCGTCGACCTGGAAATCGGCACCGGAGAGGGCCTGAACATGTCCGTACCGTTTCGTGATGCCGCGGGCCTCGAACAAGACGGTCATCAGTTCGTCCTTCCTGACCTCGTGCAGTGGAGGGGGAGCTACTGCGCGGTCAGGCCGACCAGCGGTCGAGGCGGAGGGTCGCCGTCGCCCGGTGGGCCGCCATGCCTTCGTAGGCCGACATCTCGTCGACCGCGACCGCCAGGTCGGCCGTCGCCGCCGACGCCACCCGCTGGAACGTGAGCGGCTTCAGGAACCGGGAGACCGAGAGTCCGGCGCTGTGCCGGGCGCCGCCTGCGGTCGGTAAGACGTGGTTCGTGCCCGCCATTCCTTTGTCGGAGTAGGCCACCGTGGACGCGCGTCCCAGGAAGAGGGAGCCGTAGTTGGTCAGCTCCCGCCAGTACCACTCGTCGTCCGCGGTCTGCACCTCGAGGTGCTCGGGCGCGAACTCGTCCATCAGCGCGACCGCGGTCGCCCGGTCTTGGGCCCAGACCACGCTGCCGTGGTTGTGCCAGGCCGGACCGGCGATGCCGTTGGTGGCCAGGGTCTCCAGCTGACGCTCGACCTCGGTGAGGACCGCGATGGCCAGCTCCTCCGACGTCGTGACGAGCGCGGCTGGGCTGTCCGGGCCGTGCTCGGCCTGGCCGAGCAGGTCGGCGGCGACGAGCTCGGGGTCCGCTGTCTCGTCGGCGATCACGGCGACCTCGGACGGTCCGGCCAGCAGGTCGATCGCAACCCGGCCGAAGAGTTGGCGCTTCGCTTCGGCGACGTAGGCGTTACCGGCGCCGACGAGCATGTCGACGGGGAGCTCACCGAGCAGTCCGAACGCCATCGCGGCCAGCGCCTGGACGCCGCCGAGGCAGAAGATCCGGTCGGCCTTCGAGATCTGCGCCGCGTACAGAACGGCGGGGTTGGGCTTGCCGTCCGGCTGCGGCGGCGTGCAGGCGACCACTGTCGGGACGCCGGCCACTTTGGCCACGTTGACGGTCATGAACGCGCTGGCGAGCAGCGGGAACCGCCCGGCAGGCAGGTACGCGCCGACGCGAGCGATCGGGATGTACCGGTGCCCGACGGTCAGCCCCGGCACCAACTCGGCCTCGAAGTCGACGAGCTTCTCGCGCTGGAGCGCGGCGAACGCCGCGGTGCGCTGCTGACCCAGTTCGAGCGCCGCGCGCAGCTCCGGGGTGAGCGCGTCACCGGCGGGTGCGGCCGGGTCGATCTCGACGTCCTGACTGTCCCACTTGTCCAGTTCTCGGGCGTAACGCAGCACCGCGTCCATGCCGCCGCGCTCGATCGTCGAGAGCATCTCGCTGACCCGGGCGATGACCGCGGGGTCGCGCTGCGCTTCGGGGCCATCGACGGCGGGCGCCTTGAGGACCTTGTACGCACCGGCCAGATGGGCGATGCGAGAGGGATTCAGCTGCATGAACGGGGAGCGTAAGAGCGGTCAGGCCGCAGGTCTAGCCTGATGTTTCTTGTACTTCCCTTCGTGTTTCCCTATGGCTAGCCTCGCGGTCGTGACGCTCAACCAGTTGCGCGCCTTTCTTGCGGCAGTCCGTACCGGTTCGTTCACCGCGGCAGCCACCTCGCTGCAGATGTCACAGGCTTCGGTGTCCGAGCTGATCCGTCGGCTGGAAGAGGAACAGGGGCTGCCGCTGTTCACTCGTGGGCCGCGGCGACTGATCCTGGCCACGGCCGGTGAGGAGCTGCTGCCCTACGCCGAGCAGGCGGTCGCGGCGGCCGAGAGCGGACAGCAGGCGCTGCGCTCCTTACGCTCGCTCGGCGGTGGGGTGGCCACGTTCGGCGTCCTGCGCAACGCGGACTACTACCTGCTGCGGAACCTCGTCGAGCAGTTCCATGACGCGTACCCGAACGTCCGGGTGCGACTGGTCGGACAGAACTCGGTCGAGGTCGCCGCGTCCGTCGCCGCCGGCGATCTGGAAGCGGGCCTGGTCGTGCTGCCGATCGACGACGAGGGCCTCACCGTCCGGCCGCTCCTGCGCGACGAGGTGGTGTACGCCAGCGCCGATCCCACCCACCTGACCGAACCGATCACCACCCGGCAGCTGGCCGAGGCCAAGCTGATCCTCTACGACGCGCACTACGGCTGGAAGGACCCGACCCGCCGCCAGCTCTCCGACCGCGCTCAGCTGGCCGGGGTGAAGCTGGAGGCCCGGATCGAGGTGGAGCACGTCGAGGCCGCGCTGGGGCTCGTCGCGCGCGGCGTCGGCGATACGTTCGTGTGCCGGGCGGTGTCCCAGGGCATCAGTTTCCCGGCCGGCGTCGGAACCGTGCCGTTCGCCGAGCCGCTCTACGACACGATCGCGCTGATCCAGCGGGAGTCGACCGTGCTGTCACCGGCGACGCGGGAGATCGCCCGGCTCGCCCGGGAGATGCTGCTCTCGCGCCGCCGTCGCGGTTCGGCGGTCACCGGCCCGGCCTGAGTCGCCCGGCCTGAGTCGCCCCGCCTGAGTCGCCCCGCCTGAGTCGGCCGGCCTGAGCCGCCCGGGTTCGCGTCACCGTGCCGATCGTCGCGTGCTGCTCCGGGTAGATCGTTCGGACAGCCGTGCCGTCAGCGGCACGACGATCCGGTAGGGCCAGCGCAGCGCGGTGGCTGGGAGGCGGGAGTGCCGCTCTTCCCGAGTCACCCGGGCGCGAGGGTGTTCCTTGGGGCCGAAGGTGCTCTCCGGAGTACGGACGAAGACCTCGAGATGGCTCACGTGCTTGATGTTCTTGTAGCCGTACTGCTGCGGGCTGACGAACCGCAGCGGTGCGCCGTGCACCGGGCTGAGCGGCGCTCCGTCGAGTTGATCGGCGAGCAGGACGTCGGGCTGCAGCGCGTCACGGAGGTCGATGATCGCCTGGACGCCGTCCGCCCCCCGGACGACGACGCCGATGCTGTCCGGATCCGGCTCGCACCGCGGAACGATCACCTGTCGCCAGACCTCGGCGAACGAGAAGCCGCTCCAGGTGAGATCGCGCACCGACCAGGTGGTCACGCAGTGGAAGTCGGCGGTGAGCTGGGTTCGTGGGACGGCCCCGGCCAGGGCGGAGAGGTCGAGGTGGAGCGGGTGCACCACGGCGCCGCCGATCGTCAGCTCGGCCGTTGCGGGTAAGGGCGGCAGCGGCCGGCGCGGATCGTCGGAGAAGCGCGGGAAGACCTCGAGCAGCCGCTGGCCGGGCGGCAGGGCGGCTCCCGGCGCGCGGCGGGGCCAGAGCCGGGCCAGCGAGATCTCGTCCACGTGTCGTCGTCCGCTCCGCAGGGCGACGACGGTGAGGGCGGCGACGACGAGGCAGGCCGGGGAGTAGACGAGCAGATCCAACCGGTAGTACGGCACGTCGGCGCCTCGTCCGACCAGGGCGTGCGCCGAGGTGATCGCTCCGAGGACGCCGCGCGCGGCCAGCGCCCCGGCCAGGAGCACGAGCCCGAGGCGCTGGAGGCCGGTCGGCAGGACGGGCGGGAGGAGCCGTGCGCGGATCAGCAGCAGGGCGGCGGCGCCGCCCAGTAGGGCCGCCACCGAAGCGGTCGCGAAGGCGGACGGAAAGTGGACGGTGTCGCCGACGACGCGCTGCGCCAGCGATGCCTCGTCCCAACCCGGCCAGCGTCCGCCCGCCGCCCAGTAGCCGTGGACGGCCGCAGCGAGAACCAGCACCACGCCGGCCGCGCTCGCCGCGTTCCGGCGGACCGCCATCGACGGCCCGGTGGGGCCGGTACTTCGCTGCGCGGAGTGAACCCGGTGCGACTCGGGGGAGGACACGGTGTCGGCCATCGAAGCCACCTCCTGATACTCAGTATCAGTACAGTAGGCCTATCCTGATACTGAGTATCAAGAGAGGAGTGGGGTGTCTCTCACATCTGCACGGCGGGCACGGGTCCGTACCGCGCTGCTCGACGCGGCCGAGCGACTGTTCGCGACCAACGGGTACGGCGCCACGACGGTGACCGAGATCGCGGTCGAAGCGGGCGTCTCCCGGCCCACCGCGTTCCGGTACTTCCCGACCAAGGCCGACTACGTGTTCGCGGTCCAGGACGAGTGGCGAGAAGCCCTGCAGCGGGTGGTCGCGGAGGAGCCCGCCACCGGCTGGGTGCTCGTGCAGCGTGTCTGCGCGGCCGTCGTCGAACTGATCGAGCGCGACACCGACCGCGTGCTCGCGGCCTATCGGCTGGCGATGGCCGAACCCTCCCTCGCCCAGGCCGCCGCGGCTCGCGACCGCGCCTGGACCGAGGCGATGGCGCAGCTCCTCGCCTCCGACGTCCCGCGCGAAGAGGACGCGCTGCTCGGCGGTGCCGCGATCATGGGCATGATCAACATGGCCATCCTGCGCTGGGCCGAGTCAGGTGCCGCCACCGACCTGGGCGCCGTCATCGCGCACGGGCTCGACCTGCTGCACGATGGCCTCGGGTCGGGCCGGGACGATCGACGGATTCGCTAATTGCGGTCAGTACCTGACCGGTATGGATGCGACCGTTGAGGCATGCTCACCCGACTGAGTGCCCGCGCGCTGAACCGTGCGGCGCTGGCCCGCCAGTTTCTGCTCGAACGGGCGGATGTTCCGGTTCTGGACGCCGTCGCTCATCTCTGCGGTCTGCAAGCGCAGGAGCCGCAGGAACCGTTCGTCGGGCTCTGGTCGCGGCTGCGCCGATTCGACCCGGCCGAGCTTTCCGACCTCCTCCTGGACCGCCAGGTCGTCCGCACCGGCCTGATGCGGCGCACGATCCACCTCCTCACCGCCGACGACGCGCTGGCCTGGCGCTCCCGTCACGACGCCATGCTCCGCCAGCGGATGCTCGGGGTGTACCGGCGCGACCTGGACGGCGTCGACCTCGACGAGCTGGCCGCCACCGGAGCTCGGCTGATGGCCGACGGGCAGCCCCGCTCGACGAGCGAGGTCGGCAAGGTGCTCGCCGACCGCTGGCCGGACGTCGGCGCGCGTGTCCTGGGTGATGCGGTCGTCGGCTCCCTGATCCCGATGGTGCAGCTTCCGCCGCGGGGGGTCTGGCGCGCGACCGCCGGCGTCAAGAACCTCCCGATGGAAGCGTGGCTGGGGCGGGCGGTCGATCCGCCGGCGGCGCCGGGCTCGGACCCGGTGGGTGAGGCGCTGGTCCGCCGCTACCTCGCCGCGTACGGCCCGGCCGCCACGGCTGACCTGCGTGCCTGGTGCGGCCTCGCCGGCCTGCCGCACGCGGTGGCGGCGGTCCGGCCCGAACTCGTCGCATTCCGCGACGAACGCGGCCGGGAGCTGCTCGACCTTCCCGACGCTCCACGTCCCGACCCGGACACACCGGCCCCGGTCCGCTACCTGCCCGCCTTCGACAACGCGATCCTCGGCTACGACGACCGCACCCGGATCGTGGACGACGCCCACCGCGGGCTCTCGGTGGCCGGTCAGCGCGCCGTGCTGGTCGACGGGCGGGTCGCAGCACTGTGGACCGTGGAGGCCGGCACCGTGGTCGTGACGCCGCTGCGCCCCTTCTCGGCGGCCGACCGGACCGCCGTCGCCGAGGAAGGCCGCGAGCTGGCCGGCTTCTTGTCGAACGGGGAGAGCGACCGGGTGGAGGTGGCGGCGGCGCCCGAGTAAGCGGTGCTCAGCGGCGAAGGACGAGTTTGTGGGTGTGTCCGGCCCACGCCGCGGGTGCGTCCGACCAACCCGCGGTGTGGCCGGTGACGACCGAGGGAGCGAGGGCTCCGGCGGCGATCAGGTCGAGTACCGCGGGGAGGTCGCGGCGACACTGGGCGCGTCCGGTCACGAACGTCAGGCCCGTGGTGTACATGCGCATCAGCGGCATCGGCTGCTCCGCGGGGAAGATCCCGGTGTCGACCAGCGTGCCGCCGGGCTCGGTGGCCTTGATCGCCTGCCGCAGCCGACCCGGCCGGCCGGTGGTGTGGACGGTCAGCGGCGCCAGCTCCAGGCGGGCGTTCTCCGCGACCTCCCGGGCGGTGGCGCCGAGTTGCTCCGCCACCGCGAGGCGGCCGGGGTCGTCGTCGACGTAGGTCACCGCGGCGCCCAGGGCACGGGCGATCGCGACCGCGTACAGGCCGATCGACCAGGCCCCGAAGACGAGGACCCGCCGGTCGTCTTCGGTGTCGGAGAGGTACGGCGCGACGGTGCGCCAGGCGTCGGTGAGGTTGTCCGCACTGGCCGCGGCGGCCGGATCGACGCCGGGAGGCATCGGAACGAGCATCGCGTCGGCGAACGGCACCCGGACGACGTCGGAGACCGCGCCGCCCCAGTCGCCGCCCATGGCGCCGAGGCCGTACGCGGAGAGCGGCGGCACCGCGTTGCAGTCGCCGGTTCGTCCGCGCCGGCACGACCGGCACACGCCGCAGCTGATCTGGAACGGCACCACGACGAGATCGCCGGGCGCGGCCACGGTGACGCCCTCGCTGACCGTGAGCACCTCCGCGACGAACTCGTGGCCGAGCGCGTAGGGCAGCGGCAGCGGGTAGGAGCCCGCGTTGATCATCGTGTCGAGGTCGCAGGTGGCCACGGCGACCGGCCGGACGAGAGCCTCACCGGGTCCGGTCAGGACGGGGACGGGCACCTCCGTCCACTCCGCGCGGCCGGGGGTGGTGAGGACCAGTTGAGGCTGCGTCTCTATACCAACCGTCATAGTCCAGCACCGTGCACTATGTTGGTCGTCATAGTCAAGGGGAGGTGGACGTGGGATCTGACAGCCGGGACCGAATGATCCGGGCGGCGGTCGAGTTGTTCCGCGAGCGCGGCTACGCGGGCACCTCGTTCGGCGACGTCATCGAGCGGAGCGGCGCTCCGCGGGGGTCGATCTACCACCACTTCCCCGGCGGCAAGGTCCAGCTGGCCGAGGAGGCGCTGCGTTGGTACGCCCAGCGGAGTACCGAGGCGCTCAGCCGGCTGACCGGAGGATTCCCGGCGGACGAGGCGGTCGCGCTCTTCCTCGACGCCTCGCAGGACGCGCTACGCCGCAGTGAATTCGGCCAGGGGTGCCCGGTCGCCGGGGTGGCGCTGGACCTCGCGCCGTCCGATACGACGCTCGCGACGGCGTCGACCGAGACGTTCACGGCGTGGCAGTCCGTGCTGGCGGCGGCGTTCACGCGGGACGGAGCCGCTCCTTCCCGTGCGGCGCGTGCCGCGACGCTGGTGGTCGCCGCCGTGGAAGGAGGGCTCCTGCTGGCCCGGGCGGCGCGGAGCACGAACCCGCTCGACGACGTGCGGAGCGAACTCGCCGGCTACGTTCGCGCCGTTCTCGGTCACCCGGCCTGATCCGTTTCCTGCCCGCCGAGGCGGGCACCGAATCGTCGGAGCGCGGTGCGGAACGCGTCCGGCTCGTCGACGGTGAAGTCGGCGTCGAGGAACGCGAGGTTGAGCAGCAGCCACTGCCAGGAGTCGACGCGCAGGACGGCGCGCGTGCGGTCGGCGGCGAGGGGGACGAGTTCGACGTCCTGGTACCGGAGCGCGTCGGCCACGGCGATCGCCGGTGCGTCGATCGTCAGGACCACCCGCTGCCGCGGCTTGCGGAGACCCTGGCGCAGGTAGTCGACGCCGGTGTCGGCGGGGAGGGGGCGAGGCGCGAACTCCTGACTGCGCTCCTGGAGGTCGGTGATCCGGTCGGTGCGGAACACCCGCCAGTCGTGCTTGTCGACGTCCCAGGCGAGCAGGTACCAGCGCAGGCTGTGGTGGATCTGGCGGTGCGGCTCGACCCGGCGTTCGGTCGTGGACCCGGACGCTCCGACGTAGTCGAACGTCACCACGTGCCGGCGGTGGATGGCGTCGGCGAGCGCGCTCATCGTGTCGACACCAGTGCTCGGGGCGTGCACCTGCCCGGCTTCGACGCTGGCGCGGACGGCCGCCGCTCGGGCACGCAACCGTTTGGGCAGGTACTGATCGACCTTCCCGTAAGCGCGCGTCGCCGCGTCGCCGATGCTTCCTTCGCTGGCCATGCCGGTGGAGGCGAGGAGGGCCAGCCCGAGCAGGGTCGCGATGGCCTCGGCGTCCTCCAGAAGTAGTGGCGGCATCGCGCTGCCGGCCGAGAGCCGGTAGTAGCCGCCGGGGCCCGGCTGGGTCTCCACCGGGTAGCCGTAACCACGGAGCCGATCCACGTCTCGTCGCAGTGTGCGCGGGTTGACGTCCAGGCGGCCGGCGAGCTCGTCGCCGCTGAACGCCCGCCCCGTCTGCAGCAGCGCGAGCAGAGCGAGGGTGCGTTGAGTGACGTCGCTCATGACCCCATTGTCGGAGCAATCGCGGACAGATTCTGACCACATCTCGTCCTACCGTCGGTGATATGTCGCAGCGAATGATCGAGATTCGGGAAGCGCGAGCCAACAACCTGAAGGCCCTCGACGTCGACGTGCCCCGCGGCCGGATCGTGGTGTTCGTGGGAGTGTCCGGCTCCGGCAAGTCGTCGCTGGTGTTCGACACGATCGCCGCCGAGGCCGGTTACCAGCTCAACGAGACCTTCCCCCCGTTCGTACGCAACCGGCTGCCGAAGTGGGCGCGGCCGGAGGCCCGGCGGATCGACGGCCTCTCCTCGGTCGTGGTGATCGACCAGCGACGCATCGGCGGGAACGCGCGCTCCACGGTCGGGACGATCACCGACGCGTGGACCTACCTCAGGCTCCTGTTCTCCCGCGTGAGCACGCCGCACGTCGGCGAGTCCAATCGCTTCTCGTTCAACGACCGCACCGGCATGTGCCCGACGTGCTCCGGCATCGGCGAGGTCGTCGTCAGTGCCGTCGAGCGCTTCCTCGACCTGGACAAGTCCTTGAAGGGGGGCGCCATCCTGCTGCCCGGGTTCGGCAACGGCGGCTACTGGTACGCCCAGTACGCCGACATCGGCACGTTCGACGCCGACACCCCGTTGCGCGAGTGGACCCAGGCCGAACGCGACGCACTGCTGTACGGCGGCGAACACGCCGCACGTCTGAGCGGCAGGCTCCCCAAGCAGTACGAGGGCGTCGTCGAACGCTTCGAACGCATCTACCTGCGAACCGCCGACAACCTCTCCGACCGGAAGCGCGAGACCCTCGCCCGGTTCACCCGCTCGGCGTTGTGCCCGGAGTGCCGCGGAGACCGGCTCAACGAAGCCGCCCGCACCGCCACCGTGCTGGGGTTCACCATCGGCGAGCTGGCGCGCACGGAGATCAGCGAGCTCGCCGCGCTGGTCACCACGGTGACCGATCCGAACGTCGCGCCGGTCGTGGCCGCTCTGAAGGCACGGCTGGATGCCCTGGTCGCGATCGGGCTGGGATATCTCCACCTCGGCCGCGGCACCTCGACCCTGTCCGGCGGCGAGTCGCAGCGGATAAAGACCGTCAAGCACCTGGGCAGCAGCCTCGTGGAGATGCTCTACATCTTCGACGAACCCACCGTCGGCCTCCATCCGCGCGACGTCGCGTCCATGACCGAGCTGCTCCAGCGTCTGCGGGACAAGGGCAACAGCGTCCTCGTCGTCGAACACGACCCGGCGGTGATGGCCATCGCAGACCAGATCATCGAGATCGGCCCGGGAGCCGGCGAGCGCGGCGGCACACTCGTCTTCCAGGGAACCTTCGCGCAGCTGCGCCGAGCAGACACCCTCACCGCGGCTGAACTGTCCCGGCAGCAGCCGCTCGAGGACCGGCCCCGGACGCCGCGCGGGCGCATCATCGTCACGGACGCCACCCGCAACAACCTGAAGAACCTCACGGTCGACATCCCCGCCGGAGTGATGACCGTGCTCACCGGGGTCGCCGGCTCGGGGAAGTCCAGTCTCGCCGCCGAGCTGGTCGCCCAGCACGACGCGGTGGTGATCGATCAAAAGCCGGTCGCCGCCAACCGCCGATCCACGCCCATCACCTACACCGGCATCGCGACGCCCATCCGCAAGCTGTTCGCGCGCTACAACGACGTTCCGGCCGGCCTGTTCAGCGCCAACTCCGACGGCGCCTGCCCCGACTGCCGCGGCCTCGGCGTCATCTACACCGACCTCGCGTTCATGGAAGGGCAGGAGACGATCTGCGAGACCTGCGGCGGACGACGCTTCGTCCCCGAGGTGCTCGGCTACACGGTCGACGGGCTGTCCATCGCCGACGTGGACGACCTGACGATCGACGACGCCATCCGCCGCCTGCCCGACCGGGCGATCACGAAGGCGTTGAGTTCCCTGCAGGCCGTCGGCCTGGGCTACCTCCGGCTCGGTCAGCCGCTCACCACCCTCTCCGGGGGCGAGAGCCAGCGCGTCAAGATCGCCAAGGAGCTCCGCGAGGCACTCGAACCGACGCTCTACGTCCTCGACGAACCCACTACCGGGCTGCACCTGCGGGATATCGGCACGCTCTTGAACGTCCTCGACAACCTCGTCGAACACGGCCACACGGTGGTGGTCATCGAGCACAACCTCGACGTGATCCGCCGCGCCGACTGGCTCGTCGACCTCGGGCCAGGGCCCGGCAAGTACGGCGGAACGGTCGTCTACGAAGGCCCCGTCGCCGACGCGACCGGCACCGCCACCGCGGAGGCGCTCCGCGTCTGAAACCGCTCTCCGCGATGGTCGCGCCGGCTGTCCGTTTCGAGGGCCGCTTCAGTGGGGAAGTGTGATCCAGCTCATCCACTGACGAGCAGCTCCGCGTCCGCCCCGTCCCACGGGAGGAGAGACGGTGAGCAACCGGGATGGAACGAAACGGCCTCCGTACACCCCGCCGGCACCCCTCGCGCCGGTCAGGACGGCCAGACAGGTACCGAAGTGGTCGGAGCTGCGTGACGTCGCGCAGTTCCGCAGGCCCCAACTGGGCCGGACGCAGCGCCGGCTCGAGCGCGCCCTCTCGATCCGCGGCCTGCGCGAGGCGGCCCGTCGCACGACCCCGCGGGCCGTCTTCGACTACGTGGACGGCGCGGCGGAGGAGGAGATCACCGCGGCGCGGAACATCGCCGCGTACCGCCGTGTCACGTTCCACCCGGACGCGCTGCGCTCGGTCGCCGAACCCGATCCGAGCGTCGTCCTCCAGGGACGGCGTATCAGTCTGCCGCTGGTGTTCGCGCCGACCGGCTACACGCGGATGATGCACCACCACGGGGAGGCCGCCGTCGCCGCGGTGGCCCAGCACGTCGGGGTGCCGTACGCGCTCTCGACGGTGGGCACGACGTCGATCGAGGACGTGCGGGCCGCAGCGCCCGACGGCGACCTGTGGTTCCAGCTCTTCTTCACCGCCGACCCGCGGATCAACGAGGACCTGCTCTCCAGGGCGGAGGCGGCCGGGTACTCGACGATCCTGCTGACGGTCGACACCACGGTCTCCGGAATGCGCCTGCGGGACGTCGTCAACGGCCTGACGATCCCGCCGACGCTGACCGCCCGGACCGTGCTGAACATGTCCCGCTATCCGATGTGGTGGTTCAACAAGCTGACCACCGGCGGGATGACGTTCGCCTCGCTCACCGACGTTCCCGGCAGCCCGACTCCGGGCGAGGTCGCGAGCATGATGTTCGACCCGGGCCTGGACCTGAACTCGTTGACCTGGTTACGCCAACGATGGCGCGGCAACCTCGTCGTCAAGGGCGTGACGACGCCGGCCTCGGCGCGGGAGGTGCTCGAGTACGGCGCGGACGGCATCGTGGTCTCGAACCACGGCGGTCGGCAGCTGGACCGCTCGGCGGCCACCCTCGACGTGCTCCCGGCCATCCGCGCCGCGGTCGGACCGGAGACGACCGTCCTCATCGACGGCGGCGTGCTGCACGGACAGGACGTCGTCGCCGCCCGTGCGCTCGGCGCGGACGCGGTGATGATCGGCCGCGCCTACCTCTACGGCCTCATGGCCGGCGGCCGGGACGGTGTGCTCCGTACCTACGAGATCCTCGCCGAGGAGTACCTGCGGTCGATGCAGCTGCTCGGCGTGCGGCGCAGCGAGGACCTCACCGACCGGCACGTCGCCTTCACACCGCACGCAGCAGGCGACTACCCGCACGTCTCGGTCTGACCGACCTCGCTCGGGACCCGCCGGGTCCGGCACGAAGCCTGTTCCGCCGCGGCAACGACGCAGCGCACGGATGAAGGAGGCACCATGGTCAGCGTCCCTTCGACCGGAGGAAGCCCCACCTCGGTGGTGGACCGGTTCCCGACCAAGCACCTGGCCGCACCCGAAGTGCGGGAGCTGCCCGAGCCACCAGCGAGATTCCGAAGCGTCATCGGACCGGGGGTCATCGCGGCCGGCGTCGGCATGGCCAGCGGCGAGTTCATCCTCTACCCCTACATCGCGTCCCAGGTCGGGCTGGTGTTCGTCTGGGCCGCGTTCGTGGGCCTGGCCACCCAGTACTTCCTCAACATGGAGATCGAGCGCTACACGCTCGCCACCGGGGAGACCGCGCTCACCGGCTTCAGCCGGTACTGGCGGCACTGGGGGCTGGTCTTCGCGATCATGGCGTACTTCGCCAACATCTGGCCGGGCTGGGCCACGAGTTCGGCCAGCCTCATCACGTACCTCCTCGGCGGCAACTCGACGCCGATCGCGATCGGCATCCTGGTCCTGATCGGCTTCACCCTGACCATGGCCCCGGTGGTGTACCAGGCGCTCGAGAAGATCGAGATGGTCAAGGTCGCGGCCGTCCTGCTGCTGATCGTCGTCGCCGCGGTGGCCGCGATCAGCGCGACGGCCTGGGCCGACAGCCGCCAGATCGTCACCAAGGCAGGGATACCGCACGAGGAGCTCGGGTTCGCACTGCTGCTCGGAGCGCTGGCGTTCGCCGGCGCCGGAGGTGGCCAGAACCTGTGCCAGAGCAACTGGATCCGGGACAAGGGCTTCGGCATGGGCGCGTACGTGCCGCGGATCGTCAGCCCGGTCACCGGCCATCCGGAGGCCGCACCCTCGACCGGCTTCGTGTTCGAGCCGACGCAGGAGAACCTCGCCCGGTGGCGGCGCTGGTGGCGGTTCGCCAACCTGGAGCAGCTGAGCACGTTCGTGCTGATCAGCTTCCTGACGATCTTCTTCACCTCCCTGCTGGCCTACGCCACCGTGTTCGGCCAGGAAGGCCTGGCCAGCGACATCTCCTTCCTGGAGGCGGAGGGAGACGCGCTCAACGACTCCGTCGGCGGCTGGTTCGGCACGTTCTTCTGGATCATCGGTGCCTTCTCGCTGTTCGCCGCGGCGCTCGGAATCGTGGACTACACCAGTCGGCTGGGGGCCGACGTCCTGAAGACCGCCTATCTGAAGTCGACGAACGAGAGCAAGATCTACTTCGCGCTGGTCTGGGGCCTCGTGACGATCGGTGTCATCGTCCTGCTGGCCGGGCTCACCCAGCCGCTGATCCTGCTCGTCATCTCCGCGGTCACCGGCGGGTTGATGATGTTCATGTACTCGGCGCTGCTGCTGCTGATCAACCGGCGGGTGCTGCCGAAGGAGATTCGCCCCGGCGCCGGCCGGATCGCGGCGCTGATCTGGGCGTTCCTGCTGTTCGGCGTCTTGTCCGTGCTGACCTTCAACCAGCAGTTGCGAGAACTGTTCAATGGCTGAGCCGTGGCCGGTTCCCCGGCCACGGGTCGTCACGGCCGGGGAGACGATGGTGCTCGTCGCCCCGCCGACGCCGGGCCGGCTGCGGCACGCCGGAGCGGTGACGCTGTCGATCGGCGGTGCGGAGAGCAACGTCGCGATCGGACTGTCGCGGCTCGGCGTCCCGGCCGGCTGGGTGAGCGCGCTGGGCGAGGACGAACTCGGCGAGCTGGTGCTGCACCGGGTGCGCGCCGAAGGCGTCGACACCAGGGCGGTACGGCGGGTCGCGGACCGGCCCACCGGTCTCTACCTGCGGGAGGAGGTCGTCGGTGCGCTGCGGGTGTACTACTACCGCTCCGGGTCGGCGGCCTCGACCCTGGCGCCGGGGGAGTTCGACGCGGCGGTCCTCGATGGCGCCGAGTACCTGCACCTCACCGGGATCACCGGAGCCCTGTCACCGGAGTCGGCCGAATTCCTGCCGTGGGCGGCGCGAACCGCCAGGGAAGCCGGCGTCCGGGTGTCCTACGACGTCAACTACCGCAGCCGGCTGTGGGAGCCAGCGGCGGCGCGGGCCGCCAGCGAGGCGATGCTGCCCAACGTCGACGTCCTGCTCGTGGGGGACGAGGAGGCCCGCGCCCTGTGGGGCTGGGACGACCACGCCTGTCTGGACCAGCTCGCCGATTCCGGCCCCGCCGAGGTCGTGCTCAAACGCGGTGCGCGCGGCTGCGTCGCGGTCGTGGACGGCGAGCGACTCACCTCGCCGGGCTTCCCGGTCCGCCAGGTGGACCCGATCGGGGCCGGCGACGCGTTCGCCGCCGGCTACCTGGCCGCGTCGCTCGACGGCCTGGGTCCGGCGGACCGGCTGCGGACGGCGAACGCCATGGGGGCGTTCTGCGTCCAGAACCGGGGCGACTACGAAGGGCTGCCGAACCGTCGCGAACTCACCGCGTTCCTGAACCAGACCGTCGACCTGGGGAGATGACGATGCAGCCGCAGGACTCCACCGGCGTCCTCGAGGGCGTCTACGCCGCGAACGTGACGCCGTTCCGCGACGACGAGCGTTGGAGCATCGATGTCGACGCCTACCTCGGGCACGTCCGCTGGCTGGCCGAGCGGGGCGTCACCGGCGTCATCCCGTTCGGTACCAACGGCGAGGGCCCCTCGGTCGCCACCCACGAGAAGCACGCCGTGCTCGACGCGCTGGCTCCGGTCGCCGGCTCACTGCAGATCGTGCCCACGGTCGCGGAGGGGAACCTGCCCGACACCCTCGACCTGCTGGCCCACCTGGAGGACCTGCCGGTGGCGGCGGTGATGGTGCTGCCGCCCTACTACTTCAAGCCGGTCTCGGCCGACGGCCTGCGCCGGTTCTACGAGCGGGCGCTGGCTGCCACCCGGCACCCGGTGGTGCTCTACCACATCCCGAAGTACGCGATCCCGGTGCCGACGGAGGTGGTCATCGACCTGCCGGTGTGGGGGGTGAAGGACTCCGGGGGAGAGGCGGGTTACGCGGCGGCGGTCCGTGCCGCGGGGAAGGGCGTCCTGGTCGGCACGGAGGACGACCTGCCCGCGCGACTGCGGACGGCACAGGGCTCGATCTCCGCGCTCGCCAACATCGTCCCGGAGCAGGTCGTCAGCCTCTACGCGCACGTCCGCGCGGACCGCACCGCCGAGGCGGCGGCGCTCTCCGCGCACCTGCAGGAGGTGCGGGCGATGACCAAGGAGTACGCCGCTCCCGGGGTGCTCAAGAAGATCGCCGAGCAGCGGCACGGGTATCCGATGGGGACCGTGCGGCCGCCGTTGACACCGGTCCCGACGACGTTCGCCGCCGCCGCGGCGGCCGAGCGCGACGTCGCCGGGCCGACGGGGTGAGCTATACCGATCCCGCTCGAAGGAGCGCACGGTAGGTGTCCCGGATCACCTCGAGCCGGTCCCGGTCGAAGCGCCCCGGCTCCTCCTCGTAGACCGCTCGTCCGAGTTCGCTCCGGACGGCGTCCGGCGGCACGGCGTCCGCATCGGTCGGAACGAAGGCCAAGACTTCGTCCATCGCCGCCGCGGCGGCCCCGATCCGGACGCGTACCTGCGCGCGCGCCGCGTCGTCGAGGCCGGAGGTGTCGGCGGGCACCGAGCCGGCGTACCGGTCGGCGACCCACAGCCACTCACCCGGGTCGAGCAGCTCGGAGGGTGTCCCGTCGCCATAGACGACGACGCCGGCCGGCGGGAACACCGCCTCCGCGGGGAGCCGGAACAGGAACTCGCGGGCGGCGCCGCACGCGGGGCACTCGCCGTCGTACCGGCTGCCCAGCTCGTCGTCACCGAACTCCACGATCGCGCTCGATCGGGGGAACGCCGTCTCTCCGCACGCGCAGGGGCGTAAATCCAGGTAGAGGTGGGCCTCGGCGCTGGTGCGCGCCAGCGGAGGCCGCGGTGGCGCGGTCGGCATGCGTCGACGGTAACGGTGTGCTCCCGCCGGATCCGACTAGGCCGCAGGCGAACTTCTGGTGAAGACCGGACGGCTGAACGGTTCGTGTGGCGGCTGACTACCGCGCTGACCTGCGTCGTCACCTCGCTGGGGCGTTCACCGGCCTTCGATAGGGTCCGGGCATGCCATTGCTGCTGCTCCCGGTCGGACACTCGCTGGGCGCGACGGTGGACCCGGTCTCGGGCGCGCCCGTGCACCGGGTCCGGGTCGGTCCGGACGTCGTCCGGCTCTCCGAGCCGCAGTTCGCGCTCTGGGCGCTCACCCACGGGGCCGCCGCCGACCAGGACGCGCTGCTGAGCACCGCCGCCGACCTGCCGGACGCGGCCGCGCTGCTGACCGGGCTGGTGGACGACGGGCTGGTCGCGGCGGTGGAGCCGGGGACCCCCGCCGCGCCGAAGTTCGCGGAAACCCACCAGCTCAAGCCGCTGATGCTGGGCCTGGGCAACCTCCCCGACGACCCGGACACGTACGAGATCGGCCTGCCCGGCCAGCCGGTCGCGGCGGTCGGCGCGGTGTTGTACCGGCTGTACCAGTGGGGCCACCTGGAGACGGACCTGTGGGCGGCCTGCCGTGCCACGGCCGCACAGTCCGGGGCCGAGTTCGCGGACCCGCACCGCCTGCTGGACGCGGTCCTCGCGGCCGTCGCGACGTTGCTCGGGCCGAACGCGGCGTATCTGGACACGGCGGTCTGACGCATGGTCACAGCACCACCCATAGTCCTTCCGATCGGCCATTACCTCGGAGCCGTCCATCCGGGCGACGGGCGACCGCCCAGCTACCACGTGGTGCGGGCCGGCTGGGAACCGTACCGGCTCGCCGACGAGACCGAACTGGACGTCTGGGGCATCGCCCACGGCCTGCCGGACGAGCTGACGCTCCGCGGCGCCTGGACGCGTGCCGCGGTGCTGGCCGCCGCGGCACAAGCCGGCCACGCGGACGTCGAGCCGGTCCTCGACAGCCTGCTCGACCGCGGCCTGGCCGTCGAGGTCCGCCCCGGCACCGAGCAGGCGCGTGAGTTCGCCCGGCACCATCGGATCCAGCCGCTGCTGCTGGGACTCGGCCGGGCACCGGGGGAGGAGCTGGACGGCATCGGCGTCCCCGGCCTGGTGCTCGCACTGCGCGCGACGCCGCGCGTCCTCGAAGTCTGGGAGTGGGCGCACCTCTGGCCCGACCTGTGGTCGGCCTGCGAAGGCCTCGCCGAGGCCGCGCGCGACACCGGCCGCACCGAGCCGTCGGACGCCGATCCCGACCAGGTGCTGACGTTCGTGCTGGGCGCCGTCCAGACGCTGATCGCGCACGGCGCGGCCTACCTCGACCACCGTCCGCGTCCGGAAGCGCGATCATGACCCAGGGGACCGAGCCGGTGATCGCACCGGCTGGCCACCTCCACGGCGTCGTCCGGGGCGCGCGGACGACGATCAACCTTCGGCTCGGTACCCGCACCGTCGAGCTGGACGAGGTCGAGTACGCGGCGTGGCTGCTCGCGCACGGCCTCGCGGACGTCGGCCCGCACCTGCTGAGCGCGGCGGCGCTGGGCACGCTCGTCGGCGACCCCTCGCCCTTGGAGCGGCTCTACGACCGTGGTCTGCTGGTCGAGGTGCCGAGCGACCCGGCGCGATACCGCGCGTTCGCGGAGGCGTACCGCCTGGTGCCGCTCGTCCACGGGCTGGGGAACTCCCCGGACGGGTCGGCCTGGCAGTTCCGGATCGGTCTTCCGGGCGAGTCGGGGGCGACCGCCGGTCTCGCCGGGGCCTGGGCCGAGCTCCACACGCTCGGGTACGAGATCTGGCGCTGGTCGGCCGCGACGCGCTCGCTGGCGGAGGCAGGAGACCTGCTGGTCGCCGCAGCGGACTCGGCGCGTTCGTCCAACCCGGCACACGAGGGGCTGGGCGGCCTGGACGACCGGATTGCGCGCGACCACGGGATCGCGATCGTCGCTCCGCTGCTCACCGGCTGGGCGGCCGCGCTGCAGCCCGCCTCCCCGACGCCGCTGGTGCCCGGGCCGCGCGGAGCCGGATCGCCGCTGCCGCCGCCGGAGCCGGTGGATCCGTTCACGGCGCTGGACCCCGAGGAGATGCTGTCGGTTCCGTGGGAGCCCGGCCGGCCGGACTCCCCGGTCGCGCGGATCCCGCGCTGGGAGGCCGAGCCGGGGCATCCCGGTGCGGCCGGCTGGCTGTTCGCGGTCGGGCACGACGGCGGGTCGTTCTACCACCCGGCGGACAGTTCGTTCGTCAGCCGCACGGTCCGGGTCGGCGCCGACGACCACCAGCTCGACGACGGTGAAGGCCGGATCTGGGAGCTCACCCGCCGCGCGGCCACCGATCGGCTGTGGACCCGGACGTCGATCGCGGCGACGGCGGTCGGCGAGGGGGTGCCGGATGCCGGTCGGCGCCTGGACGGCCTGATCGAGCGGGGCCTGATCGTCGAGGTGCACCCGGGAACCGACCGGGCGGTCGCGTTCGCGCGGGCGTATCGGCTGCACCCGCTGCTGCACGGGCTGGGGAACCCGGAGGACGACCCGGCCATGTTCGAGTACGGCGTGCCCGGCCGGTTCCGGGTGGGAGCCACGACGGGTCGCACCGCGCTGCTCTGGCGGACGGCCGGGCAGTGGCCGACGCTGTGGGACGCGATCACCGCGGTGTCCGGGAACGACACCGAGCACTACCTCACGTACTGGGGGCTGCACGGCGTGCGCGACCTGCTCTGCGACGGCCTGGCCTATCTGGACCTCGCGCCGTAGCCCTGGTCCGAGATCGATGTGGCGCCGGGCTCGCTATGACAAGCCCAGCGCCACATCATTCGCCCGGTACTGACGTCGTCACGGCTGGCCGCCGGATGCGGGATCGCCCGGATCGGGGATCGACGGCGGTAGCGACGGCGCCGCGGACCGCCGATCGGCGAGGGCGCGTCGCAGGGCGATCAGCCGGGCCCGCACGCTCTGCGCCAGCCTCTCGGTGTCCTCGCGCTGCGCGTGCTGGCGGTTGGTGACCTGGGCCATCCGGTCGGCGTGCGGAGCCTGGCGCGTGGTGGCGCGGTCCTTCTCGGCGGCGTCGGCCCACTTGTCGCCCAACGCGCCCACCACTGCGGCGACCCGCCCGGCCAGACCGGGCAGGAGATGGGCGACGGCGCCCAGCAGGAGGGCGAGCGGCACGCCGACACCCAGGTGGAGAAGGGCAGCGGGGACCGTCCGTGGCAGGTAGGCGCTGTCGAGCAGCTTACGGAAATCGGGCCCCTCGGGACGCCGGGTGGGTGTCGCGGGG
Organism: Cryptosporangium minutisporangium; assembly: GCF_039536245.1. Lineage (NCBI taxonomy): Bacteria > Bacillati > Actinomycetota > Actinomycetes > Cryptosporangiales > Cryptosporangiaceae > Cryptosporangium > Cryptosporangium minutisporangium. Next base: position 7,456 of record NZ_BAAAYN010000023.1, on the reverse strand, counting down.
GCGGGCGTGGTCGGCGCCGGGGCCGGTGCGGTGAGCTCCGGCACCTGCCACGCAACGCCGAACGCGTGCAGGATATCGGAGACAGCCCGCAGATCGTCGACCACCGCCGCGTACTCCGCGGACCGGTCGGCGGCCGTCTGCGCGTCCAGTTCCCCCTCGTCGCGCTCCCGCTCGCGGCGGAGCCGGTCCCAGTGGTACTGCATTCGGGACTCCGACACGCCGCCGACGACGGTGCCGATCGCACCGCCGGCCAGGCCCGCCCAGAGGACGACGAGCGGTAGCGGGGTGCCGAACAGCGCGGAGACCCCGACCAGCGCCGCCACCTGCACGGTCGTACCCAGGCCGACCGCGGAGGTCCCCGACTTCACCAGGTGTTCGACCAGGGACGGCAGCTCGGTGCGCAGTGACCACGGCGCCAGGTCCCCCGGCTGCAGCAGGTCGTCGCTGACCACGCGGTTCGGCCCGGTCGCCGGGCCGGCCGCGCGAGGCCCGCCCGGGAGGGCGATCCCCTGTTGGGCCGCGAGTTCGGTGAGCTGCTCGCGGAGCGTCGCGGCCAGCTCCCGCAGCCGGTCCCGCTGCTCGNNNNCCCGGGCCGCCCTCCGGCACCTGCGTCTCGAAGTCCCGGTCGTGCTGCCGGTCGTCGTCCCGGTCCTGCTCCCGCTCCTGACCGCGGTACTTGAGCCACTCGCCGATCGAGCCGGTCACCCCGGCGACCGCGCCGGTGATGCCGGCCGCCGCGGGGGTGAAGACGCCGATCGAGGCGGCGACGTAGCCGAGCCGGCCACCGTAGAGCAGCGGCGCCGGTGCGGTCTTCCGCAGGTAACTGCGGCTCGAGAGGACAGCGCTGCGCGGCCGCCGGTACGGCAGCGGGTTCGCGTCCGGGTCGAGCCGGTCCGTCGGTACGACGACGTCGGTGTCGGGCGCCTGCGGCAGCGGGACGCCGAGCAACGCGGCGGCCGCGGTGAGCGCGTCCAACTCGCCGACCGCCGCGGACTCCTGAGCGGCCACCGCCCGTCGTGCCGCGTCCTCCGCGGCGCGCCTCTCGACGGCCCCCGCGTCCGCACCGCGCCGACTCCGGTGCCGGGTCACCCACTCCCCGGTGCCGGCGACGATCGGCACGGTAGCCGCCAGCACGAACGACACCACAGCCTGGGGCAGCCGGTTCTGCGCGAGCGAGAGCACTCCGGCCGCCAGGAGCGCGCTGCCGGTGGAGAGGTACGCCTTGCCGATGTAGGTCCGCGTCGACGGTACGCCGGTCGGGAACCCGGAGGCGTTCCGGTTCCGCGCCGCTCGCGTCCACGGGTCGTCCAGCTGGGTGAGCTGCCGGGCGAGCACGTCCTGCTCGTTGCGGAGGACCAGCGTGGACCGCTCGACGGCACCGGCTTGATCGGGGTGCAGACCGAGCCGGGCGACGGTCTGCACGAACCATGGTGACGGCACCGCCCGGACGCCGTCGAGCCGCGCGACCGTCCGCAGGTAGGCGACCTCACCCCGATCGGCAGGCGAGAGGTCCCGGCTGCCCGCCGGTAGCCGGGCGTCCGGCCGGAGCAGATCGGCGGACGAACCAGTGGGCGGACCGGTGGGCGCGGCCGAGCTGACGCGCTCGGCCTGGCGCACGATCTCCCGGGCCAGCGCGGCCTGGATCCGCTGCGGGGACGCGGTGTCGGACAGCCGCACCCGGGTGGGGTCGGCCGGGTCCGGCGCTGCGGCGACCCCGGGATCCAGGCTGCCGACCGCGACCAGGAAACTCACCGTGGCGCCCGACCGCTTCAGCGTCACGGTGAGCCGCTGCCACCCGTCGGCGTCCGGCGTCAGGACGACGCTCTGCACGTCGGCGTCGGCGGTCAGTGCGTCGATGGTTTCGGCCGCCGTCTGCAGCGTGCGGCCCGCGTCCGGATCCAGATCACCGTCCAGTCCGGACAGATCAGCCCGGAGGTCGGCCGGTAGCGCGGAACGAGCCGCGGCCGCGCCCGGCTGGTCGGCGGCGAGCCCGGCGCGGACCAGGTGCAGCCGCAGCGCCGCCTCGCTCGGCTCGTCGCCGGTCGCCGCGCGGTCGCCCAGAGGCAGGCCCGGGCGGTTCGCGGCGAACGCCCTGAGCCGGGCCCGAAGCCGGCTGCGTGGGCTCGGCGTACTGCGCCGGTCCAACAACAGCCGCAGGGTCGCGAGCCCGGCCGGGTCGGGCCCCGACGCCTGCCCGGCCGGATCGAGCGCGGTGAGCAGCCGCGCGGCCTCGACGACAGCGGCGGACTCGATCTTGAGGTCGGTCGCCGAGGGCGACACCAGCAGCACCGCCGTGTCCGGTCCGAGGCGGTGGCCGGCCGCCACCTGACCATCGCGCAGCTCCGGGACGGACGAGCCGACCGGAGGGGCGGTGGCCACCGTCAGGTGAATCCGCGCCGCGCCCGGGAACCGCACGACGAGCCCGTCGGCGGCCGGTTCGATCCGGACGTCCAGGCCGTCCTGCGCCCGGTAGGTGGCGGCCAGCAGGACGGCGTCCTCGGCGGCCGAGAGCGCGGCGTCCGGATCGGGCTCGGGGCGGCTGCCGTCGTAGCGGGCCACGATCGGGCGGAGCGCGTCCGGCAGTGCGGCCCGCAACGCCGGGGCGTCCGTCGCACCGGCTGCCAGGCCCAGCCGGGTGACGAGATCACGGGCGGCGCGGGTAGCCCGGCGCCGCGCTGCGCGGCTCGGCCGGGGGTCGGCGGGATCCGGATGCGCGATCCGGTCCAGTGCCCGCAGTTCGGCCAGCGCCGCGAATCGGGCGGCGCTCAGCCGACCACCGGCCAGGTCGCCGAGGAGGTCGTCGGTGGCGGTGTCCGGCACGCCGAGACGGTGGCCCGGCCAGGGCGCACCGGCGGCGGTGACGTAACCGCCGAGCGCGTCGGCGAGTTCACGGGAGACCGCCGCCCGAATCCGGTCCGGTGTGGCGGTCTCCGAGACGTCGAGCGTGATCAGGTCGGTGCCGCCGGGCACCTGCTCGGCGCCGACCCGGGCGACGACACCCGGTCCGAGGGAGTCGACGAACACCCGCACCCGGACCAGCTCGCCGTTGGGGAGCGTCACCGCGTACCGCGGCTGGCCGTCGGAGACCGTCTCCGGCGCATCCGGGTCCCGGCCGACCCGGCTCACCGGTAGGCCGAGCTGGTCGGCGAGTGCGGTCAGCGCAGCGTCGGCCACCCGCGTCCGAGGGCCGATGGCCTCCGCACCATCCAGTGTGGCCAGGAGCGTGCCGAACTCGGCGGGTAACGCCGCCCGCCGGTGGGCGCCGCCCGGCTCGTCGGCCAGCACCCCGGCGGCCTGCGCCACCACGTCCACCCGGCGGGCGATCCAGCGCTGGCCGCGTCGCCCGGGGCCGGCCGCGGCGGCGCGGGCCAGGAAACGGCCCTCAGCGGCCAGCGCCCAGTCGTCGGGGGCCAGGTCGGCGGGGGCGAGCGGCGTCGTCCGGGGGCCCGGACGGAGCACCGGGGCGGCGTCCGCGGGCAGCCCTCGGGAGAGCCGGTCCAGCTGCGCGGCGACCCGCGCCAGCTCCCGCACGAGCGCCGCCTGCCGCGCCAGGCCCTCTGCCCGGGTGTCCAGGCGCAGCACCGGACCGACGACCGGGTCGACGTACCCGTCGGCCAGGCTGCCCTCGCCGGCCTGATCCGGGACGATCAGCAGAGAGTGGACGGTGCCGTCGGCCAGGGTCACGTCGACCCGGTGCGGGTCGGCCGCGTCCGGGGCGACGCCGGCCACGCCGGCGTGCGCGGCCAGCCGCGCGAGCTCCGCGGAGACGGCCGGTAAGTCGACGGTGGAGCGACGGCCCAGCTCGTCCGCGCGGCGCAGCTCGGTGAGTACCTCCGGGCGACCGCCGAACAGGGCCCGCCGATTCGCGACGCCCGGGGCGTCCCGGTCGAGGCCGAGCCGGTGGGCGACGTCGGCCAGCTGCCTGCGGAGCCGTGCCCGGCTGATCGGGCTGCGGGCCTGCCCGATCCGGTCGACGAGCGCGGCGACCTCCAGCACCCGGCCGCGGTCGGTCGCGACGTCCGGCGACGCGGCCGTCAGCTCGCCGATCGCCCTGGCCACCACCTGGTCGACCTGACCGTCGTCGAGCCAAGGGGAGAGCGCGAGCACGACGGGACCCGCTCCGCTCGGCGGAACGACGACGACGCCGCGCCCGTAGCCGGCCGCGGTGTCGTCCCGGTGCGCGTCGGAGGCCACGAACCGCACCCGGATGGTGGTCCGGGTGGACGGGTCGTGCAGCTGGTACTGGCCCGGGGACGGCTGGGACACGGTGAGCCCGCCGAGCCGGGCGGCTCGGTCGAGCGCGGCCCGGGCCCGGTCGACGACGGCCTCGGGCGCTGCCCCGGCGCGCCCACCGTCGTGGCGCTCCAGGATCGCGCGGACGTCGTCGGGCAGGTGCGCGCGCAGCAGGTGGACGCCGGGCGCCCCGGCGTCCAGGCCGAGCAGGGTCAGTTGCTCATTGAGCCTTCTCGCCATCCGGGCGCCACTCAATCGGGCTCCCGCCCGGGCCGCCGGGCTGCGCGTCTCGTCCAGGCTCGCCGCCCGGACCCCGCCGTACTGCCGGACCCACCGGTCGAGCCGGGCCAGCGCGACATGGTCCTCCGGGGTGAGCGGCGCGAGGGCCGCGATCCCGCGACGGAACACTCGATTGGTCGGTGTGACGGCCCGGGTGGACGCCGCCGAGCGGCCCGGGGGCGGCTGTCGCGTGGCGAGCGCGACGGTCTGCGCGACCGCCTCGCGCTCCATCCGCCGCCGCCACTCGACGCGACTGACGAAGGTCGGACGGCGCTGGTTGACGACGACGCTGGCCAGCCGGTGGGTCGGGTCGATCGGCCCGTCAGCGGCCTCCGAGGCGACCAGCGTCCCGGCCACCACCTCGAGCTCGAAGCTGCGCCCGTTGTCCAGCCGGACGTGGTAGGTGCCGAGGTCGGTGCTCCACGAGACCGGCTGCCAGCGGATCTCGGCGATGCCGTGCTCGCCGGCCAGCTCCTCGATCGCGCGCCGTGCGGCGTCCACCGCGTCTTGGCGGTGGCGGTCGTCGGCCCGTCGGATCGGCTGGACGCGGCTGGGCCGGTCGACCTCCAGCATGGCCAGCGCGTCCGCCGCGCTGAGCTGACCGGTGGAGACGAGCAGGTCGAGGCGGGAGACGACGCGGCCGACGCCCCGGTCGAGGCCGAGTTGGCCGGACAGCTGCCGGATCCGGGAGCGCAGCACGGCGTCCCGGAGGAGGGTCCGGCCGACGGCTGTCCTGGCGGCGGGCAGCTGGCGGAGCAGGACCCGCAGCGACGCGACCGCTGCGTAGTGCGCCGGGGTCCACCGCTGCGGGTCCAGCGGCAGCGTGAGCCGGCCGGGTCCCCACGCGGCCGGTGCGGCCGGAGTCAGTTGCAGGCGGGTCCAGCGGGTGAGCGCCACGGTGAGCGCGTGCTCCAGGAGCGCCTCGGACGCGTTCTCGTTGACGATCACGGTGAGGCCGCGCGTCGCGTCGTCGTCGAACGTGACCAGGTCGGCGCCCGGATCGGTGCTGCGGTACACCGCGATGTCGACCTCGAGGTCGGTGCCGGAACCGGCCGGGTCGGCGAACCGCACTCGAAGCACGTTCGGCCGGGTGTCATCGATGCGGACACCGGCCCCGTCGCCGCTGGTGGTGAGCGTCGCCAGGACCGTGGCCAGCCCGGTGCGCACCGCGGGTGCCGATCCGGCCGCGCCGTCCAGGCGTGCGACGTCGGCCCGCAGGTCGGCCGGGAGGGTCGCCCGGCGTTCGGCCGCGCCGACGGTGTCGTGGGCGAGGCCCAGCTCGGCGATGATCCCGGGGACCTCCGCGGGCGCGGCGGTGAGCGCGGTGCGGAGGCGGGCCAGACCGGCGACGTCGGTGACCCCGTGAGCGGCGAGCGGCCAGTCGACGGGGCCGGGCCGGAGCACCGGGTCGTTCGCACGTCGTCCCTGGCGCCGGGCCAGTTCGGCGGCGACCTGTCCGGCCAGCGCGACGAGGTCGGTGCCGCTGTGGTCGACGGAGATCAGCCCGGTCGGCGCCAGGGTCGCCGGTGTGACCGCTACCGGGAGCGGTCGGATCGCGTCCGGGCGCAGCACGGTGACGACGTCGCCGCCGTCGACGCGGATCGTGGGGTCGTGGTCCCCGTCGGCGACCTCCAGCGTCACGTGCGTGCCGTCCGGCAGCGTGACCACCGCGACCCCGTCGCCCACCGGTGTGACGGCGGTGGCACCGGCTTGTTCGGCGGCGGTGACCAGCGCGTCCCGGGTCGCTCGGCGGGTCGCCATCGCGTCGGCGTCGAGTAGCGCGGCGAGTGCGGTGTGGCTGTCCGGATCGATCAGCCCGGCGGCGCGAAGCCGCTCGTACCGTCGCTCACCGCCGGGTCGAGCCGGATCCAGGTCGGCCGCCGCCCGCAGAGTGACCACCGCACGTGCGGCCGCCCGCCGCTGTCGACGCCCGATCGACCGGTCCGCGGCGTGCTGGGCCAGCACCGACAGCTCGGCGGTGTCGGCGACGTCGTCGCTGGTCACGTTCGCGGGAAGCCCGGCCCGAGTGGCCAGCTCGGTCGCGACCGCCCGGGCGATCAGCCGGTCGAGCGCGAGCGGATCGGCGGCCGGGTGGACGGTCAGCACGGGGCCCGGGTGGAGCCCGCTGCCTCCTCCGATCCGGACGGTGAGCGCCACGCTCGTGCTGCCGACCTCCAGCCGGATCTGGTTGGCGTCCAGGCGGGTGCCGCGGGCCGTCTCGCCGCCCACCACGTACCGCGCGGCGACCGCCTCCACCTGCTGGCGGGCGCGCGTCAGCGCCTCGGGCTCGGCGTCGCCCAGGGCCGCCAGCGCCCGCTCGGTGTCCGGGTCGACGAGGCCACGGCGGACCACCGCACCGTCACCGGTGCCGAGCAGTCCGAGCTCGCGGCCGAGCGCTTCCAGGATCTCGGCGGCGGGCACCGCCCGGCCGCGCACCCGGCGCTGGGCCGCCGCGGCGCGGACCTCGGCGAGGGACCGTGCATCAGCGACGGTCAGAGGCGTGCTCGTGGGTGGTCCGGGCCGCACGGCTGGGGGACCCGTGGGAAGTCCGGCCGCGCTGGAGACCACTTCGGCGATGGCGCCGGCCAGCGCGACGCCGGCGGCCGTGGGGTTCGCGCGATGGTCGAGAACGATGGTCGCGGCGTCCGCCCGGGCGACGGTGCCGCTGGGCACGACTCCGGCTTGGAGCTGGATCCGGAGCGGGTTGCCCGAGTGCGGTGTGACGACGAGGACGTGCGGGTCGGCGGGGTCGATCTGGACGTCCGCGACGCCGACGGCGGCGGTCAGCGCCCCGGCGTCGGGGTTCAGTACGGCTTCGGGGTCGGGTGCCGGGCGGCGTCCGTCGACGAGCTCGGCGAGTTCCTCGGCCAAGTTCGGCGCCGCGGTGCCGGGAACCGTGGCCGCGGGGGCGAGCGCCCCGGTCGGCTCGGTTCCGAGCAGTGCC